>CAIKKN010000024.1 GCA_903827945.1 uncultured Actinomycetes bacterium | reverse complement strand
ATCAAACTCTCCATAGAATGTTTGATCTGGCATAGAATCGAAACTAGCTTTTGCTATTTTCTTTTCTGTCCAATTGTTTTTGTTTCTGTACTAATCCAAACTCTTTCGAGCTGAAAAAAATACAAAGGAATCTAAGGCCTATTAACGTGTTTTTAAGGCACGTCAATTTATGCCTTGATTGGCATTGATATTGCACGTTGTTGAGTTCTCAAGGTACGGACGCGCATCGAAGCAAGTTAAAAGCAAGCTTTAAACCTTTTTCGAGGCAGACCGCCAAACATAGTGGAACACACGCAGGGGGTCAAATCCGCATTTCTGCGGCTCAATTCCCGGCATGTGGCACTTGCTTGGACTGCTACTCGGCCTATTCTGGTGGCTAGATTTACGCGTTTTTAAGCGTAAAACCTAGACTTAAGACCAGTCCGTTTCGTAGCGAGCCCGAAATATAGCCCACACTGAGCGTAAAAGCCAAATCAGGATGACCACTTTGAGGGGCTGGTCAGGGTGACCTTTCCCACGCTCGCCAAAAGCAAAAACCCCCAGAAATTGGGGGTTTTCTGGCTAGGAGATCTTGCCGAATCTAAATTAACTCAACTCCAGCCAAATCCCGCTTTCCTTTACGCAATATGAAGAATCTTCCAAAGAGTGCACTCTCTAGAGTTGGCACAAAGTCTTCACCAGAAATCTTTTCGTTATTCAAATACGCACCGCCTTCTTTTACGATGCGACGGGCTGCAGATTTAGAATCAACGACACCTGTTGCTACCAATAAATCAACCCACGTAGGAATTGCTTCGCTTCTTTTTATTTCCGTGCGCGGTAATTGCGAAAGGGCGGAAGTTAAAGTTTCTTCGTCTAACTCACTCAGTTCACCTTGTCCAAATAGCGCCTTAGCAGCTGCTTCAGATTGTTGCGCATGATGTTCTCCATGCACAAGAGCAGTTAGCTCACGCGCTAAAGCACGATGAGCTTCACGCGCACCTGGATTTTCTCTCAACGAAATTAGCAACGTATCAATTTCTTCGTGCGATTTAAAAGAGAAGACTTTAAGAAGTTTTTCAACATCCGCATCGTCAACGCCAATCCAGAATTGAAAAAATGCATAAGGTGATGTCATCTCTGGGTCCAGCCAAACAGAACCGCCAACACTCTTTCCAAATTTACTTCCGTCAGATTTTGTAATGAGAGGAATAGTGAGTGCGTGACCAGAACCGCCTTCAACTTTTCGAATGAGATCAAGTCCAGCAACTATGTTTCCCCATTGATCACTTCCGCCCATTTGAAGCTTGCATCCATACCGTTTGTAAAGTTCTAAATAATCTAGTGCTTGTAAAACTTGATAAGAGAACTCGGTATAGGAAATACCTCCACCATCTAGCCGCGCTGAAACACTATCCTTAGAAAGCATTTGATTGACGCTAAAGTGCTTTCCGATATCACGTAAGAATGTCAGAGCTGAAATTGGCGCGGTCCAGTCAAGATTATTTGCCATTGTTGCCGCATTGCCACCTTCAAAGGATAAAAAATGCTCCAACTGTTTGCGAATGCGATTAACCCAATCAACAACAAGCGCCTCTTCGTTCAGGGAGCGTTCTTCATTTCTTCCAGAGGGATCTCCCACTAAGCCGGTGGCGCCACCGACAAGCGGGATAGGTTTATGCCCTGCTTGCTGAAAACGGCGCATCGTGCAAATGACTGCGAGATTGCCGATGTGAAGACTGGCAGCTGTTGGATCAAAACCCACATAAAAGGAGAGCGGCCCAGCATCCAAGTCTTTTGTAAGTGCCGCGCGATCAGTTGTCTGTGCGATGAGTCCACGCCATTCAAGGTCTGAAAGTAATTGTTTTGTCATGGCTATTAGATACTCATCATTCTTGAGAAGGTTTCGCGTGCGTTTTCAATCTTCTTCAGCGCGACTTGGTTTGTAACTTTAAGGAGGCTAATTTGAGCCGAAACACTTGATTGCGACGTACCGCTCACCGAAGTTCGAGAGTTCGTTGCACCTAAACCAGTGAGAAGGGTGCGAATGTCACTTGTAAGTTGCGCATGGACTCCCTGTAGTTGTTCATCCGTTAGTTCATGAACCTCTAAGGAAAGAGAGTCTGCAAGGCGCACGCATTTACCTGACGTTTCGTGTGCTTCCGAGAATGGAATTCCTTTTCGAGCAAGAAAATCGGCAATTTCAGTTGCCAAAGCATGTCCGGTAAGCGCGCCTCTAGCCATACGTTCGCGATCAAATGTTGTCGTTTCAATCATGCCTATCACGGCTGGCAAAATCACTTGTAAAGTCTCAATTGAATCAAAGACCGGTTCCTTATCTTCTTGCAAATCTCTGTTGTACGCGAAAGGTAAACCTTTCAGGACAGTTAACAAACCCGTCAGGTTTCCAATCAAACGACCAGACTTTCCACGCGCTAATTCTGCGATATCAGGATTCTTCTTCTGGGGCATGATTGAAGACCCAGTTGAGAATGCATCATCCAACTTTGCCCAACCAAATTCAGTTGTACTCCATATGGTGAACTCTTCGCCAATCCGCGAAAGATGAATTCCGATTACTGAGAATATAAAAAGGGCTTCGGCGACAAAATCTCGGTCACTCACTGCATCAATCGAATTAGCCAATGCACCAACAAATCCCAATTCTTTCGCAGCGCTTTCTGGATGAGGTTGTAAACCAGATCCCGCCAACGCACCCGCGCCTAACGGTGAAAATGAATTTCTCTCAAGCCAATCAGAGATTCGATCGATATCGCGAAGAAATGCATGTGAATGCTTTGCAATTTCATGTCCAAAATTGATGGGTTGCGCGTGTTGAAGATGAGTGAAACCTGGGGCTAAAGCATCCTTGTACTCCTCGGCGCTTCGATTAAGTGCATCGACTAAGAGGGTCAACGTTTGCGCAATTTCCATGATGTGATCAATCATGTAAAGCTTGAAGTCTGTAACAACTAAGTCGTTACGAGAACGCCCAGCGCGAAAGGCACCACCCAGTGGTCCTAGTTTTTCGATGAGGCCGCGCTCAATGGCGCTATGAACATCCTCGTCGGAAGAGTTGTAGGTGAATTTTCCGCATTCGACTTCTTGGCTGAGTTCACCGAGCGCCGAGATAATCTTTTGCGAGTCTGCCCCACCTATTACATTCCCAGCTTCTAAGCCACGTACATGAGCAACATTTACGCGTATGTCGTATTGAGCAAGCCGCCAATCAAATTCAACACTTCTAGAGAGCGCCGCCACCGACTGTGCTGGTCCTGCCGAAAAACGTCCGCCCCAAAGAGCCATGTCAGTTTCCTTACCTTCTCTTTTGTTGCGTCGACCTTGCTGATTTTACGCGAGAACCACCCAAGAAATCTTGAATTTCTTTGATGAGTCGAGCACCGCCTTGCGATGTGCTGGCCACTGCTAAAACCGTGTCGTCCCCCGCGATAGTGCCGAGCAGGGAGACCAAGTCAGAATGATCAAGTGAACTAGCCAATAACTGAGCACCGCCAGGTGGAGTTCGCAATACAGCCAAATTTCCACTTGCTTTAGCTGAAAGCAAGAGATCTGGCTTTGTCGATGAAAACTGTTCCGCGGGAAGAAGGTAACGCGTTACACCACTCTTGTCCTTTCCTCGATAGGCGCCCAATTCAACGAGATCGCGGCTCGCCGTCGCTTGTGTAACAATAATTCCCTCTCGTTTTAGTGCATGCACAAGAGCCTCTTGTGAATCAATCACTTTCTTCGAAATCAAATCAGCAATCGTTGTTTTTCTCTTAGCGGGGGAAGTAATCGGGGTTTTAGACAATTTCAGAAACCTCCTTGAGTGCCATAGTAAATTTCTTAAGAAACTCTTTTACAAGCACATCGGTCACATTCAGTGCAGGGGCGATTCGAATGACTTTTTCGGATGTTGCATTTACAAGTAGGCCATGCGCGGCGCACGAAACCACTACCTGATGGGCAATGTTCTCCTTCAACACAATTCCAAGTAGCAACCCTTGACCTCTCACATGATCTACGCCGTCGATTCCTTGCAATCCCCTGCGTAAGACGCTCTCGATTTTGACGGCGTTCTTCAAGAGACGTCTCTTCTCGATCGCACTGATAGTTGCAAGCGCCGCTGCAGCTGAGACCGGATTGCCGCCAAATGTTGATCCATGCTGGCCTGCACTGAAGTGAGGAGCCTTCTCCCCTATGGTGATCATCGCGCCAAGTGGTAAGCCGCCACCAAGCCCTTTTGCTAGAGTCAAAATGTCTGGAAGGATATCTTCACTTTCATACCCGAACCAATTTCCCGTTCTACCCATTCCTGTTTGGACGGCGTCTATGCAAAGCAATACTCCATGTTGGTCGCACAATTCACGAACACGTTTTAGATAACCCACCGGTGGCACTACTACACCGTTCTCTCCTTGTATGGCTTCAAGAATCACCATTGCGACTCGGGAGGATATAGCGCGTTCCATGGATTTGGTATCTCCGTAAGGGAGAAATTTAACGCCTCTTAACAGAGGGATGAAAGCTGACCTCTTAGCCGGCTGCCCAGTTAACGACAATGCACCCATTGTTCTGCCATGAAAACTTCCCTCCGTCGAAAGTATTCTCGTCCTGCCAGTGAGGCGCGAAATCTTAAGCGCAGCCTCGTTTGCCTCTGCTCCTGAGTTGCAAAAAAATACTTTCGAAGGGTGTCCCACTAGCAGTTGAATTTTCTCTGCTAACTGCAGTCCATACGGATGTGAATAAAGATTACTCACATGACCCAACGTGCGAATTTGAGCACTTACGGCTTTTACAATATCAGGGTCGGCATGTCCTAAAAGATTTGTTGCAATACCTCCAAGAAAATCTAAGTACTTCTTACCGTTCTCATCCCAAACATAGCTACCTTTACCTTTGACAAGAGAAACACTCGGAACGCCATAATTTAGTTCCATCGCATTTGCCCAGCGGGAATTTGAGTTCACGATCATTTTGTCACAACCGTTCCACCTTGCCCGGCAAGTGCTTTCAATAAATTCTCGCTGTTTCGACCATCTATCACGCGTACGCTTTTTGCTCCAGCCGTTAACGCTGATAAGGCAGCTTTTGATTTTGGAATCATTCCGGCGGAGAAAGTTTTTTGCAAAATTTGGAGTTCATCAAATGTAATGGTTCTAATGAGTGAGTTCACATCCGGAAAATCACGGTAGATACCTTCAACATCCGTCATGAAAATAACTTCATCGGCTTTGAGCACTCCTGCTATAGCTCCGGCCGCGATATCGCCATTAACGTTAAGGCCCACTCCTTCTTTGCTGACTGACACAGGTGAAACAACTGGAAGAAAACCAGATTCAAGAAGTGAGAGCAATAACTTTGGATCTGTCGAAGCAATGTCTCCGACTAAGCCGATATTGAGTTTCTCACCATTCACCTCAGGTTCCATCTGTTCAGCTCTAATAGTTTGGCCGTCGCCTGACGATAGGCCCACCGCATTTGCGCCGTAACCAATGAGTTGGTTCACCAAGGTACGAAGTACTTGGCCTGATAAAACTTTTTGCACGACTTCAAAAACTTCTGGTGTCGTGGCACGGTATCCCCCAACCATTTCGGTTGCGATGCCATGGATAGCCAGCTCTGCATCGACTTGAGGTCCGCCCCCATGTACCAGAACAATCTTTGCACCGTTATTGTGATAGTCGGCCACGACCTTAAGAATTGCGTCCGGAGTACCAGCACGAGGTAAGGCATGACCTCCGTATTTCACAACAATCATGATGAATACGACGAATTCTCGTGCACATACATTGCCGACAAGTCGTTTGTCCAAATTGTTGCCGCGCAACTGCCGGCCTTCAAATTAATCATGATGCGAATATTCTTTCCTTGTAAATCAACGTGCGACCTATCCACTCCTGGCGCACTGTCCTTGCAGACCATTACATCGTTGAGAGAAACATCAATTGTATGCGGATCAAAAGTGGCATTTGTCGTGCCAACGGCTGCTAAAACTCGACCCCAGTTTGGATCCCCGCCATTTAGCGCGCACTTAAGTAGATTGTTTCGTGCACAGCTTCGCCCAACTTCAAGGGCATCTTCCACCGAAGCGGCATTTACCGTGATAATTTCGACAACTTTTGTATGTCCTTCTGCATCTGAAATCAACTCTTGTGCAAGGTAGGTTGCACATTCAAGGAGTACGTGTTTCAACTCAGATTGAGTCAAGCTAATTCCACTCGCACCCGATGCCATAAATGTGACTGTGTCATTCGTTGACATGCATCCATCTGAATCAATGCGACTGAAAGTTTCCTCAGCAACTTCCTTGAATATATTTTCGGCAGTGCCATCGACAACAGCATCTGTCGCTATAACGCTTAACATGGTTGCAAGGGACGGTGCCAACATCCCGGCGCCTTTTGCCATCCCGAAGACTTTGACGCCCTTGAACTCCGTCTCGAAAAATTTAGGATGAGAATCGGTTGTCATAATTGCTTCGGCAATGAGTTCGGCGTTATCTACTGCAAGGCTCTCAATTGCAATATTGACGCCAGCCAGAAGTGAGTCCATAGGAAGGCGGGTTCCAATGAGCCCGGTTGAGCAAACGACAATGTCTCCAGCGTTCAATCCCAATTGATCGGCAACATATTCGGCGCTCTTGTGAGTATCTGCAAAGCCATCCGGGCCGGTACACGCGTTTGCCCCTCCACTATTTAAAATGATCGCCGTGACTTCGTTGTCCTTAACTACTTCTCGTGACCAGGTTACCGGAGCAGCCTCCACCCGATTGGATGTAAAAACTGCTGTTCCATATTTTTGTGGGCCTTCATTAATAATCAACGCTAGATCGCGCTTTCCCGAGCTCTTGATTCCAGCCGATACTCCAGCGCCTTTGAATCCTTGTGGAAGTGAAACCATTAACGCACTCCTTGAGTTGATAAACCAAGAATTTCATCATAGCCGCACATGATGTTGGCATTTTGTAAAGCTTGGCCAGCGGCGCCTTTTCCTAAATTATCAATCGCGATAGAAATAATAAGACGATTTGTGTGGGTATCTACCGCAACTTGAATTTGAGCTGCATTGCTTCCAGTAACAGCAGCCGTTTGAGGCATTTGACCAATCGGTAATACATGAACAAATTCTTCACCGGAAAAAGCACCGCTATATATTTCATGTGCCTTATTTGTATCAACAGGAGCTTTCAATATCGCAGTGATTGTGGCCAGAATTCCGCGAGGCATTGGTGCCAATATTGGCGTGAAAGAAACTTTTACTTTTCTTCCAGAAATCTTTTCGAGTGACTGCTCAATTTCAGGCGTGTGTTGATGTACTCCACCAAATTTGTATGACGAAAGTGAATTTGAGACTTCACTAGCCAAAAGGTTCACTTTCACAGCGCGTCCTGCTCCTGTTGTTCCCGAAGCTGCCACAACAACAATATCTTCTGAATTAATCAACCCGTGTGAAATAGCAGGTAAGACTCCAAGAGTTATGGCAGTTGCATAACATCCCGGATTAGCGACACGAGTGGAACCAGCCACTAGCGCTCTATTGCCTGGAAGTTCAGGGAGCCCATATGGCAATGAGCCAGCGTAATTTCCACCGTAATACTTCTCCCATTGACTTTGATCCTCGAGTCGAAAATCAGCTCCGAGATCTACAACCTTGGTGCTTTCAGGAAGTTTCGCGATCCAATCGGCTGACGCACCATGAGGTAGCGCAAAGAAAATAAGTTCACAACGTTTCATACCTTCTAAAGAAGTTTCTTCAAAGAGCTGTTCGGCTAAATTGACCAAATGAGGGTGGACGGAGGTGACTCGCTCCCCCGCGCTGCTTGCCGCAGCCAAGTACTCGATTTCAAATTTTGGATGGTTGTTGATCAAGCGAATGAGCTCTCCACCTGAATAACCACTAGCTCCGACGATTCCGACTTTCATGGGACTAGAATAAGCCAGATAGTATAATTATGCAATCTTATGCATAATTATGCATGAATATTCATAAGAAACATAACGATATAAAGCTATGAACGAATCGTGGCGCCCCATTTTGAGCCAGCAACTGCCGCTGCGCTCTCTTTAAACCCAGAAACTTCAGCAGCCGTAAGCGTGCGATCCCCAGCCCTAAAGACCAATGTAAATGCAAGTGAAACTTTCCCGTCACCAAGTGCTTCATATCGATCAAAGAGCGTAATGGATTCCAGCAATTCCCCAGCTCCTTCGATCAAAGCCGCTTGGATATCTTGTGAAGAAACGTTTGAGTCAACGACAAGTGCCAAATCTTGTACCGCGGCAGGCATGACCACAATTGGTTCAGGTGTAACAAGTGGAGAAACAGGCAGCGCGTCTAGGTTTAAACCCCAGGCTCCAGATCTAGCAGGTAATCCGAACTCTGCAATTACACGCGGGTGCAATTCTCCGGCATGTGCAACAGCCTTGCCATCAACAATAAATTCGGCACAACGACCTGGGTGCCATGGCGCCAAATCCGAGCGCTTTATCTCCCACGTTAAATTCATTTGGCGCAGGATGGTTTCCACTTCCCCAACCGCATCAGTCCATTCGTAATTTCTGGCCTTTCCCTTCCAGCTTTCGCTGGCGATGCGACCCACTTGAACACCACAAATGAATGAGAGTTGTGTTGGAACCGATTCAAAAATTTCCTTGATACTTGCAGCATCAGGTCTAGATCCAATTTGCGGAAAAAGACCCGTCTTTAAATCGATACTCTTTCTGAAAATCAAACCCATTTCGAAAATTGAGAAGTCTTTGAAACCACGACCATAATTTCGTTTTGCTGCTTCTAGCAAACCTGGAAGCAGATGTGGGCGCAAGAGTGGTTGATCTTCGGACATCGGATTAGCGATTCTGTATGACTCTGCGCGAGCACCTACGAATCCCATACGAGCAATCAGAGCTTCGTTTACAAAAGGAAATGTCATCACTTCGACGTAACCGCGCGCGACTAATGATTGCGCTAAAACTCTGCGACGCTTCTGCGAAGGTGTTAGCTCGGCCACCGTCTTACGAGGCGGAAGTATTGAAGGAATCTTGTCGTAACCAATATTACGGGCGACCTCTTCAGTCAGATCGGCAGGCGAGAGAAGTTCCACGCGCCACGAAGGTGGGTCAACATAAAACTTTCCATTCTCTATAGTCACATCGCAACCAACAAGCTCTAGTTTTTCCTTCACAAGCTCTGAAGAAATTTCCAAGCCAATTCGCGCCCCAACATATTCTGGATCTAATTCCACTATCGGCAGATATGTTGCCTTCCCTTGCGTAGAAGTCCCCACATACGTCGCATTGCTAAGTTCGACAAGCAGTGCTGCGGCCCTTGCAGAGGCAAACTCTGCAAGTGAAGGATCTACGCCACGCTCTAAACGCCTAGATGCTTCAGTTGATAATTTATGTCTCCGAGAATTCTTCGCAATGGAAATCTGATCGAATCGAACGGCTTCAACGGCGATGCGCGTTGTTTTCTCGGTGATCTCCGAATCAAGTCCACCCATTGTTCCCGCTAAGGCCAAAACTTTCTTGGAATCTGCAACAACAAGGTCATCGCTATCTAGAACTCTTTCTTGTCCATCCAATGTCTTCAGCGACTTAGATTTGCCGGCCAGGCGAATTTCAAGGAAATCACTCACTTGATCAGCATCGAAAGCGTGCAAAGGTTGGCCTAGCTCCATCATCACATAATTTGTCACATCCACGGCCAAGGAGATTGCTCGCATTCCGCATTTCTCTATTCTGCGAGTCATCCAAAGTGGCGAGTTAGCGGCCGGGTCGAAATTAGAAATAGTTCGCAGGAACATCACCATGGCGCCATCAGAAATCTTTGCTTCAACTGGCACACCGGTCTCAACGAAAGTAATCTTTTTAGCGCTTTCGATTGGGTCGGTGAAAGATAGGTTCAACGAAGCCGCAACCTCACGTGCAATTCCACGCAAACTCAGCGCGTAACCACGATCAGGATTGACTGCAACATCAAAAATCGTATCGTTTATCTGGAGGAGCGAGATTGCATCGTCACCCGGTAGCGAAGAATCGAGAGGTAAAACAATAATTCCTGAATGATCCTCACCTAGGCCAAGTTCCTTTGAAGAACAAATCATTCCATTTGACGTATGTCCGTAAGTTTCACGAGCAGCAATAGAGAAATCTCCTGGCAAGACCGCTCCTGGAAGAGCAACGACAACTAAGTCACCAACCTTGAAATTTTCTGCCCCGCAGATGACAAAACGTGTTTGTCCATCTCCGCAATTTAAACCGACATATCTAATCGGTTTCTTTTGACCTTCAACCTGGACAATGGAAATTACTTCACCCACAACGAGTGGTCCAGTAAGGTCGGCCCCCTGAACGATTACTTCTTCTACTTCAAAGCCCACTCTTACCAGCGCTGCTGAAATTTCTTCATCCGTAATTGAAGGCGTGAGATTTACATATTCAGATATCCAGGAACGTGGCGCGCGCATCACAAACCCAATCCAAATGAACGACTGAATCGAATGTCACCCTCAACGATGTCGTGCATATCCTTAATGCCTTGGCGA
Organism: uncultured Actinomycetes bacterium; assembly: GCA_903827945.1. Lineage (GTDB taxonomy): Bacteria > Actinomycetota > Actinomycetes > Nanopelagicales > Nanopelagicaceae > PALSA-747. Next base: position 146,175 of record CAIKKN010000024.1, on the reverse strand, counting down.
ACCATCAGAGTTCGCTCTAGACCCATTCCGAATGCAAAACCACTATAAACATTTGTATCGATTCCAGCAGTCTCAAGAACTCGCGGATTAACCATCCCGCAACCACCCCACTCAATCCAGCGATTGTTAAACCACACGTCAACTTCAGCGCTAGGTTCGGTAAAAGGAAAAAACGAGGGACGCAAACGCGTAATAGCTGAAGGACCAAACATCTTCATAGCAAAGTCATCAAGTGTGCCCTTGAGATGAGCCATCGTGATGCCCTTGTCGACAACGAGCCCCTCTACTTGGCTGAAAACTGGACTATGAGTTACATCCAATTCATCCGCTCTAAATGTTCGTCCAGGTGAAACAATAAAAATTGGAGGCTCTTGTGTGAGCATCGTTCGCATTTGAACAGGCGAGGTGTGTGTCCGTAGAACTAGCCCTGATTCCAATGGTTCTATGAAAAATGTATCTTGCATTGTTCGTGCAGGGTGGTCTGCCGGAATATTCAAAGAATCAAAATTTAACCATCCCGCTTCCAATTCGGGGCCTTCTGCAATTGAATACCCAAGGCTTAGGAAGTAATCGGAAACTTCATTCTTAATAACGGTCAGGGGGTGTAGTCCACCGACGTGCGCATTGCTCGCCGGAAGAGTGACATCTACAACCTCTTCAAGGAGAACTTTTGCATCACGTTCTACTTCTAACTTCGATTGTTGCTCTGCGAAACCTGCTCCAATTTCAGCTTTTGCTTGCCCCAAGATCTTGCCAAATTCAGCTCTATCTGAAGGCTCCAATTTTCCGAGACTTTGGTTAAGTTTCGAAATTGGGGATTTGTCCCCTACATGCTCGATTTTTACTGCTTTGAGCTCGTCTAATGTTCTGGCGCCTTTGATAGCTGCGACAGCGCTTTTTAGCGCATCATCAATCGCAGAGGTAGAAAGGCTCATAGTGCTCGAATCTTACTCAATACTTATCAGGATAAGTGGAACATTACGATTGCGGCTGCGCTGGCAACATTGAAACTTTCAGCATGCCCCTTCATTGGGATGCTTACGGTCTTAATTGTAGATGGCAGGTCTGGTAACCCTCGGGCTTCATTTCCAAAAACAGCAATAACCTCGCCACTTGCAGGCACATCTCCAAGGGAAATCTCACCGTTTCCGTCGAAAGCATAGATAGCTTTTTCTCCGGCCCACTCCACCAACGCCTCTAATGCAATCCCTTCTACGACAGGAATATTCCAAAGAGACCCCGCGGTAGATCTGACAACTTTCGGGCTATAAACATCAACACTTAAATCGGAAAAAACTACAGCATCGAAACCGCAAGCATCTGCCGTCCGAATAGCAGTTCCTGCATTACCCGGATCTTGTAGTTGCCAAAAATAGGCAATCTTCTTGGCCGTTGAAATCGAGCCTAAGTCATGAGGTAAATACTTACATAACGCAAGAACTCCTTGTGGTGATTGAGTTTCTGTCATTGCATTCATCACTGCGTCGCTGACATTCACCACATCAAATGGTTCCATCTGCTCACCTAACTCGCTTTCGAGCTTGGCTCGGCCTTCCGCTGTTACAAATATTTTTTGAATGTGCGGTGCAAACTTAGTCTTAGGCTGTAGCGCTCCACGGAGAGATTGCATGCCGTCGGCAACAAATACATGCTCTGCGGTTCTAATCTTCTTCCCACGAGAACCCAAAAGAGCCTTCACTCGCTCAACGTGAGGCGAATGAAGGCTCGAAATCTCTTGATGAGACATTAGAACTTAAACTGTTACGTGCTTGCGAGCTACCTCAACGAGTGATGCAAATGCAGCAGGATCGTTTGTAGCGAGCTCTGAAAGAAGGCGACGATCAACTTCAACGCCAGCTTCCTTCAAGCCTTGAATGAAACGGTTGTATGTCATGCCGTGTGCGCGCACGCCAGCATTAATACGTTGAATCCAAAGTCTGCGGAAGTCACCCTTCTTATCCTTGCGGTGGTCGAAGGCATAAACCATTGAGTGGGTAACTTGTTCTTTCGCCTTTGAGAAAAGACGTGAACGTTGACCACGATAACCAGAGGCACGCTCTAGTGTTGTACGGCGCTTTTTCGCCGCATGCATACCGCGCTTAACTCTTGCCATTTGTCGCTACCCCTTACTTCAACCCAAGCATGCGCTTGGCTGTAAATGCTGATGGAGCTTTTGCAACGCCGTCTTTACTCAAGCGTCGTGTGACGCGAGAAGACTTGCGTTCCAAAAGGTGGCGCTTTCCTGCGCGCTCGTGCATGACCTTGCCTGTACCGGTAAGGCGGAAGGTTTTCTTCGCCCCACTGTGGGTCTTCATCTTTGGCATGTATTTCTCCCTGTCTTAACTGAGTGGCTCGTTACTGAGCTACTTCAGTTTCCTTCTCAGCGCTGATTTCCGCAGCAGCTGAAGCCTGTAGTGGTGCAGCCTTCGGTTTCTTAGCAGATGTTTTTTGTGACGCCTTCTTCACAGTTGGCCCCAACACCATTGTCATGCTTCGTCCCTCTTTTTTAGGAGCGAATTCAACAACAGCAAGTTCTACTAACTCCTCGGCGAGTTTCATCAAAAGACGGTAACCCATCTCTGGACGAGTTTGCTCTCTTCCACGGAACTGAACAGTTACCTTTACCTTGTCGCCACCCTTGAGAAACTTCTCAATATGATTACGTTTTGTTTCGTAATCATGTGGTTCGATCTTCAGTCCAAGTCGCATCTCTTTCACAACGATATGAGTTTGGTTCTGTCGTGCCTCGCGTACTTTTTGTGCTAGTTCGTACTTGTATTTTCCGAAATCCATCACTTTGCACACTGGCGGATTGGCATCTGGTGAAATTTCGACGAGATCTAAACCAACCTCATCAGCCATTTGCATTGCAGTATCGATGTCGACGATACCGATTTGCTCACCTGAATAACCAATCAAACGAACTTGTGGAACACGAATTCGATCGTTGATTCGTAAATCTGCGCTGATAACTGCAACCTTCCCGTAAATGAATAGAGTTCACTGCTTACAGGTGGGTTTGCCGCATTATTAACCAAAACGCCATAAATGGCGCAGGCACATAATCTCCTTACGGAGTTCTTGACCAGATTATTCGGCCCACCGACTCCGTGAAGGAGGTGCGGGAGCACTCAAATAATCGAGGTGGGAGCGGCTAACTCCACTTGATGGACCAATACTAGCCGAGGGCGCCTGAATCCTGAAATCTGACTGAAATTACCCAGCGACTGCGTGGAAACCGCCATCTACATGAATGATCTCGCCAGTCGTCTTGGGGAACCAGTCTGAAAGCAAGGCACATACCCCTTGAGCGGATGGAACAGGGTCTGAAACATCCCACTTGAGCGGGGCTCGCTGGTCCCAAAGGTGTTCAAACATTTCAAAGCCTGGAATTGATTTTGCTGCAATTGTCTTGAGAGGCCCGGCCGCGATCAAGTTAACTCGAATATTTTCTTTTCCAAGTTCGCGCGCGAGATACCTTGTGGTTGATTCAAGAGCAGCCTTGGAAACGCCCATCCAGTCGTAAGCGGGGTAGGCAATCTGAGCATCAAAATCTAGACCTACGACACTTGCACCTTCTGGTTTAAACAATGGGCGGCACGCCACCACTAACGACTTTAATGAAAACGCAGAAACCTGAACAGCGGTAGAAACATCTTCCCACATAGTTTGCAGGAACTTGCCCCCAAGAGCTGTTTCTGGAGCAAATGCGATCGAATGAACAACTCCATCAATATGGGGCATGTGTTCACTTACTTTTTTTGCGAATGTATCAAGGTGTTCCTGATTAGTAACGTCTAACTCCAAAACCTGTACGGGCTTAGGCAAACGCGATGCAATGCGTGTTGTTAAAGATAAGCCTCGACCAAAGCCGGTGAGAATGACGTTTGCGCCTTCCTCCTGCGCAAGGCGTGCAATATGAAACGCAATTGACCCATCCGTCAGAACTCCGGTTACTACAATGTTCTTATCTGTGAGAAGTCCCATTAGTGCCCCATTCCTAATCCACCATCAACGGGAATGACTGCCCCCGTGATGTATGCAGCTTCTTTAGACGCAAGGAATGTAGCCACTCCTGCGATTTCTTCTGGCGAACAAAATCTCCCTAAGGGTATCTGCGAAATATACTTTCCGCGCAGTTCATCTGAAAGCACGGAGGTCATATCTGTCTCAACAAATCCGGGAGCAATTACGTTGAATGTGATATTGCGGCTGCCGTATTCCCTTGCAAATGATCGAGCCATCCCGACCAAACCGCTTTTAGTGGATGCATAATTAACTTGCCCTGAGGAGCCAAGAAGCCCAACTACTGAGCCAATAAAAATAACTCGCCCATTCTTCTTCTTCATCATTCCAGATAGCGCTTTTTGAGCAGTTCTAAAAGCTCCAGTTAAATTTGTGTTCACGACATCTTCAAAATCATCATCGCTCATTCGAAGCGAGAGTCCATCCTTTGTGATCCCCGCATTTGCAATCAAGACATCGACGGTTCCAAATTGCGCTTCCACTTCTTTAAAAGCAGCTGCGACACTTTCTGAACTTGTGACATCCATAACTACGCCGCTGAGTCCATCCGGGGCGCTTCCAGACCGGTGAGAAACGACAACTGTGTCGCCATTTGCTGCAAATGCTCGCGCTATTGATAAGCCAATTCCACGATTGCCGCCTGTTACAAGGACCAACCGTCCTACTGTGGCTTCGCTCATAAGGAGAAAAATACCTGTTACTAGTCCGTATCCATGCATTCGCCTCGTCAGAAGTAGTGCTAATACCTATCCTGCGCGCACCTATAATCGTATCTATGGGTAAAGAAGAGCCAATAAGCATTACTTCAGCGCAAGAGAGTCTGACCAAGGATCAATCAGGTCGGGCACGTCGCTACTTTATTTCGATGATGATTAGGACGGCTTGTTTTATTTTGACGGTAATTCTTCCAAGTCCTTATCGATGGATAGCACTTTCAGGGGCGCTACTACTCCCCTATATCGCCGTTATTGTCGCAAACGCAGGGCGAGAGACTATTCAGAAGAAAACTGTTTACTTTGACTCCGAACAAAAAGCGATATCAGACCGTAAATCCAATTGAACGTAATTGTTCTCTTCCATCGTCGGTAATTTTATTTGGAGCCCAAGGTGGCATCCACACCCAGTTGATCTTCACATCACTCGTTAGGTCTTGTAGGACCGAACGGGTTTGATCTTCGATAACATCTTGTAGCGGGCATGCTGCAGATGTAAGAGTCATATCTAATATTGCGACATTCCCCTCATCAACTCGAAGATCATAAACCAGTCCAAGATCGATGACATTAATGCCCAACTCGGGATCAATTACATCCTTCATCGCTTCAGTTATGTCGTCTACGGAAGCCATCTTTGTCATGCTTTCTCCGATCCATCTATAGCTTGAACAGAGGCATCTTTAAATGCCATCCACCCCAGCAGTGCGCATTTTACGCGTGCTGGAAACTTTGAAACTCCGGCGAGTGCAACAGCATCATCGAGAAGAGCTTCATCGCCAACCATCGTGCCTTTGCTTGCCATTAACTCAGAAAAGTTATCCAATATTTTATAAGCGTGAGCCACCGTTTGTCCTAATACCAAATCAGTCATAATCGATGTACTTGCCTGCGAAATCGAACATCCCACTCCATCCCAAGAAATATCAGAAACGATACCCCCTGAAATTGATAGATTGAGAGTAACTTCATCTCCGCAGCTTGGATTGACATGATGAACTTGAATATCCTTAAGTTCACTCAAGCCTTTATGGTGAGGACGTTTGTAGTGATCCAAAATGACTTCTTGATATAGAGAATTCAATTCCATCTGCGACTAACCTACCTTGAAAAATTCTTGTGCTGACTTGATACCTACTACCAAGTTGTCGATATCTTCCAATGTGTTATAGATATAAAAGGAGGCCCGAGTGGTGCCTGCAATGCCAAACTTCTTCATGAGCGGCCAAGCACAGTGATGTCCAGTACGCACAGCAATTCCATGTTGATCAAGAACTTGCCCGACATCGTGAGGGTGAATACCTTCAACAGTGAATGAAATTACAGCACCTCTGTCTACAGCATCTAGCGGTCCGATAACTTTCAATCCGGGCATATTCGAAATCTTATCCAGCGCATACTGGGTTAACTCCATCTCCCATGCGTGAACATTCTCCATCCCCAAAGAAGTGAGATATTCAAGAGCAGCCCCAAGTCCAACAGCGCCAGCCATGTTTGGTACTCCTGCTTCAAATTTTCGAGGTGCTCGAGCCCATGTTGCATCAGTCATCGTTACAGTTTCGATCATTGAGCCGCCAAAGAGAAAAGGTTCCATCTCTTCAAGAATTTCTGATCTTCCCCACAAAATACCAATTCCAGTTGGGCCAAGTGCCTTGTGCCCCGAGAATGCAAGCAGGTCTACGCCTAACTTTTTTACATCAATTGCAAAGTGAGGTGCAGATTGGCATGCATCTAGAACCGTGATCGCTGAAACCTTCTTTGCCGCTTCCACCAACTTACTAACATCGTTAATCGTCCCTAGAACATTGGACTGATGTGTGAAAGCTACAACCCTAGTTGTCGAATCTATGATGCCATCTAAAATCGAATAGTCGAGCCTTCCCTCGTCGGTAATAGGAATCCACTTAAGAGTCGCCCCGGTACGACGGGCCAATTGCTGCCAAGGAATCAGATTCGCATGATGTTCCATTTCGGTCACAACAATTGAATCACCCTTCTTGAGAGCGAATTTGGAGCCCGCTTCTGCGTTCCCAAAAGAATAGGCAATTGCATTCAAACTCTCTGTAGCGCTCTTTGTAAAAATTACTTCGTCAACGTGTGCGCCAAGAAAATCCGCCACAATCTTTCGCGCACCTTCGTAGGCTTCATCCGCTTCTTCAGCAAGAAGATGGGCTCCCCTGTGTACGGCAGCATTTTTAGTCTTGTAAAAATTTGACTGGGCATCAATAACCGAGAGAGGCTTTTGGCTTGTCGCTCCGCTGTCGAGATAAGTCAATTTCTTTCCACCGCGCATCTCGCGTTGAAGGATTGGAAAATCAGCCTTCAACACTTGTGCATTTAGCGCAGTCGTCTTCATTAGTGATTTATGCAGTTACGTACTCTGCATATCCCTTCTCTTCAAGCTTGTCGGCCAGTTCAGCTCCGCCTTCTTCCACGATGCGGCCTGCAGCAAAGACGTGAACGAAATCTGGCTTGATGTAACGCAAGATGCGCGTGTAGTGAGTGATGAGCATAATTCCAATATCGTGTGACTCTTTTACGCGATTGACACCCTCAGAGACGATTCTGAGCGCGTCAACGTCAAGACCAGAATCTGTCTCATCCAAAATTGCAATCTTTGGCTTTAAGAGTTCCATCTGCAAGATCTCATGGCGCTTCTTTTCTCCGCCGGAGAATCCTTCATTTACGTTTCGTTCTGCGAAGGCAGGATCCATATTCAAAGAAGCCATTGCCTCTTTCACTTCTCCGACCCATGTACGAACTTTTGGCGCTTCACCGCGTATGGCTGTTGCTGCTGTTCGCAAGAAGTTGGAGACAGAAACTCCAGGAACCTCTACGGGATATTGCATTGCAAGAAATAAGCCCGCCTTGGCGCGTTCATCCACACGCATTTCAAGAACGTCAACACCATCAAGAAGGACAGATCCCCCAGTGACTGTGTACTTTGGATGTCCGGCTATGGAATATGCAAGAGTAGATTTGCCAGATCCATTTGGTCCCATAATTGCATGGGTCTCGCCTGACTTAATGGTTAAGTCAACTCCACGAAGAATTTGTTTCATTCCTTCATCCGTAGAAACAGCTACTTGTAGGTTTTTGATTTCTAATGTGCTCATGTTTTATCCGATCTCTACTGTCTCGCCGTTATCTGTAACGGTAAATGTTTCTAGGGCTTGTACTGCTGGTGGAGTAAGTGCCTCACCTGTGCGTAGATCAAATTCAGCACCATGAAGCCAACATTCAATTTTGAAGTCTGTGACATCTCCTTCTGAGAGCGATGCATCCGAATGCGAACACGTATCAGCGACCGCGTAAATAGCACCCTGGACTTTAACAACGCATACCGGTGTTCCATCCAGGTTAACTTGCTTTGGCTTTCCCTCTATCAGTTCTGCCTTATTAATTGTTGTTGTCATGCCGAAGCCTTTTCCAACTCATCCTCGATGCGCAACATAATTCTCTCTTCAATTTCTGGCAATCCAAGCTTTGCAACGATTTCTAAGAAGAAACCCCGGATTACCAATTGACGAGCAATGTTTGCTGGAATACCTCGGGACTCGAGGTAGAAAAGCTGTTCATCATCAAAGCGGCCAGTCGTACTTGCGTGTCCAGCGCCAACAATTTCGCCTGTCTCGATTTCAAGATTTGGCACAGAATCAGCTCGTGCTCCATCAGAAAGTAGGAGATTGCGATTTACTTCATACGTATCTGTTCCTTCGGCATTTGCGTGGATGAAGACGTCTCCGAACCACACAGTTCGCGCCTTATCACCACTCAATGCACCTTTGTAATTAACTCGGGATTTTGCATGAGGCAAATTGTGATCAACATGGATGCGATGTTCCATATGTTGGCCACTTGTTGCAAAATAGATTCCAGAGAGTTCCGCACTTGAGCCTGGCCCTGCATATTCAACTGTAGGAAGAAGGCGAACAAGTGATCCTCCCAAAGTAATAACTGTTGAAATGAAAGATGCATCTTTACCGATAATTGCGTGGTGGTGTCCGAGATGGACAGCGTCGTTCTCCCACTCTTGTAGCGATACAAAATTGAGCGTAGACCCTGCATCTAGCGTGATAATGATTTCTTCAGCCAAAGTGATTGACCCAGTATTTTCCACAACGATAGTGGCCCGGCTATTTGCGCCGAGGTGTATCACAGTTCTTGAAACTTCCGGATCGAGTGATTCAACCGTTCTTGTTAAAAAGATTGGAACTGCAATTTCACAATTCTTGTCTACTTCAACCTTGAGAACTTTGGTGGATAACTCACGAACTCGCATAGAGACCAGATCATTTGTCTCAGAGTTACTTGGAGCATCCGCTGCATCAACGATTGATATTGAAAGGCCTGAGTGTTCTACTCCAGCTCCTAATGAAACGCGCGAACTTAACGAAACGTCAAGATCATGAAGGCCACGAAGTTTTGCCAGAGGCGTAAATCGCCAAAGCTCCTCACGGCTGGTAGGCGTGTGTGATTCTAGAAGATTTGAATTCAACGACATTAGCCGACTGCACCTTCCATCTGAAGTTCAATGAGGCGGTTAAGTTCCAGCGCGTATTCCATAGGAAGTTCGCGAGCAATTGGTTCGATGAAGCCGCGGACAATCATTGCCATTGCTTCGTCTTCTTCCATCCCGCGAGACATTAGATAAAAGAGCTGGTCATCGCTAATTCTTGAAACAGTCGCTTCGTGACCCATTGAAACATCATCTTCGCGAATATCAACATACGGATATGTATCAGAGCGAGAGATCGTGTCAATTAATAGAGCATCGCACTTTACTGTCGAGGCAGAGTGATGAGCGCCGTCTTGAACCTGAATGAGTCCACGGTATGAAGTTCTTCCTCCTCCGCGAGCAACTGACTTTGAGATGATTGACGAAGATGTATATGGAGCGGCATGAACCATCTTTGCTCCGGCATCTTGGTGTTGTCCGGCTCCAGCAAATGCGATGGAGAGAGTTTCACCTTTTGAATGCGGTCCCATCAAGAATACTGCGGGATATTTCATCGTTACTTTAGAGCCGATATTTCCATCGATCCACTCCATGGTTGCACCTTCGGCACATGTTGCTCTCTTTGTGACAAGGTTGTAAACGTTGTTAGACCAGTTTTGGATTGTGGTGTATCTGACTCGAGCATTTTTCTTTACGATGATTTCTACAACAGCTGAGTGCAGAGAATCGGAAGAATAGATCGGAGCCGTGCAGCCTTCAACATAGTGAATGTATGAATCTTCATCAGCAATAATCAATGTCCGCTCGAACTGACCCATGTTCTCTGTATTAATGCGGAAATAAGCTTGAAGAGGGATATCTACCTTCACACCTTTTGGCACATAAATAAAGGAGCCGCCTGACCACACGGATGTATTCAGCGCTGCAAACTTGTTATCACCGACAGGGATTACCGAGCCGAAATACTCTCTAAATAGCTCTTCGTGTTCACGAAGGCCAGTGTCTGTATCTACAAAAATAACTCCCTGCGCCTCTAAGTCTTCACGAATCGAGTGGTAGACAACTTCAGATTCATATTGGGCTGCGACACCGGCAACCAAACGATTTCGCTCTGCCTCTGGAATTCCCAGGCGGTCATATGTATTGCGAATATCTTCTGGCAAATCTTCCCAAGTTTGAGCTTGGCCTTCAGTACTGCGAACGAAGTATTTAATTTTATCGAAAAACACTCCAGAGAGATCTGATCCCCAGTTCGGCATCGGCTTTTTATCAAAGAGGTCTAAGCCTTTCAAACGCATATCCAGCATCCACTGTGGCTCACTCTTCTTGCTGGAGATGTCGCGTACTACTGCTTCGCTAAGTCCACGCTTTGAGTCTTTGCCAGCATCCGTTGAGTCAGCCCAGCCATATTCATAATTGCCGATTCCGTCTAGCTCTGGATGTGCAGTCGTATTACTCACTTTAGGCTCCCCGTGTTGTTTTTAGTAGACCAGATTGCTTTAAAACACTTGCATTGTTAGGAATAAAAGTTGTGCAAACACCATCTCCGTTTGCGATTGTTGCAAGACGTTGTACGTGAGTACCTAACATACGAGAGATAACTTCTGTTTCGGCCTCACATAACTCTGGAAATTCTGCAGCAACGTGCGCAACTGGACAGTGGTGTTGACAAATTTCTAATCCACTTCCCCGCGCGTTTGAAGTTGCCGAATAACCTTCAGAACAAAGGTGCTCTGTGAGCGCATCGACTCGTGAGTTAATTGAACCCTTGGAGGCTACCTTCTTTAACGCCTTACGTTCGATCTCTTCTGCGCGTAACTGTGCAAACTCACTCACAAGGTGTGCACCATTCTTGCTCGCCATAAATTTAAGAGCAGAAACAGCTAAGTCGTCATAAGAATGTTCGAACTTCTCTCTACCACCATCAGTCATGACAAAAACTTTTGACGGTCGCCCGCGACCTCGCATATTTGAACTTGTAACGTGAGCTTCTCGCGATTCCAAGATCCCGTCCGCAACCAACCCGTCCAAGTGGCGCCGGATTCCGGCCGGCGTGATGGAGAGTCTGGCTGCCAAATCGACCGCGGTAGCCGGTCCACGCTCAAGAATGGCACGTGCGACCAAGTCTCTGGTCTTATCTGGCTCATTCTTTTTCACAACAGAAGTGTTGCGTAAATGACTCAATTTTGCGAATCCAGGACTCTCGCCAACCTACCCCTCAGACTGACTGGTAGGAGCAAGTTAGCCATAGGCTACGAGCGTGAAACGGCTTATCTATACATTCTTGGTTGTAACCCAGATGGGGATCGTTGTCACTGGTGGCGCCGTTCGTCTCACAGGATCGGGCTTAGGTTGTCCGACTTGGCCTCAGTGCACCCCTGGTTCATACACCCCAGTCCCCCACCAAGCACAAGGTCAATTGCACTCCTGGATTGAGTTCGGAAATCGCTTGCTGACCTTCTTTCTCATCGTGGCGATTTTTGCAGCAATCATTGGATATTTTAAATGGGGCCGCAATCGCAATGACTCAAAGATTCTTGGGTGGATGGCCGCAGTGCAATTCTTAGGTATCGTCGCGCAAATTGTTGTGGGTGGAATTTCCGTTTTGACTCACCTCAATCCGTTTGCAGTCAGTGCTCACTTTCTTCTTTCCATTGTATTAATCGCGGCTTCGATTTCATTCCGACAAAGAATGCTTGGCAAGCCACAAGTAACTTTGCAACCCTTAACTAAAACTTATGGCCGAGTACTTGTCCTTCTGACGCTTGTGGTTATAAATCTTGGGGTGATAGTCACAGGAAGTGGTCCGCACGCGGGTGACGCGATGGCAAAGCGTTTTCACGTCGACCCACGAACCATTTCATGGCTCCACGCCGATAGCGTCATTGCATTAATCTCTCTCACATTTGGATTGTGGTTGTTAATTAAAGCAAGTGAGTCTTCTGGCGCTAAAGAGCTTTCTTCGGAAAAAATTGGTCTGTTCTTAAGCATTTGTTTAGCACAAGGATTTATTGGATACACACAATATTTCACGGGGATTCCAGAACTACTCGTGGGAGCACATCTACTTGGAGTCACATTGGTGTGGTCCTCAATTTGGTCTTTTGCATTTTCAACAAAGTTGTTGAGCACTAAATAAAAACCTGTACACAGGGATTCACAAGGAGAGCAGAATGTCAGTTACTCGGTCAGCGGCATGGAATGAATTAGACGACAAAGCGGTTGCGATTTCTAGAGCGCTTGCAGGCGACGCAGTACAAAAGGCAGGACACGGACATCCAGGAACGGCAATGTCCCTAGCGCCAGTTGCATATACCCTTTTCCAACGCTTTCTTAAGCACGATCCGCTTCATCCGCATTGGCTCGGTCGCGATCGCTTCGTACTCTCATGTGGCCACTCCTCCCTCACTCTCTATATCCAACTTTTTCTCTCCGGATATGGGCTCACTATTGATGACTTAAAAGCCTTTCGAACAGATGGTTCATTGACTCCAGCCCACCCGGAGTACGGACACACAAATGGCGTAGAGATAACAACAGGACCTCTAGGTTCTGGAATCGCCTCAGCAGTAGGAATGGCGATGGCCGCGCGGTATGAAAAGGGGTTATTTGATCCTGAATCTAAGACAAAACTTTTCGATCACAATATTTGGGTTATTTGTTCTGATGGTGATTTGGAAGAAGGCGTTAGCGCTGAAGCCTCTTCATTGGCTGGAACTCAGGCGCTGGGCAATCTCAAAGTTATTTATGATGACAACAGAATTTCGATTGAGGGTGACACGCATGTGGCTTTCACAGAGGATGTAAGCGCTCGATATCGCGCTTACGGTTGGAGCGTCATTGAAGTCTCTGCAAAAGAAAATGGTGATGTTGATCGTGATTCACTCGAAGAAGCCATGTCAAAAGCTGAGTTGGCATCTGATAAACCAACCTTAATCCGTTTGCATTCTGTGATTGCTTGGCCAGCACCAAACGCTCGCGGCACCGCTAAATCCCATGGCTCCGCACTCGGCGCGGAAGAAATTGCAGCAACAAAAATTGCGCTCGGATTGAATCCCGAAGAGTTCTTCGCTGCGCCACAAGAAGTCATTGATCACGCTCGTAAAGTTATTTCACGAGGTGAAGCTTTCCGAACCTCTTGGGAAGCTGATTTTGAAAAATGGAGCGCAACGAATCCAGATCGTGCTTCGTTGTTGAACCGATTGAGGAATAAAGAGTTGCCAGAGGGTTGGGAATCTTCAATTCCCGTGTTTGCAACTGATAAAGAAGTTGCTACTCGTACAGCATCTGGAAAGATAATTAATGGCATCGCAAGCGCTCTCCCTGAATTTTGGGGTGGGTCTGCAGATCTTGCCGAGTCCAATAACACAATGATTGAAGGCGGGCGCTCGTTCTTGCCCTCAACGAGTGATATGAAAGATTCCGATCCATACGGTCGCGTAATTCATTTTGGAATTCGCGAGCATGCAATGGGCGCAATTCTAAATGGTATTGCTTTGCACGGATTGACTAAATCATTTGGCGGAACTTTCCTGGTCTTCTCTGATTACATGAGAGGTTCTGTTCGACTTGCCGCTCTTATGGATATCCCTTCAATTTTTGTGTGGACCCACGATTCAATTGGTCTCGGTGAGGATGGCCCAACGCATCAGCCAATCGAACACATAGCTACGCTCAGAGCAATACCGAATTTCTCGATGGTTCGCCCTGCCGATGCGAATGAAACCGGTATCGCCTGGCGCGAAGTCATCAAGCGACAGAAACCTGTGGGATTCGCTCTTTCACGGCAAAATCTTCCCGTCCTTGATAGGAGCAAGTACACGTCAGCTGAAGGCGTTGCTAACGGTGCATACGTACTCTCAGATTCTTCTGGAAAGCCTGATGTAATTCTTATTGCAACTGGCTCTGAAGTTCACGTCGCACTTGCCGCGCAAGAGTTATTAGCGGCAAAAGGCGTTCATGCCCGCGTTGTAAGCGCGCCTTGTTTGGAATGGTTCGCTGAACAAAGTCCTGAATACCGAAATTCTGTTCTGCCATCGAGTGTCAAGGCTCGTGTATCAATCGAAGCTGGAATCGCTCTTGGGTGGCGCGAGCTCATCGGTGATGCTGGCATTGCCGTCTCTCTAGAACACTTCGGAGCATCTGCAAGTGCCGGAGTTCTCTTCAATAAATATGGCTTTACAGCAGAGAACGTTGCAAACGCAGCCCTTCATTCCATTAAGAAAGTTGGGAAATAGTGTCTGATTCACTCGCAGCCCTTTCCTCTGCTGGAGTTTCCATCTGGCTAGATGATCTATCCCGAGAGAGGCTCCAATCAGGTTCACTCGAACAACTCATCGAAAGTTCACATGTTGTTGGTGTGACAACAAACCCGAGCATATTTTCTGCGGCAATCTCTGGTTCTGACCTGTACAAGGAAGATATTTTGGCCCTCAGAGAAGATGGACTTTCTCTCACCGATATCGTTACCGAGTTGACCACATCCGATGTGCGAAGCGCTTGCGATCTCTTTCTACCTATTTTCTTGGAATCCAATCAAGTTGATGGTCGTGTGAGCATAGAAGTAGATCCCCGACTTGCATATGACACTTCCGAGAGTATTTCACAAGGTAAATACCTGCATAGCTTGGTGAATCGTCCGAACCTTCTCATTAAAGTGCCAGCAACTTTGGATGGATTGCCAGCCATCGAGGAACTCACTGCTCAAGGAATCAGCGTAAATGTGACGCTGATCTTCTCCGTCGATAGATACATAGCAGTGATGGATTCATATTTACGTGGGATTGAAAGGCGGCTAGCAAATGGCCTTTCAGTAAGTGACGTTCATTCTGTTGCATCATTTTTTATTAGCAGAATCGATGCGGATATCGACAAGAGACTTGATGCAATTAGCAAAGACCACCCATTGCGAGGCAAAGCGGCCATAGCAAATGCAGTTCTCGCATACGAGGCTTATCTCAGCGTTGTACAGTCGCAACGTTGGCAGAAACTCGCCGAGCGCGGCGCAAATATGCAACGTCCTCTTTGGGCCTCTACTGGCGTTAAAGATAAGTCCTACGATTCAACCCGTTACGTTATTGAGCTCGTAGCGGCAAACTGCGTGAATACGATGCCTGAGGGAACTCTCAATGAAGTTCGTAGTCATGGAGTCGTCCGCGGGGACACAATAACTTGCGAAATTGATCAAGCCCATAAAATATTCTCACTTCTCGCAGATTCGGGGATCAATTTCACTTCCGTAGTAAATTTCCTTGAAGATGACGGTGTTGCAAAGTTTGAAAAGGCCTGGGAAGAACTCCTTACTAATGTGGGGGCAGTTCAAGAATGATGGTTCGCCTTACTTCTAAAAAGGAAATAGATCGAAATTCAGCTCTTTATGCACAGCTTCGCGCTGCAGCCCCCAAGTTAGCCTCTAAAGATTTCACTCTTTGGGGCAAGAGTGCGGAAGCTGAAAGTCGCATCCGAATGAATTGGATTGATCTGCCATCAAAAAGCCTCGAGTTGTTGCCTGAATTAACAAAACTGCAAGAGTGGATATCCGAGAAGGGTCTTTCAGAGTTTATTCTTGCTGGAATGGGCGGTTCATCATTGGGGCCTGAGGTACTCGCGAAAACATACAAGAAGTCTTTGACAGTATTGGATTCAACAGATCCTGATCAGATTGCATTTTCGACTCCGCAAGATTTAACGCACGTTGGAATAATCGTGGGATCTAAATCTGGTTCCACTGCAGAGACTGCCTCCCAAAAAGCTTATTTCACCAAGAAACTTCTAGATGCCGGCCTAGAACCAAAGAACCATTTCATCATCATTACAGATCCTGGCTCACCATTCGATGTGGAATCACGAGCTCTTGATTATTTCGTAATTAATGCTGACCCGAATATAGGCGGGCGGTTTAGCGTCCTTAGCGCATTTGGTCTTGTACCCGCGGCCGCTTTAGGGATTGATGTCGCCTCACTTCTCTTGGATGCGAAAGCGGCGGCAGATTCCTTTGCCGGCGAGAATTCAGTAGCGATTGATCTGGTCACAATTATTCTTGAAGCTGGCGAACAAAATATTTCATTCTCTGATTCTGGATCAAATGTGCCTGGGTTATCCGATTGGATTGAACAATTGATTGCAGAATCAACGGGAAAAGAGGGAAGAGGATTCCTTCCAATTTCAATTGAGAATAGCAAGGCAAGTGTGGCAGGTCCAGTTCTTTCATTCGCCTTCTCCCCTGCCGATGTAGATGTGGTTGTAGAAGCCCCTCTTGGCGCCCAATTTATTTTATGGGAATGGGTTACCGCTCTTCTTGCTATTCCTCTTCGCATTAATCCATTTGATCAACCAAATGTGCAAGATGCAAAGGTTAGAGCCCTCGCTCTCCTTGATTCATGGAAAAATATAGTTCCAGACTTCACTCCTTCACTTGAAACTGAGAATATTCAAGTCTTCTCCAATTCACGTGCTAAAACTATTGACGGACAGATTAAAGAGTTGATCAGCCACGAACCTCATTATGTTGCAATCATGGCCTACTTGGCGCGCGGAGTGGATGATGCGATTGTGGAGATGCGCCAGAATATTGCCAAACTTTCCGGAGTGGGGACTAGCTTTGGTTGGGGTCCTAGATTCTTACATTCCACGGGTCAGTATCACAAAGGCGGAGTAGCAAATGGTGCTTTTATCCAAATTACTGGTGAATGTGAAAGTGATATTGAAATCCCAGGTAAAGACTTCTCGTTCCACACTTTGCTGATGGCTCAAGCACTCGGTGACGGAGAAGCTCTAGGAGAAAAAAAATCCCCGCTTATCCGATTCCATCTAAAGAATCGAAAAGCGGGAATTATCGAATTACTTAACGCAATTAAATCAGCGGATTAATCTTCCCCGCGAAGATGAGCAAGAGCATCAGCAAGAATCTTTGATGCTTCAGCTTCAGTACGACGTTCCTTAACATAAGCAAGGTGAGTCTTATAAGGCTCATTCTTGACTGGTAGCGGTGGCTTATTTTTATCTAGGCCAGCTGGGTAACCACAACGAGGGCAATCCCATTCGGCGGGAATTTGGACAGTTCCGTCCTCAGCAAATGAGGGGCGTGTCTCGTGCCCATTGGCACACCAATATGAAACGCGGAAACGACCAATCGCTTCACCGCGCTCGGCTTCACCCATTGGGCCAGCGCCAACACGACTTCCGCGAATTGCACTTCCTGCCATCACTTACTCCTTCAACTTAATAGAACAAAAAAGAACGACTACTTCTTAAGAACTAGGGATAGGGCAACAACACCGGCAAACCACAGGCCGCCGACAACGATTGTGATGCGATCTAGGTTGCGCTCGACAACCGAAGAACCGCCATAGTTGGATGAAACTCCACCGCCAAAGAGATCAGAGAGACCGCTTCCTTTACCCTTGTGAAGAAGGACCAAAAGGATCATCAAGATACTGGTGATGACCAAAATGATAGATAGCGCTAGGACCACGATTACTCCAAACTAGATCTAAATAATATATTTACTCGTAATTGGCATACATCCTGCAGGTTTGGAAACCTGCAACTGGAGAAGGATACCCCAGTCCTCTGCCGATACTTCTACTGCCCCTATGCGACGCGGTGGAACTTACAAATACGCGCAAATTCCTCAGGATCTAGGCTTGCTCCGCCTACAAGGGCTCCATCAACGTCGGGCTTCTTCATGATTTCCACGATATTTGATGACTTCACAGAACCGCCGTAGAGAATCTTGGCCGATTCTGCGATTTCATCGCTTCCAATCTTTGATAACTCGACGCGGATTGCAGCGCACACTTCTTGGGCATCCTCTGGAGTAGCAGTCTTTCCAGTACCGATTGCCCAAACAGGTTCGTAGGCGAAAACAATCTTCTTCAATTCTGGCTTATGGAACCCGGCCAATCCATTGCGGACCTGATTAAGCACATGCTCTACATGCGTGCCTGCTTCGCGAATTTCGAGCTCCTCGCCAATACAAAAAATTGGTGTCAACTCATTCGCTAGCGCAGCTTTGATCTTCTTGTTAACCACAGCATCAGTTTCCTTATGGATTGCTCGGCGTTCTGAGTGACCAATCACAACATATGTGCAACCTAATTTGTTAAGCATTGAACCGGAGATATCACCTGTGAAGGCTCCAGATTGCTCAGGTGAAATATCTTGAGCGCCGTATTGAAGGCGTAGGCGATCACCGTCAATCAAAGTCTGAACTGAACGAATATCAGTGAATGGTGGAACTACGCAAACGTCTACCGCGTCAAAGTCCTTATCTTCAAGTGAGTATGAAAGCTTTTGAGTTACGGCTATCGCCTCTAAATGATTGAGATTCATTTTCCAGTTACCAGCAATGAGTGGCTTACGCATTCTTACTCCTTTGATTTATATAAAAATGAATGAAATTAGGCTAAAGCAGAAATTCCAGGAAGTTCTTTTCCTTCAAGGTACTCAAGTGATGCTCCACCACCTGTTGAGATGTAACCGAAATCAGAATCAGCAAAACCTAGCGCGCGAACTGCTGCTGCGGAATCTCCTCCGCCCACGACTGAAAGTCCCTCGACCTGCGTCAGGGCTTGTGCAACAACTTTTGTTCCGTGCGCAAAGTTTGGAAATTCAAAAACTCCCATGGGTCCATTCCAAAACACTGTGTGGCATTCGCGAATAGCTTGTGCAAAAGCTTGCGCACTTATCGGCCCAATATCTAGCCCCATCTGATCTGCTGGAATTGCATCCGCGTTTACAATTGTGGGCGTTGCATCTATGGAAAACTCTGGAGCCACGACAATATCACTTGGCAGCAAAAGCTTTACCCCAAGCTTCTCTGCGCGTTCAAGTAGTTCCTTCACTGTTGGGATTAGATCAACTTCAACAAGTGATTTTCCAATTTCATGGCCTTGCGCGGCTAGAAATGTAAATAACATTCCGCCCCCGATAGCCAACACATTCACTTTATCGAGGAGGTTTGAAATAACACCGATTTTATCTGATACTTTTGCTCCGCCAAGAACCACTCCGTAAGGACGAACTGGGTTGTCAGTTAATTTTGTAAGAACTTCAACTTCAGCTTCTACGAGATAACCGGCTGCATGTGGAAGAAGGGCTGCAACATCGAAGACAGATGCATGTTTACGATGTACTGCGCCAAATCCGTCTGACACAAAGACATCTGCATATGAAGCTAAGACATTTGCAAGTGTCAGCCGTTCTGCTTCATCTTTGCTTGTTTCGGCAGCCTCAAAGCGAATATTTTCAAGCAGAACAACGTCGCCAGATTGAATATTTGATACGTCAGCTCCGATGATCTCTGGAGAAAAAGTAACTCTGTTTCCAAGAAGTTCCTCAAGGCGCTTGGCAACAGGAGCAAGAGAGAATTCAGGCTTTCGTTCACCCTTTGGCCGACCAAGGTGAGCGGTAATGATTACCGCTGCACCCTGACCGAGGAGGTACTTTATTGTCGGAAGTGATGCACGAATGCGCCCGTCATCCTTGATGACTCCCTCTTTAATTGGAACGTTGAGGTCGCAACGCAAGAGGACTTTCTTCCCTTTAACATCAAGAGATTCAAGCGAGACTACATTCATTTTCTTCCAGTCTTCAATATATAAAAAGAGATTTAGAGTTTTGCGCCAACAAAACCAACAAGGTCAACAAGGCGGTTTGAATAACCCCACTCGTTGTCATACCAACCAAGAACTTTTACTTGATTGCCGATTACCTTTGTTAGTCCAGCGTCGAAAATGCATGATGCAGGATCTGTAACGATATCTGCAGAGACAATTTCATCCTCTGTGTAGCGCAGGTATCCCTTAAGAGGACCTTCTGCTGCCTTCTTCATTGCTGCGTTGATTTCAGCCGCGGTTGTCTCTCTTGCGAGTTCTACAGTCAGATCGGTAGCTGAACCAGTTGGAACTGGCACGCGCATTGCATAGCCATCTAGCTTGCCTTTGAGCGCTGGTAGAACAAGGCTGATCGCTTTAGCAGCGCCAGTCGAAGTAGGAATCATTGAAAGAGCCCCGGCGCGAGCGCGGCGCAAATCCTTGTGTGGCTGATCTTGAAGTGATTGATCATTTGTGTATGCGTGAATTGTTGTCATCAGGCCTTTAACAATTCCAAACTCATCTTCAAGAACCTTCGCCATTGGGGCAAGGCAGTTTGTCGTACATGATGCGTTGGAGATTACATTGTGGGCAGCTGCGTCATAATTCTCATGATTTACACCCATAACAATCGTAATATCTTCATCTGACGCAGGTGCGGAAATGATGACTTTCTTTGCACCGGCCGTGATGTGCTTCTTAGCATCGGCGGCCTTTGTGAAGAAGCCTGTCGATTCAATAACAATGTCAGCTTTAACGTCGCCCCAAGGCAAGGCGCCTGGATCGCGCTCAGCAAATACGCGAATTTTCTTGCCGTTTACTGTGATGGAAGTGTCATCATGTGTAACAGGAAGACCTAAAGGTCCAAGAATAGAGTCGTACTTCAAGAGGTGGGCAAGTGTCGCGTTATCTGTCAGATCGTTAATTCCAACAATCTCGATATCTGCACCTGATGTGAGTACTGCACGGAAAAAATTACGACCAATACGTCCAAAACCATTAATACCTACGCGCACCACAATAATCCTCGCTTCTGTAAATTTTAAGAAAAGAGCGGCCTCTTTAGGGGTCAGACTTGACCAGAACTAAAGGGCAAACCACAACGTTGTGTATGGAAGAACTCTATCAGCCGTAGATGGCTACCTTCGGGTTGTTGACTAGTCCCCCAGCAAATCTGGGCTCAAGCTTGCCTCAGTATCGGGTATTCCCAGTTCGTGAGCCCGCTTATCGGCCATTGCAAGTAAACGGCGAATCCGACCCGCGATGGCATCCTTTGTCATCGGCGGTGAAGCTAGTGAACCGAGCTCCTCCAGACTGGCCTGCCCGTGGGTAATCCTCAACTCTCCCGCTTCTTTCAAATGCTCTGGAATTTCTTCGCCCAAAATTTCCATGGCTCGTGAAACTCGTGCGGATGCCGCCACTGCTGCTCGAGCAGAGCGACGAAGATTTGCATCGTCAAAGTTGGCAAGGCGATTGGCGGTTGCGCGAACTTCGCGGCGCATCCGGCGCTCCTCCCAAGCTAGAACACTTTCATGCGCGCCCAATCTCGTTAGAAGCGCTCCAATTGCATCACCATCTCGAATAACTACACGATCAACAGCGCGAACTTCTCGAGCCTTTGCCGCTATTCCCAAACGCCTTGCAGCACCTACAAGTGCAAGGGCCGCCTCTGGACCTGGGCATGTAATTTCAAGAGCGGAAGATCGCCCGGGTTCTGTTAACGAACCGTGAGCAAGAAAGGCACCGCGCCACGCAGCTTCGGCATCGCATAAGCCCGCTGAGACCACTTGAGGAGGAAGGCCTCGTATAGGGCGATTATTTCCATCGACGAGTCCTGTTTGTCTTGCCAATGCTTCGCTATCAGAGGTGATGCGAACTACGTATCTACTTCCTTTTCTAAGGCCGCTTGGCGATAGAACAGCAAGCTCGCTGTCGTGTCCAAATATTTCGGCGATATCTTTGCGAAGGCGTCTGGCACTTTGCGCAGTGTCCAATTCGACTTCTATTAATATCTTTCCCGCAGCCACATGTAGACCTCCGGCGAATCGCAAGATTGCGGAAACTTCAGCTTTGCGGCAACACGGTTTTGTAATCGAAAGACGACTTAACTCGTCTTTCACTGATGAAGTCATTGCCATGCGAGTATCTAAGCAAACATCAAGGGAAAATGTGGCTGAAAGCCAATGCCAATTTTTCCGGATCATGGTGATAGGAACCTGGGCTCTTGGCAACGGGTGCTATGACCAACTCTCCCCCACAACCCTCAACCACTTGTTGAAGCCTGCTTCTCTCATCTATGGAGGATGGGTCTGCTATTGCGTAATCCAGAGTGAAATTTGGAAGATGAGAAAGAATCAATTCAAGATGCTCCTCGGCGCTGACTCCCGCGAATTCCATTTCACTGGCAGGTTCTGGGAGATTAAAAATCACAATCTTCTTAGCGAAAGATTTCTCAATCGCGCTCAGCTGTTCGCGAAGTAGGAAGTGTGGCATCACGCTACTAAACCATGAGCCTGGACCAAAGGTGAGCCATTCAGCTTGCAGGATTGCATCTATTGCTTCAGGTGTTGCTTGCGGGGAATCTGGGATTAACCGCAATGATTCAATATGACCTTTTGCTGTAGCAACTTGAACCTGACCGCGGACTATTTTTCTGCCCGAAGCAGTATTAAAAGTGGCTTCTATATCAAGTGGTTCTACTGCCATTGGAAGTACGCGGCCAACAATTTTAAGTAACTCTCCAACTCGTGCAATCCCTGCAACGGGATCACCATCCCGATCCCAAAGCGCTGTTAATAAGAGATTGCCAAGTGCGTGTCCATTTAATGAACCTTCACTTGTAAATCTATATTGCAAAATATCTGCCCACTCTTTGCCCCATACATCCTTTGAGCAAAGTGCAGCAAGTGCCATCCGCAAATCACCAGGGGGTAGGAAATTGAATTCTTCTCGCAGTCGCCCACTGGAACCACCGTTGTCGGCGACTGTAACTATCGCCGTGATGTCACTCGTGAGCGAACGTGCCGCGGTGAGCGTTGCAGCTAATCCGTGGCCACCCCCCAAGCAAACAAGTTTGGGGTCGCGCCTCATAGTTCGCGCCCGAGGTCCCGGTGAATTGATGACGCGGAAATCGTGTGGCCAGAAATCTGGTGCGTAAGATTGAGCCGCCTGGAAAGTTCTTCCGCTATTGCAACACTTCGATGCTTGCCACCTGTACATCCAACTGCGAGGGTCAAATATTTTCGCCCCTCAGAGAAAAATCCTTCTGACATAGTTTCAAATACCGCCTGATAGCGGGTAAGAAATTCCTGGACATTGGCCGCATTTAAGACGCTATCACTCACGGGTTTATCCAACCCATTCATTGGACGAAGTTCTGGAATCCAGTGAGGATTTGGTATAAATCTACAATCCATAACCAAATCAGCGTCCACTGGAATTCCATATTTATAGCCAAAGGAAAGAATATTTACGCGAAGATCTGCGGCTCCATCGGTGTGGAAAAGTTCTTCAACTTTCTTTTCTAACTGGTGGATGTTCAAAGCCGAAGAATCAATCACAATGTCTGCAATCGAGCGAATTTCGCGAAGACGCTCACGTTCCTTCGTGATTCCATCAACGATACGATCTCCGCCCTGCAGCGGGTGAGGCCTACGGGTCGATTCAAAGCGTCGAATCAAAACATCATCCGATGCATCCACAAAGAGAATCCTTCGCGCTATACCGCGT
This sequence comes from uncultured Actinomycetes bacterium, assembly GCA_903827945.1. Lineage (GTDB taxonomy): Bacteria > Actinomycetota > Actinomycetes > Nanopelagicales > Nanopelagicaceae > PALSA-747. The sequence continues at coordinate 122,653 of CAIKKN010000024.1, read as the reverse complement.
TCACCAATCTCAGCAAGAGCTAAGTTCAAATCATCAAAGAATTGGCGCCCGCGCACATCGATGACAACTGCGATATTCGTAACTGTCGTAGCCGCCATGTCGCATAAATTTGCAAGAAGCGCCGGTGGAAGATTATCAACAACATACCAACCCAGGTCTTCCATCGCATGAGCAACCGTAGATCGCCCAGCTCCACTCATCCCCGTTACAACCACGACTTCGCTTGTCATATCCCAATCATGCCTTACTAATCCAGAATTTCACCAGTTGAAATATCCACGGTTGGTTGCGAATCTTGAAGGTGTTCAAACACAAGGCTCGCAATCTTCTCCCCGATGCCAGGTACTTCTGCAATATCTGATATTGGTGCTTTCTTAAGAGCAGCAACTGAGCCGAATCGAGCCAGAAGCGCTTTACTTCGCACATCTCCCAAATGTGGAATTTCATCAAGCAAGGATTCCAGCATCACCTTTGATCTCTTGCTCCTATGAAATGTGATGGCAAAACGGTGGGCTTCATCACGAATTCTCTGTAGTAGATACAGTCCTTCGCTATGTCGAGGGAAAATAATGGGATCTGGTGAATCGGGTAACCAGACTTCTTCCAACCGTTTGGCCAGCCCGCAGAGAGCTACATCAGTGATTCCAAGCTCGGCCAGGGCTCTGGCAGCCGCGGCTACCTGAGGCTGGCCGCCATCTACAACGATCAGTTGCGGAGGGTAGGCAAACTTTGGTCGAGCCCCTCCATCAATTCGAAGTTCATCTAAATCAATATCCTTCTCAGCCAAGTAACGCTTCATACGCCTTGTAATAACGTGATGCATAGCCCGAGTATCGTCAAAATTCTCATCATCTGAAATTGCAAAACGGCGATAGTCACTCTTCTTTATTCGACCATCCTCGAAGACAACCATCGAGGCCACCATATGTTTACCCTGAATGTTTGAGATGTCGAAACACTCAATTCGAAGTGGGAGCTCAGCAAGTTGCAAGAGTTCTGAGATTTCCTCAAGAGCCTTTCCAGAAACAGCAGAGTCACTCGATCGTTTTGATAAATATTGAATAAGTGCTTGGTGAGCATTTCGCTTTACCGTTTGGATTAATTCATATTTATCGCCTCTTTGTGGTGTGGCTATATGAACCTTTCGCTCCGCCATAGCAGAGAGCCACTCTTCGTATGGAGCAGATTCAAGGAGTGCGCGATCAATCAAAATTTCAGTAGGTGGTGTTTGATCAGCATATATTTTCGAGAGCGTTGCCCCAACTACTTCTTCTCCTTCAAGTACATTTGATAAATCAATTACCCAAGAACGAGAACCCACAATTCGTCCTTCGCGCACAGAAAAAAGCGAGGCGGCGGCATGCGTAACATCTTCATAGATTGCGATTACATCCGCTGTCACATTTTCTGAAAGTGCGACATCTGTCGTCTCATTCGACTTTCGAATCGCAGCAAGTTGATCACGTAACGATGCCGCCCTCTCGAACTCTTGATTCTCTGATGCCTTAAGCATTTCCGATTCAACTTGAGTTGTTATATCAACCGTATCCGAGGAGAAGAAGTCCGCTAGTCGATTAGCCATGGCTGCATGGTCCTCTTGGGAGATCCAGCCTACGCACGGAGCAGAACACTTGCCGATATCACCAAGCAAACACTGCCTCTTGCTCTTTACGGCTCGATCAAAATTTGAATCACTACAGGTACGAAGTGGGTAAATTCTCAGCAACGTATCAAATGTTGCTCTCAACGCCCAAGCATGGGCAAAGGGTCCGTAATACTTCACGCCTTTGACTTTTTTCTGACGTGATACAAACATTTTTGGAAAGCTTTCATTAACGCTTATAGCCACATAGGGGTAGGACTTATCGTCTTTGAATTGAATATTGAAGTGAGGGTTGTATGACTTTATCCAGGTGTACTCCAGTTGAAGCGCTTCTACCTCGGTATTTACAATCGTCCAATCAACACGAACCGCCGTATGAACCATGCGATATGTTTTGGTTGCCAAATTTGACCCAAAATACGTTGTTAAGCGATTCTTTAAGTTTTTCGCCTTACCAACGTATATGACCTTATCTTTATCATCAAAGAATCGGTAAACCCCAGGATCAGTTGGAATGCCTGAAGGGCGATAGCTTTGTGGATCACTCATGGGATTCTAATTCTCTATTTAAGCAATGGGGCAAGGTATTGACCAGTGAAGCTGGCCTTATTCTTTGCCACTTGCTCAGGCGTTCCTTCTGCAATGACGAGGCCGCCTCCTGATCCTCCTTCAGGACCCATGTCGATAACCCAATCCGCGCATTTAATAACATCTAAGTTGTGCTCAATGACGATGACAGTGTTTCCCGAATCGACGAGGCGATTTAGAACAATCAAAAGTTTACGAACATCTTCAAAATGCAATCCGGTTGTTGGCTCATCCAATACATAAATTGTTCTGCCCGTAGAGCGACGTTGAAGTTCAGTAGCTAACTTAACGCGTTGAGCCTCACCGCCAGACAGGGTTGGGGCCGATTGCCCAAGACGTACATATCCAAGACCAACATCGTTAAGCGTTTTTAGATACCTAGCGATGGCAGGCACTGATTCAAAGAAACCATGCGCCTCCTCGATAGGCATATCCAATACCTGAGCAATTGTTTTTCCTTTGTAGTGCACTTCTAGAGTTTCACGGTTGTAACGAGCACCGTGACAAACTTCGCAAGGTACGTAAACATCAGGCAGGAAGTTCATTTCAATCGTGATGGTGCCATCGCCGGCACAGTTTTCGCATCGACCACCTTTCACGTTAAATGAGAAACGTCCCTGTTGGTATCCTCTTATTTTCGCCTCTGCTGTTTCAGCAAAAAGCGCTCGGACCTTGTCGAAAACGCCGGTATAGGTGGCAGGATTAGAGCGTGGAGTACGTCCAATAGGCGATTGATCAACATGTACAACTTTGTCGAGATTCTCCAGGCCAGATATTGATCTGTGTCTCCCCGGAACCATGCGAGCTCCATTAAGTTTGTTCGCCAACACCGTATAAAGGATGTCATTTACCAAAGTCGATTTACCAGAACCACTAACTCCCGTCACCGCAACAAAGTTTCCAAGTGGGAAAGTTACGGAGATATTTTGTAGGTTGTTCTCTTTTGCATCCTTAACAACGAGTTCCTTGCCTTTAACTTGCGCTCTCCGGACTTCGGGCATTTCAATCTTCATGCGCCCTGCTAAATAAGCACCAGTTATTGACTCTTTTGCGGCTATGAGGTCTTCATAGCTTCCTGATGAAACTACCTTCCCGCCATGTTCACCTGCGCCGGGACCAATATCCACAATCCAGTCAGCGGTTCGGATTGTGTCTTCATCATGCTCGACCACAATCAACGTATTGCCTAAATCGCGCAATCTAGTCAAGGTATCGATTAATCGGCGATTATCCCTTTGATGCAACCCAATGCTTGGTTCATCTAGTACATAGAGAACACCTACTAGCCCCGATCCAATTTGAGTTGCGAGGCGAATTCTTTGAGCTTCCCCACCTGAGAGTGTTACTGCTCCGCGCTCTAATGATAGATAGTCAAGACCGACATCGAGGAGGAACCCTAATCTGGCGTGCACCTCTTTGAGAACACGTTCTGCAATCTTCTTCTCGCGCGCATTAAGAGAAATCTTCTTGAGGAAATCGGCGCATTGGCCAATGGAAAGTTCACATACTTGAGCGATATTCTTTCCGCCAAGTGTCACGGCAAGAACTTCTGGCTTTAACCGTGCGCCTTTACATGCAGGGCATGGAGTCTCACGCATATACGCCTCATACTTTTCACGGCTGTAATCGCTGTCAGTTTCTGAGTGTCGACGGTGAATAAAGGGAATAACTCCCTCGAAACCAGTGGTGTAATTCTTTGTTCCGTAGCGACCTTTGTACTTCATCTTTATCTCGTACTCATAGCCGTTAAGAATTGCTTCACGAGCTTTTACTGAAATCTTTTTCCATGGAACATCAAGAGAGAATGTGATGTCTTTGGCTAACGCCTCAAGAAGTCGCTCAAAATAATCTGAGGATTGTCCACCTGACCAGGGAGCAATGGCTCCTTCATAAATCGAAATCGAATCATCTGGAATAACAAGCTCCTGATCCACCTCAAGTTTTGTACCTATGCCAGTGCATTCTGGACAAGCTCCAAAAGGTGAGTTAAATGAGAAGGAACGAGGCTCCATTTCTTCAAAGGATAGTTCGCAATCATGGCACGCCATGTGTTCGCTAAATACCTTCTCTTTATCAGGATCCTTCTCATCTAAATCTACAAAATCCAAAATGACTAACCCATTTGCTAACTTAAGGGCGTTCTCAATCGAATCCGTCAGTCTCGTTTTTGCATCAGCTTTGACAGCAAGTCGGTCGATAACGACTTCAATTGTGTGTTTATCCTGCTTCTTGAGTTTAGGAATTTCTGCAAGTGGATAAACCACTCCGTCAACGCGAGCTCGAGAATATCCCTGCGTTGTGAATTCACGGAAGAGATCGACGAACTCACCTTTACGAGCCCTAATAACTGGCGCTAGAACTTGGAAGCGAACGCCTTCCTTGAGAGCAAGAATCTGGTCAACAATATTTTGTGGAGTTTGTTTCGCGATTGGCTTTCCGCAACTTGGACAATGCGGGCGTCCAGCACGTGCGTAAAGCAAACGTAAGTAGTCGTATACCTCTGTGATCGTTCCGACCGTAGAGCGCGGGTTTCTATTCGTTGATTTTTGATCAATAGAGACCGCCGGCGATAACCCTTCAATGAAATCTACATCAGGTTTATCCATCTGCCCCAGGAATTGGCGTGCGTATGCCGAGAGTGACTCGACGTATCTACGTTGACCTTCTGCAAAGATCGTATCGAAAGCTAGGGATGACTTTCCTGATCCAGATAAACCTGTAAAGACGATAAGGGAATTTCTGGGCAAATCAATCGAAACGTTCTTAAGATTATGTTCGCGGGCGCCCCGCACTATCAAACGGTCCGAATTCATACCCCAGCCTCTTCCATACTTCGTAGTTCCTTTTTCAAAATTCTAATCTCATCTCTCAAACGGGCGGCAACTTCAAATTGAAGATCGCCTGCTGCGTTCTTCATCTGGTCGGTGAGGGAATCAATTAACGCTCGAAGTTCTTGTCGAGGAAGAGACGATACATCTCTTGGTGTGAGACCTGGCGACAGCGCGCCCTTTTTACCCCAAGGCAGAGTCTCTTCAGTGTCCTCAATCTCTTTTGAAATCAAATCAGTGATATCAGCAATCTTCTTGCGAAGCGGCGTAGGGTCAATTCCATTTGCTAGATTGTAAGCAACTTGCTTCTCACGGCGCCTATTTGTCTCATCGATTGCCTTAACCATGGCATCAGTCATCTGATCGGCATACATGTGAACCTCACCGGAGACATTTCGTGCCGCGCGGCCAATCGTTTGAATCAAAGATGTCGCAGACCTGAGGAAGCCCTGCTTGTCTGCGTCCAGTATCGCAACGAGGGAAACTTCAGGTAAATCTAAGCCTTCACGGAGTAAGTTGATTCCAATCAACACGTCAAACTCCCCCATGCGTAACTCTCTTAAAAGCTCTACCCGGCGAAGTGTGTCGACCTCTGAATGGAGGTACTGAACTTTTATACCGAGCCCCAAAAGATATTCTGTTAAATCCTCAGACATTTTTTTCGTCAAAGTTGTGACTAAAACGCGTTCATTCTTTGCGGTACGAATTCGAATCTGTTCGACCAAGTCATCAATCTGTCCCTTAATTGGCTTCACAAGAATCTGTGGATCTACTAATCCAGTTGGTCGAATGACTTGCTCCACGACATCGTTTTCTACTTTGGCCATTTCGTATTTTCCTGGGGTGGCTGACAAATAAACAGTCTGCCCCTTTCTACCTTCAAACTCATCAAAACGAAGTGGCCGATTATCCATTGCACTTGGGAGACGAAATCCATGCTCGACAAGTGTGCGCTTTCGAGCAGCATCCCCTTCGTGCATCGCACCAATCTGCGGGACAGTGACATGTGATTCATCAATAACAACCAGAAAATCTTCTGGAAAATAATCAAGTAGACAATGTGGTGGTGAACCTGGATCTCGATCGTCAATATGTCGTGAATAGTTTTCAATCCCAGAGCAAAAACCAAGTTGTTGAATCATCTCTAAATCAAAAGTTGTGCGCATGCGCAATCGCTGGGCCTCAAGAAGTTTGCCCTGTTTTTCGAAGAGCTTAACTCGCTCCTCCATCTCGGCTTCGATTCCACCCATGGCGCGCTTCATTGTTTCTGGGCCAGCCGCATAATGGCTTGCAGGGAAAATATACATTTCCGTTTCGTCACGGATAATTTCACCTGTGAGCGGATGCAACGTTGTGATGCGTTCAATCTCATCACCAAACATTTCAATTCGAACGGCGAGCTCTTCATACATGGGAATGATTTCGATAGTGTCCCCGCGAACTCGAAATGTCCCTCGCTCAAAAGCCATGTCATTTCGTTTGTACTGAATATCCACAAACTTTCGAAGGAGGGTATTTCGCTCAATTGAATCTCCGACGCGAAGACGAACCATTCGATCTACATATTCTTGTGGAGTTCCCAAACCGTAAATGCAAGAAACAGTTGCCACGACGATAACATCACGCCTTGTGAGAAGTGAGTTTGTCGCCGAGTGCCGCAGGCGCTCAACCTCATCATTTACCGAAGAATCCTTCTCGATGAAAGTATCAGATTGAGGTACGTACGCTTCGGGTTGGTAATAGTCGTAGTAGGAAACGAAATATTCCACAGCATTATTTGGCATCAACTCTCGAAATTCATTTGCAAGCTGTGCAGCCAAAGTCTTGTTAGGCGCCATAACCAATGTTGGACGTTGTAGTTTCTCAATTAGCCACGCGGTTGTTGCCGATTTACCGGTACCAGTTGCACCTAAGAGAACAACATCTTTCTCCCCCGCTTCGATGCGCCTAGCCATCTCCGCAATGGCCGCCGGCTGGTCTCCAGAAGGAACATAATCGCTTATCACTTTGAAGGGGTTGACCGTTCTTTGCAATTCAGAAATCGGTCTCATGCGATGATATCTCTCTGGAGTTCTTCAAAAGTTGCTTCGACTTCACGGAGTAAATCATCTTCCGTGCCGTCATTTTCGATTATGTAGTCAGAAATTTCGATTCGCTCTTCATCGCTGGCTTGCGCCGAAATTCGACGCTCAATTTCATATGAAGGTAATCCGCGTAGTTTTAAACGTTCTTTTCGTTTTTCAAGCGGTGAAATGACAGTAATTACTCGATCGAATCTCTCCGCTCCATGTGTTTCCACTAATAATGGAATCTGATTGATTACGATATCGCCCTCGCTCGCGCTTTCAACAAGGATTTCGAAAGATTTGCGAACAAGCGGATGAATGATTTCTTCTAAATTGATTCGCGATTCCTCATCTTCAAAGACAATAGCCGCCAATTTCTTGCGATCTATATCTCCGTTCGTAAGAATTTCATCTCCAAAACGAAGCAGGACTTCATCAAACCCCGGCGTTCCACGTTCAATTACCTCACGGGAAAGCTGATCTGAATCCACAACTATTGCTCCAAGGTCGGCGAAAAATTGGCCAGCAAGGGATTTGCCTGAACCAATTCCACCGGTTAACGCGACGAGAAGCACGGTTACAGCCTATCTATCTGGGAGTTAGAAATGAAAAAGGCCCCGACTTTAGTCAGGGCCTTCAACGCTATTGTCTCTTTATTCAGCTGGCGTTTCCGCTGGAGTTTCCGAAGTGTGCTCCAATGGTTCTGCCGTTTCGGCAGCCTCATCAGCCACACGAGCTTCATCCTTTTGCTTCTTGTGAGCAAGGAATCGGGCTTGAGCTTCAGCGTACTGACGCTCCCACTCTTCGCGCTGTGTTTCAAATCCTGGACGCCATTCTTGTGAATCAGCATCAAAGCCTTCTGGGTAGATGAAGTTTCCTTCAGCATCATAACGAGCAGGCATTCCATATTGAGAAGGATCGAATGCTTCGACCTCTACTTCATGACCTTCGTTTGCTTGCTTAAGAGAAAGTGAAATTCGGCGACGTTCTAGATCAATATCAATGATCTTAACGAATAGTGAATCTCCTACTTGAACAACCTGTTCTGGAATCTCTACGTGGCGTACTGCCAACTCAGAGATATGAACAAGGCCTTCGATTCCTTCGAATACTCGAATAAACGCTCCGAATGGAACAAGCTTTGTCACTTCACCAGGAACAACTTGATTGATGGTGTGTGTGCGAGCAAATGCCTGCCAAGGATCTTCTTGGGTTGCCTTGAGTGATAGGGAGACACGCTCGCGCTCGAAATCAACTTCGAGAACTTCAACAGTCACTTCATCGCCAACTTCAACAACTTCACTTGGGTGATCAATGTGCTTCCATGAAAGTTCTGAAACGTGGACAAGACCATCTACGCCACCAAGGTCGACGAATGCACCAAAGTTAACGATCGAGGAAATAACTCCTGTACGGACCTGACCCTTTGTGAGCTGATTAAGGAATGTTGTGCGTGACTCTGATTGAGTCTGCTCGAGGTAAGCGCGGCGTGAAAGAACAACGTTGTTACGGTTCTTATCAAGTTCAATGATTCGAGCTTCGACTGTCTTGCCGATGTAAGGAGTGAGGTCGCGTACACGGCGCATTTCAACGAGTGATGCTGGAAGGAATCCACGAAGACCGATGTCCACGATTAATCCGCCCTTAACAACTTCGATAACAACGCCTGTGACAACTTCGTCACGTTCCTTCTTGCCTTCAATTTCTCCCCATGCGCGTTCGTATTGTGCGCGCTTCTTGGAAAGAATGAGGCGACCTTCTTTATCTTCCTTCTGGAGAACAAGAGCTTCAACGCGATCGCCAAGCTTTACGATCTCTGATGGATCGATATCGTGGCGAATTGAAAGTTCACGTGAAGGGATAACACCCTCTGTCTTGTATCCGATATCAAGAAGTACTTCTTCGCGGTCTACTTGTACGACTATTCCTGAGACTAAGTCCCCGTCGTTAAAATTCTTTATTGTTCCTTCGATTGCCGCAAGAAAATCTTCTGCTGTTCCGACATCGTTGATTGTAATCTGAGTGCTCAAGTTGCTCCGTAGGTGGATAGATGTAGTAGGTAACTCCCCCATCCCCTATACAGAGAGTGGAGAGGCTGGCTCCTTCTGAACCAAGTGCCTTAGGGTACTTGCGGAGCGTGTTGAGGGTCAAAACGCATCTGCCCCTTCAGCGAGAGTCAGATAGAGTGCGGATATGCGTGAATACCTGCTTTTCTTGAAGACAACAGGTGCTAAATCGCTCTTGATAGCCGCATTCCCCGCTCGTTTTGCCTACGGAATGATTGGACTCGGCCTTTACTTCAAGGTTTATCACGAAACCCAATCCATTGCCACGGCTGGTTTTGCTGCTGGGGCCAACGGCATAGCTGGCTCGCTTACTACAGGCGTGCGCGCAGCGCTGCTGGATAAGTACGGACTTAAGTGGCCAATCCGTTTCTTCGTGCCCGCCTACGCGGCCTCGATTCTTCTGGTGAACGCTACACATGACAAAACGTTGCTCCTTCTTTTTGCAATTCTTCTTGGCCTTTGTGCGCCACCTATCAATCTCTCGGTCCGTCCGTTGTGGCGATCTATAGTTCCTCAAGAAAAATTAAGAACCGCATACGCAATTGATTCAACATCCATGGAAATCGCAGCAATCCTTGGGCCACTTGCTGTCACGGCTCTCGCCCTCTCACAACATCCCGCACTTGCACTCACCCTTTGTTCATTTTCTCTTCTCTCTGGCGGGCTCTCAATATCATTCTTAGAAGTTGTTGGTCGATGGATTCCGGAAGTAAAGAATCCTTCCGAAAAGAAACTATTTCGAATTCCTGGAATTCGACTTCTCGCCCTTGAGGGCCTCTTTATCGGACTTGGTACTGGAATTTTTTCGATTGCGCTCCCTGCCTTCACCACAATTGCGCACGTGCCAAAAATGACATCAATTATTTTGGGAGTTCAATCATCAACAATGATCTTCGGAAGTCTGGTTGCTGGAACCGTCGGCAAACACTGGACCCCGCTACAAGCTTTTAAACGTAATTACATCTTTTGGACGCTCGCAACACTTCCACTTGCATTTACAACTCCTGGTTGGAGCCTGATGTTGGTAGGTGGCGTAATGGGATTTTTCGTAGGAGCACAACAAGTTTTCTATCTTGAAATCCTTGAATTTATCCGCCCTAAAGGCGCGGCCGCTTCGGCCCTTGGTTGGATGTGGATGATCGAAGGAAGTGCTGGAGCAGTTGGAAGTGCTATCGCGGGAACTCTCTCTGAATCCGTTGGCCCTCAATTTTGTTTTGCGCTCTCCACCGCATGCGTTGTCGTGGGCGCTTTCATAACGTTTGGTGGACAACGATATTTACAAAAAGCAAATAAAAAGTCCCTGACAGAGGGTTAGTGCGCCGCCAAATCCCAACTTTTTCCGGTGCCTATATTTACGGCTAGCGGTAGGGAAAGTTTGACTGCATTTTCCATTTCCGTCTTTACAATGTGCGATACCTGATCGCGTTCACCCGGAAAGATTTCAATAATCAATTCATCATGCACTTGCAAAAGGAGGCGAGACTTCACCCCCACCTTCACAAGAGATGAGTGAACATTTAGCATCGCCACCTTGATAATGTCTGCAGCAGATCCTTGGATTGGTGCGTTGAGCGCCATTCGTTCGGCAGTCTCACGTCGCTGTCGGTTATCACTCGAAAGATCGGGAAGGTAGCGTCGTCTACCTAAAATCGTTTCCGTATATCCAACTTTACGGGCCGCTTCTACAACATTCTTCAAATAGTCTCGGATTCCTCCAAAGCGTTCAAAATAATGTCCCATCAAAGTTGAAGCTTCCGTCGGGGACAAATCCAATTGTTGTGAAAGCCCAAATGCCGAGAGCCCGTATGCAAGTCCATAAGACATCGCCTTTATTTGCCTGCGCATCTCGGGATTCACCTCATTTGCATTAACCCCAAATACTCGCGATGCCACCGTATTATGTAGATCTTCACCGCTATGAAACGCTTCCGTTAGCCCAGCGTCTTGTGAAAGATGGGCCATGATGCGCATTTCAATCTGACTGTAATCTGCAGTGAGCAACTCTTCGTATGGGGCAGATGCGATGAAACAATCTCTAATTCTGCGTCCTTCTTCGGTGCGCACGGGAATATTCTGCAAATTTGGATCGGTAGAAGACAACCGCCCGGTAGCAGTTGTTGTCTGTTGAAAAGTAGTATGAATTCGATTGTCTGTTGAAGTCGCCGCGAGTAACCCATCTATTGTGGTCATTAACTTGCTGGTCTCGCGAATACGTAAGAGATTCTGCAACAACGGGTGTCCTGTCTTTGCTGCTAACCACTCCAGACTCTCTGCATCAGTAGTAAATCCAGTCTTAATTTTCTTAGTTTTAGGTAGTTTGAGTTCATCAAATAGAACAACTTGAAGCTGCTTTGGAGATCCCACGTTGAATTCGTGACCAGCGCGTTTATGGGCTGATTCCGTCTCTGCCGCCACTTCACTTCGAAAGAAAGTAACTAACTCATTCAAATGAGGTCTGTCGACGGATATACCTGTCGCCTCCATTTGTGCAAGTAGAAGGGAAGTTGGCAGCTCCAAGTCAAGCAAGAGTGAGCCCATGTTACGTTCGTCAATCTCTTTTTGAAGCATAGGCCGAAGCGTATGAAGGTGGGCGGTATGTGAACCATTAAAGGTAGAAAAAAGATCATCGGCCTCTTGTTCTAAATGAAGTCCAAGATATCTTTCAACTAAATCTTCGATAGAAATGTTTCGTCCACCCGGATTAATCAGATATGCAGCGAGCTCTGTATCAAATACAACTCCTTGTATGTTGAGATATCTTGCGAGAATTTTTGATCCGTGAACAATCTTTGTGATTTTCGAATCCGAGAGCCACTCTCCTGGCGTTCCCGATGGGTCAACAAACACTTGGGCGGAGTCCAGGGCTACTGAATAGCCAGTAATTTTTCCTTCGAGTATCTCAGCATGGAATGCAATAGCTCCCGAGTGCTTTGAAACCAATGCAGAGATTTCTATGGAACTCTTTTCAATTGAGTCAACGCTGGACTTGGCGAGGGGAACATCTGCCTCCACTTCCCCACTCATAGACTTTATTCGATCTCTCAACGCCTTTATCTCTAATTGATCCAGAAGATGCAAAACATCCTCCGTATTAAAACCCTTCCACTCCAGATCAGAAACGCTAGCTTTTACATCCACGTCGTGAATCAATTGCGTTAGCTCGTGATTGAGTTTCACACTTTCTAAATGGGCTCGAAGAGACTCTCCCACTTTTCCAGGGATCTCATCCGCGTGCGAGAGAAGCCCATTTATATCTCCGTAATCTTGAATCCATTTTGTCGCAGTCTTCTCACCAACTCCTGGTACAGAAGGAAGGTTGTCACTTGGGTCCCCTCGAAGAGCAGCAAAATCGTGATATTGCGCAGGAGTCAACCCGTACTTCTCTTTCACTGCATCTGGAGTCATACGGGCGAGGTCAGACATCCCTTTTCGCGGATACAAAACCGTGATGTGCTCTGAAATTAATTGAAAGGAATCTCTGTCTCCCGTAGAAATAAGAACTTCAAATTTTTCAGCCTCAGCCTCTTTTGCAAAAGTGGCGATTACATCATCTGCTTCAAAACCCTCGATTGCAAAAGTTCTAACCCCAAGGGCTGCAACCATTTGATAGAGGTAATCCATTTGGGAGCGAAACTCGTCCGGAGTTTTAGCACGCTGCGCTTTATATTCCGGAAACCTCTCTGATCGAAAAGTCTTTCTGGAGACATCGAATGCAACAGCGATGTGGGTTGGCTTTTCATCACGGATCAAGTTAAGAAGCATCGATGAGAAGCCGTAAATGGCATTAGTTGGCTGCCCGCTAGCGGTGCCAAAATTTTCGACCGGCAGGGCGTAAAAGGCGCGATAAGCCAACGAATGTCCATCAACCAATAACAACCTCTTCATGTGGCTGATTGTAGGTGGCAACAGCTCATGAATAGACTGCACCCATGAGCGATTACATGGAAATTCTGCGCGAACGTGGACAAGGTGCCCTCGATAGAAAAATGGGCATTGAACTTCTCGAGGCATCGCCGCAGCGACTTGTTGCAACCATGCCAGTCGAGGGAAACACTCAGCCTCTTGGCCTGTTACATGGTGGAGCAAATGTTGTCTTAGCTGAAAGTTTAGGTTCCATCGGGACCCAACTTCACGCAGGTCCAGATCGCATGATTGTTGGCGTAGACATTAATGCCACTCACCACAATTCAGCCACCACTGGAATTGTTACAGCTGTTGCCACAGCTGTTTCACTTGGCAAGACAATGTGTTGTTATGAAATTGTGATCACAAATGAAAAAGGTGACCGCACCTGTACGGCGCGCATCACCTGTCTCATACTTGCTAAAAGAGATTAACCGCCTAGATAAGCCTTTGTAACCTCTGGGTCTGATTGAAGATCCTTAGCATTGCCGCTCATCTTGATTACGCCAGATTCCAAAACATATCCGCGATTTGCAACGCTAAGCGCAGCTAATGCATTCTGTTCAACCAAGAGAATTGTCGTTCCCTGTTTGTTGATTTTAAGAATTGTTTCAAAAATTAGATCTACAAGAACTGGCGCCAAGCCCATGGAAGGCTCATCCATGATGAGAAGTTTTGGCTGACCCATGAGCGCACGTGCTACGGCTAGCATCTGTTGTTCTCCGCCTGACATCGTTCCCGATTTCTGGCTGATACGTTCGCGAAGGCGTGGGAAGAGTTCGAGAACGCGCTCTTTATCTTCAGCAATTGCTGCTTTATCGTTGCGGAGAAATGCACCTAAGTCCAAATTCTCTTCAACTGTCATGCGAGGAAATATTCTGCGACCCTCGGGTGAATGTGTGATGCCTTTTTTCACGACATCATGTCCTTCAAGCCCATCGATACGCTCGCCCAGAAATGTGATTGAGCCGCCGCGAGGCTTAAGAAGACCAGAGATTGCACGAAGCGTTGTGGACTTACCGGCTCCATTCGAGCCAATTAAAGTAACAATTTCACCTTCATTAACTTCGAGTGAAATACCCTTAATAGCTTTAATATTGCCGTAAGAAACTTGGAGATTATCAATTTTTAACATTAGTGTCCCGCCCCCACACCCTTGCCCAGGTATGCCTCGATAACTCGTGGATTTGCTTTGATTTCCGCCGGTGATCCTTCAGCAATCTTCTCGCCGCGATCAAGAACTGTGATGCGTTCAGAAACCTTCATAACCACAGCCATGTCGTGCTCAATAAGAAGAATTGATATTCCTTTCTCATCGCGGATACGGTGAACGAAATCAACAAAAACTGAAGATTCTTGAGGGTTCATTCCAGCCGTTGGCTCGTCAAGGAGCAAAACTTTCGGGCGAAGTGCAAGTGCGCGAGCAACTTCCAAGCGACGTTGATCTCCGTATGAGAGGTTTCGTGCAAATTCTCCTGCTGTCTTTCCAATTCCTACGAATTCAAGGAGAGCGCGTGCCTCTTCATGGGCCGCACGTTCCTCTCTGCGTTGGGATGGTAAGCCAAGAATCGTTGTAGCTAAAGAAGCCTTTAGGTGCGAGTGCATTGCAACCATTACATTTTCTTCCGCTGTCATTGAACCAAAAAGGCGGATGTTCTGGAATGTGCGAGCAACACCTGCAGCTGCAATCTTGTGAGGAACAAGAGCTGTAATTTCTTGACCGTCATACATGACATGCCCGGATGTTGGCTTATAAAGACCCGTAAGGATGTTGAAAAAAGTCGTCTTGCCCGCGCCATTTGGACCAATGAGGCTGACAATCCCTTTCTCTGGGATATCGAAGGAAACGTCATTAACCGCTACGAGTCCACCGAATTCGACCGTGATATTTTCTGCGCTAAGAATCGAACTCATAATTAGTGACCTCCCGTATTTGCGGCTTCATCATCGTTTTCGTGCGAGATCATCTTCAAGCGCGCTTCAGGCAAAATACCGTCACGCTTGAACAACATCATCAACACCAGGATGCCTCCAAAAAGAAGGAAGTTGTACGACGGGAAGTTAATCGCCGTATGGAAGGTATTGTTAAAAGTATCACCGATAGCTGGCAGCCCTGTTGCATTGATCCAAGCCATCAGAAGCGCTCCGATAATTACTCCCCATACATTTCCCATTCCTCCGAGCACAACCATGGCTAGAAGAATGATGGAAATAGAGAAGTTGAAACGTTCCGCGAAGATTCCATTTACGTGAGTTGCGTAGACCGCTCCACCGATACCTCCTGAGAAGGCACCAACTGCGTACGCGGTTAACTTTGTGCGCATGAGTGGAACACCCATCATGCTTGCTGCAAGTTCATCTTCGCGAATCGCAAGCCATGCCCGGCCAAGTCGGCCACCACGAATACGAAGGGAGACAAAGACCATGCATGCTGCAAGGAAGAAGTAGATGAGGAATTTCCAACCGAGATCAAAAGGCCCGAGGCGTTTGCCGAAGACTCCAATTGCATCGATTGGGGAAATTCCCTTTGTTCCATTTGAAAGATTGAATCCACCAATATTTTCACCATTTGTGAAAACCTGAGGAATGATTTCACCGAAACCGAGAGTAACGAGTGCGAGATAGTCACTTTTGAGGCGAAGTGTTGGAGCGCCAATGATTATTCCAAAGAAACCTGCGATAAGCGCGGCAATGATCATGACAAGCCAGAAAGATAAGTGAATTCCAGGGATAACTTTCGCGCTCATAGAACCGAAGTGGATATTTACCTGATGGAAGAAACCAGACATAAACCATCCGGCCGTGTAACCACCAAATGCCCAGAAGGCGACGAATCCAAGATCAAGCAAACCTGCATAACCAACGACGATATTGAGGCCAAGTGCACAAATAACCCAGACGAGAGATTCATTTATTGTTGATGGCGGCAACCATACCTGGAACCAGCTCTGGACCGCATCGGGAGTCTTATCAAAAAAATAGGTGAAGAAAGCCCAAATTGCCAGAGCAATGAGTGTTAATGAAATAGCCCACTTGCGGGCACTTGCAGATTGCTTCTGCTTTTTTTCACCGCGTTTTAGAAATGAAATGGCCATGTCATTACACCTTTTCCGTTACTTGCTTGCCCAAAAGGCCCGCAGGTTTAAAGACCATCAAGAGAATAAGAATGGAGAATACAACCGTCTGCGACCACTGTTGGCCGAGCCCAATCGGAAGACCATCGTTCAAGCCTTGAATCAATCCAATAAGTATCGCGCCAAGAACTGCGCCTTGTAGATTTCCAATTCCGCCAAGAACTGCAGATGTAAATGCAATCAGCCCGAGCTGGTAGCCCAGGTTGTAGGAGGTTAATCCTCGAGTCTGCTGGAAGAGCAATCCTGCAACGCCAGCAAGTGCTCCACCAAGAGCAAATGTAAATGCGATTGTTCCGTTCACATTTATACCCATAAGCCGTGAAGCATCTTGATCTTGTGCAGTTGCACGCATTGCTTTGCCTTGACGTGTCTTGGTGACAATAAATGTCAGGGCAATCAAAATTGGGATCGTCACAGCGAAGGAGATAAGGGTTGTGTAAGGAAGTTTCACTGAACCCAGCATCACACTTCCATGAGGCAAAACACTATTCCAGGTTTTTTGGCCTGATCCATTCCAGCGAAGTCCAACAAACTGAATCATGAAAGAGACACCAACAGCAGTGATAAGTGGCGCGAGTTTTGGAGCTCTGCGCAGCCTTCTATAAGCAAATCGTTCGATAAAGACGTTCACTCCTGCGCAGAAGACCATTACTGATATCAGCGCGAGGAAAAATACAAGCCAACCCATTGGGCTCGATTTAGTTTGATGAAACCAAAGAGCGATGAAGTGTGCAGAGAATAGACCGCCGAGCATGAATAAGTCTCCGTGAGCAAAGTTGATGAGCTCGATGATGCCGTACACCAATGTGTATCCAAGGGCAATCAGAGCGTAGAGAACTCCATTTGATAAACCGATAAGTGTCACTTCGGCGAATTGGGATGGGGCTTTGATTAAATTCACAATGAGCCAGAACGACAACATCGCAAGAATAGCGATGCCAAAAGTTCGCTCGAATATTGCTCTTCGAACTTGTCGGGCTTTATAACTCTTGTTAGCCACTAGGACCTCTTCTTTGGGTGTGAATAAGAAATTTCTAACATTTACTAGTCAAGAACAGATGAATGGGGCTTGCGTTTGCAAGCCCCACGCACCTTTATTTAGCTTTGTAGTTGAGATTTCTCTCAATCAAGCAATTACTTAACGGTCCAAGCCTTTAGGGTTGTCTCGTCGTTGTTCTTGATTACTTCAACTGTGATGTCCTTAGCAAGAGTATCTCCTGAAAGTGTGCTGATCTTCAGCTCCTTACCGAGTACTGACTGCTTGGCAGGAATTGAGATTCCTGAACCAGAGAAGACAGCGTTATTTACGCCCTTACGAGTTCCATCAGACTTAGCAATAGCAGCCAAGATAACCTGGACAGCAGCTACGCCGTATAGAGGGTATGAACCAACTGGATCCTTACCGTATGCCTTCTTGTAGTTCTTAACAAAAGATGCGCCTGCACCCTTTGGATCGTTTGCAAGAAGAAGATCTGTTGAGAGACCAGCGAAGGTGAGGTACATACCTTGTGCTTCAGGCATCTTGTTGAGATCTGGGTAACCGGTGAATCCATCAGGACCCATCATCTTTACAGCTGTGTTATCTCCAAGAACGTTGACCTTGTCTTTAACAAGTTGTCCACCGTTGTTGTCGAAAATTCCGCCGATGTAAACCATCTCTGGCTCAAGTGCCTTGATCTTTGTGAACAAAGCGGTGTAGTCAGATTGCTTAGCATCCCAACCATCGCCAGCTACTCCAGAAGAGAGAACTGTGAGGCCAAGCTTCTTAGCTTCGGTTGTGAATGCCTGAGCAACACCTTGACCGTAGGTCTGTGTATCGTTCAAAACATAAACCTTCTTGATGCCAATTGACTTTGCGAACTGTGCAGCAGCAGAACCTTGGTTGTCATCTGTTGTACATACGCGTGCGTAGTTACGTACGCCATTTGGGTAGTAAACATCTGGCTCGCCTGGGTTCCATGCCTTTGTAAGACCTGGGTTTGTGTTTGCATCAGAAACCATGAGCATTGGGCCCTTTGGATCCTGGTTCAAAACTGGAACGATGATCTTTGCGCAACCTGAGTTGTATGTTCCCATTACAGCAACTTCGTTCTTGTTAGCTACGTGAGCTTGTGCGTTTGCAGCACACTTAGCAGCATCCCATGAACCAGCAGCAGCTGTTGCATCGTCATACTTCTTAAATGAAACGGTGTACTTGCCAGCCTTGTACTTAATTGACTTCAAGTACAACTCGATTGCCTTGTTGGTTGAGTCATTTGAGTCAAATGATGAACCCTGAAGAGGCAAGTCGCTTGAGATTACAAGTGTCTTTGTAGCTGCATCAGCTGATGTGATGGTTCCAGCTACGAGAGCGGTTGCTGCAAGTCCTGCTGCGGCAACAACGCTCACAAAACGATTGAGTTTTGTCATAGTCGTTAGGTATACCTTCCTAATTATCTCCAAAAATCCCGGGACAGGGAGAACCGTAGATTATAGGTGTGAGGTGATTTACTCAACGGGGAGAGCCCTAAATTGGCGACCAATCAGGTTAAGTTTTTGTTACTTATGCGATTTAGGAGTGTGGTCTACTTCTCAGGCACGGCATCAGGCGAGATGACAGCCTGGGCGACCTCTTTCATTGAAATTCGCCTATCCATTGCCGCTCGCTGAATCCAACTGAAGGCAGCCGGCTCGGTCAGATTGAGGGCAGCCATGAGGATGCCTTTTGCTCTATCGATCACCTTGCGAGTCTCAAGTCGTTCGTGAAGATCGGCCACTTCTTCTGCAAGGCTTTTCATCTGGGTATAACGGCTAATTGCAATCTCAATCGCAGGCACTAAATCAGAAATGCTAAATGGTTTCACAACGTAGGCCATTGCGCCCGCATCACGAGCGCGTTCGACAAGATCGCGTTGGCTAAAAGCTGTCAACATCAGAACTGGTGCAATCTCGATGATCTGCTCGGCTGCCGAAATTCCATCGAGTTCTGGCATCTTCACATCCAAAATCGCAAGATCGGGTTTGTGTTCCTTTGCCATTGCTATTGCCTCAACACCGTTGGAAGCTTCAGCAACTACTGTGTATCCAGCTTCAGTGAGCATCTCAACGAGGTCAAGGCGAATAATTGCTTCATCTTCGGCAACAAGTATGCGTGCGCCAGTAGGGACACTTTTTTCATTCGCTGACGTTGTCATGTGCCTCGAGTCGGATTTGAACCGACACTGTGCGGATTTTGAGTCCGCCCTCTCTACCGTTGGAGTACCGAGGCCGTTTCCTGCAATTTTCTTACTGGCCAGAGTTTATAACCTTCAAGAGATATGAGCGAATTAAAAGTGGAGCTTACTTTCGATAAGCAGGAGCAATGCCGTCTACGGCATCCCCAACTACGTGAACTCTCATCGCATTTGTCGATCCAGGAATTCCTGGAGGCGCCCCCGCGATAATCATGACTGGCTCGCCTTTTTTGGCGCGCCCAGATTCAAGGAGAATCGCATCCACTTGCTTAACCATCTCATCGGTGTGATCAACTGAAGGAGTGATCATTGGCTCAACGCCCCATGAGAGAGCAAGCTGGTTGTAGACCGCAACTTCTGGGGTTAGAGCAAGAATTGGAATTGGTGAGCGCAAACGCGCCATTCTGCGAGCAGAATCTCCGCTTTGGGTGAATGCAACTAAATACTTAGCCCGAACAATCGCGCCGACTTCGGTTGCAGCTTTTGTGATTGCCCCACCCTTTGTCACTGGTTGATGTTGGAGCGGTGGAATCTTGTCGAGCATTGCCTCTTCTGTGCGCTCGATAATTCGCCCCATGATTGTCACTGCTTCGATAGGGAAAGCGCCCACGCTGGTTTCTCCAGAAAGCATCAGAGCATCAGCGCCATCTAGCACCGCATTGGCGCAGTCAGTCGCTTCGGCACGTGTTGGCGTTGAATTCGAAATCATTGAATCAAGCATCTGCGTCGCCACAATTACCGGCTTGGCTTGCTCACGAGCAAGAGTCACGCAACGCTTTTGAACCAGCGGTACCTCTTCTATTGGCATTTCCACGCCTAAATCTCCGCGAGCAACCATAATTCCGTCGAAAGCCGTGACTATCTCTTCGAGATTCTCCACTGCCTGAGGCTTTTCAATTTTGGCAATCACTGGGCGGCGAATTCCAACTTCATCCATGATGCGATGAACATCATCGATATCTGCCGCATTTCTAACAAATGAGAGCGCTATGAAATCGGCTCCCGCATTCAATCCCCAGCGTAAATCTTCCTTATCTTTTTCAGATAACGCTGGAACTGAGACTGAAACGCCTGGGAGGTTAATGCCCTTGTTGTTGCTAACAAAACCAGGTTGGGTAACTTTAGTTACAACATCGTTCCCCTTCACTTCTACAACTTCAACAGCAACTTTTCCATCATCAATCAAAATTTTATCGCCGGCTTTGCAATCTCCTGGCAGCCCTTTGAAGGTTGTTCCGCAACGTTCTTTAGTTCCCTCGACTTCATCTGTCGTGATTGTGAAAATATCTCCGCGGAAAAGTTCGTGCGGGCCATCTTTGAATCTCGCAAGGCGGATCTTGGGGCCTTGAAGGTCTACGAGAATTGCAACTGACTTTCCAGCCTTAGCCGCCGCGCTTCTTACTCGATCTAAACGATTCTGATGTTCCTCATAACCACCGTGGGAAAGGTTGAGCCTGGCCATATTCATTCCAGCTTCAATCAATTCGGCTACTTTTTCTGGGGACTCGACTGCTGGTCCCATTGTGCAAACTATTTTCGCTCTACGCATAGTGACAGCCTAAACCATCAAAGGACGTGCAGTTGGCTCAATTGGCGCAGGGAGTTGCGTTTCACCAACAAGAAATGTGTCAACAGCAGCAGCAACGCTTCTACCTTCAGCGATTGCCCAGACAATGAGGGATTGACCGCGACCGGCATCACCAGCAACAAAGACACCTTCAATGTTTGTCGAAAATTCACTATCTCTTTTAATGTTTCCACGATCATCAAATTCAACTTCTAACTGCTCAAGAAGTGCGGACTTCTCTGGACCTACAAAGCCCATGGCAAGGAAAACTAGATCGGCAGGAATTTCTCTTTCACTCCCTGGAACCTTTTCAAATCTTCCATTTTCAAAGACCATCTCTACCAACTTCAGTGCGCGAAGATTTCCATTTCCATCGCCCAAGAATTCTTCTGTAGAAACCGAATAGATTCTCTCCCCGCCTTCTTCGTGGGCGCTACTTACACGATAAAGCATTGGATATGTTGGCCATGGTTGAGCACTGGGGCGTTCTTCCGTTGGACGAGGCATGATTTCAAGTTGAGTAACACTTGCAGCGCCTTGTCGGATTGAAGTTCCGAGGCAATCTGCCCCTGTATCTCCTCCGCCAAGAATGACAACATGCTTACCATGTGCATTAATTGGAGGTTCTCCTGCAAGCTCACCTAAGCCCTGTTTATTTCCCCAAGGTAAGAACTCCATAGCTTGATAAATTCCTTTGAGTTCTCTTCCTGGAACTGGCAGATCGCGCCAATTCGTGGAACCCACAGCAAGCACAATTGCATCGTATTTAGTGCGGAGTTGGTGTCCAGTGATGTCTACGCCAACATTAACTCCCGCGCGAAAACGCGTGCCTTCACCCTCCATCTGAGTTATGCGACGATCAACAATACTTTTCTCCATTTTAAATTCTGGAATTCCATAGCGAAGCAAACCGCCAACTTTCTCTGCACGTTCATAGACAGCAACGGTGTGGCCAGCGCGGGTGAGCTGTTGGGCAGCAGCGAGTCCTGCAGGACCAGAACCAATTACTGCAACTGTCTTTCCAGATAAGCGATCTGGCGCGAGAGGCTGAACATCTCCATAGTCGAATGCTTCTTCAATCGTGCGAAGTTCTACTTGTTTGATGGTTACAGGATTTCCATTAATTCCAACAACACATGCTGTTTCGCAAGGTGCTGGGCAAAGACGCCCTGTGAATTCAGGAAAATTATTTGTCGCATGCAATCTTGCAACGGCTTCTTTCTTTTCTCCGCGCCAAATTAAATCATTCCATTCCGGAATGAGGTTTCCAAGTGGGCAACCCTGATGGCAAAAGGGAATGCCACAATCCATACAACGACTTGCTTGCTTTTGCAGATGGGCAAACTCTTGAGGTTCGTAAACTTCTTTCCAATCTTGAATGCGAACATCTACTGGGCGACGTGTTGGAGTTTCACGTTGAACAGTTAAGAAACCTTTTGGATCAGCCATTAGATTGCCTCCATAACTACTTTATCGACGTCCAGACCTTCGCGCTCTGCTCGTTCCATCGCAGCTAAAACTCGTGCATAATCACGCGGCATCACAAGTGAAATTCTTGCCTTCGCACTTTGCCAATCCTCCATCAGTGACTTTGCAACAACTGAACCTGTTTCTGTATAAAAGAGTGAGAGCATCTCTTGAACGCTTTCTTCTTGATCACTAGGAAGAGAAAGTACGTCCACCATATCTGGATTCACAAGACGATCATCCAAATCAAGAACAAATGCCCGACCTCCGGACATGCCGGCAGCAAAGTTTCGACCTGTCCGCCCAAGAATAAGTACCTGCCCGCCCGTCATGTATTCACACCCGTGATCGCCGATACCTTCAACCACTGCAGTGGCACCTGAATTTCGGACACAGAAGCGTTCACCGACAATTCCGCGAATCAGAATCTCGCCACTTGTCGCACCGTAACCGATGACATTTCCGGCGATGATGTTCTCTTCTGAACTAAATGTTGCTTTCTCATCAGGGCGAACAATCACTCTTCCGCCAGATAATCCCTTGCCCACATAGTCATTAGAATCTCCATAGAGTCGAATCAGAAGTCCGCTTGGAATAAATGCGCCTAGCGACTGCCCAGCCGATCCATGCAATGTGATGTCAATTGTTCCAGCCGGAAGTCCCACTGCTCCAAAGCGCTTTGTAATTTCTGCACCTAACATGGTTCCCACAGTGCGGTTTACATTTCGCACACTTGATGCGAATCGCACGGGCTCGCTTTTCATGAGGGCTGCTTCTGCAAGCTTGATGAGTTCGTTGTCCAGAGCCGCATCAAGTCCATGCTCTTGACCCGTTGTATTCTTTCTCTCCCCCGCAACAGACGGAGCAAGTAACAATGGTGAAAGATCTAGACCGCTCGCCTTCCAGTGGTTGACCGCTTCCTTTGTATCAAGAATTTCGACTTGACCAATTGCTTCATCAATTGATTTAAAACCTAACTTTGCAAGCCATTCGCGAACTTCTTCAGCAATGTATTCGAAGAATGTCTCCACAAACTCTGGCTTTCCAGAAAATTTTGCACGAAGTTCTGGATTTTGCGTTGCTACCCCGACCGGGCAAGTATCTAGGTGGCAGACGCGCATCATGATGCAACCTGAAACCACAAGCGGAGCGGTTGCGAAACCGAATTCTTCTGCTCCTAATAGAGCTGCAATTACTACATCGCGCCCCGTCTTCATTTGCCCATCTACTTGAACAACAATGCGATCACGTAGACCATTGAGCATCAATGTCTGTTGTGTTTCAGCTAAGCCGAGCTCCCATGGAGCCCCTGCGTGTTTAAGAGAGGTAAGGGGCGATGCACCTGTTCCCCCATCATGTCCAGAGATCAGAACTACATCGGCATGTGCTTTAGAAACACCGGCTGCAACTGTTCCGACGCCTACTTCGGCAACAAGCTTTACATGAATGCGAGCATCCTTATTTGCATTCTTTAAATCATGAATGAGTTGTGCAAGATCTTCAATTGAGTAAATATCGTGGTGAGGCGGAGGTGAAATGAGACCTACGCCCGGGGTCGAGTGTCGGACTTTGGCAACCCATGGATAGACCTTATTTCCTGGAAGTTGACCGCCTTCTCCCGGTTTTGCTCCCTGCGCCATTTTAATTTGAATATCTGTGGCATTTATTAAGTAGTTACTTGTAACGCCAAAACGTCCACTGGCAACCTGCTTGATTGCAGATCGACGCCAATCACCGTTTTCATCTTTTTCAAAACGGTCAGGGTCTTCCCCGCCTTCGCCACTATTGGATTTACCACCAATACGGTTCATTGCGATTGCCAAATTCTCATGTGCTTCTTGGGAGATTGAACCAAATGACATCGCTCCAGTAGCAAAGCGCTTAACGATTTCCGAAATTGGCTCAACTTCGTCAATTGATATTGCTGGGCGTACTCCCTCTTTGAAGGTGAAAAGTCCTCGCAAAGTCATGAGCGACTTTGATTGATTATCAATGCGGCTTGTGTAGCGCTTAAATACGTCGTAACGCTTTGAACGCGTTGAATGCTGAAGAGTGAAAACTGTCTCTGGGTCAAAGAGATGCGGCTCTCCCTCGCGGCGCCATTGATATTCCCCGCCAATTTGTAATTTCTTTGATCCAGGAACTTCCCCTCCAGGAGGGTAAGCAATGTGGTGACGCTTAATGGTTTCTTCGGCAATCACATCGAGTGAAACTCCACCCAAACGAGAGGTAAGTCCAGTGAAGTACTCATCAACTACTTCACGTGAGAGTCCGATAGCCTCGAATACTTGAGCACCTGTGTACGAAGCAATAGTGGAAATGCCCATTTTGGACATTACCTTCAAGACGCCTTTACCAAGTGACTTGATGAGATTAGCGACTGCCTTCTCCGGAGTGATTCCTTTAATTACGCCCTGACGAACAAGGTCTTCCGCACTTTCCATCGCTAAATATGGATTTACAGCAGCTGCGCCGAAACCAACAAGTAGTGCAACATGGTGAACTTCGCGCACTTCACCCGTTTCAACAACCAATCCAACTTGAGTACGAGTTTTCTCCCGAATGAGGTGGTGGTGAACTGCTGCAGTAAGAAGTAATGACGGAATTGGAGCATCTTCTGAATCTCCATCGCGGTCTGATAGCACAATGATGTGTGCGCCATCTTTAATAGCCTGCGAAACTTCGGCACGTATTTCTTCGATGCGCTGACGTAGCGCTTCTCCCCCGCCAGCTACCGGAAAGAGTCCACGTACAACGTGCGAGTGGAATCCTTCGCGATCACCTTCGGCGTTCACGTGAATAATCTTTGCTAGTTCATCATTATCAATCACTGGGAAATCAAGTGAAATCTGTTGACAAGATTGCGGACCTGGATCAAGCAAATTATGTTCTGGCCCAATGCTTCCACCAAGGCTTGTTACAAGTTCTTCGCGGATTGCATCCAGTGGAGGATTTGTTACTTGCGCAAAAAGTTGAGCAAAGTAATCGAAAAGCAAACGAGATTTATCTGAGAGCGCGGCAATGGGTGTATCGGTTCCCATTGATCCAAGCGGTTCCAATCCAGATTTGGCCATCGGTGCAACGATGATGCGTAATTCTTCTTCGGTATAACCAAAAGCGCGTTGACGGCGTACAACAGATGAGTGAGGATAAATAATATGTTCGCGCGCAGGAAGGTCGGCAAGGCGAACTAGCCCATCATTGAGCCACTCTCCATACGGAGCTGCATTAGCAAGCTCGTCTTTAATTTCTCCGTCTTCAATGATGCGACCTTGCTCGATATCGACCAAGAACATGCGTCCTGGTTGTAAGCGGCCCTTTCGTTCAATATTTGCAGGATCAAAATCCAATACGCCAACTTCTGAAGCAAGTACTACAAGTCCATCTTTTGTGACCCAGTATCGCGATGGGCGCAATCCGTTTCTATCTAGAACTGCTCCAAGTTGAAGTCCGTCTGTGAAAGTTACGCATGCTGGTCCATCCCAGGCTTCCATAAGGGTTGAATGGAACTGATAGAAATCCTTACGATTCTTCGGCATGGTTGTGTGGTTTTCCCATGCTTCTGGAATCATCATCAAGATTGATTGAGGAAGTGAACGACCGCCGAGGTAGAGGAGTTCTAAAACTTCGTCAAAGGAGGCTGAGTCACTTCCTGATTGATCAACGATTGGAAATAGTCGAGTTAAATCTCCTGGAATTAAATCTGAAGCGAGAAGTGCTTCGCGCGCTCTCATCCAATTTCGATTTCCCTTGACTGTATTGATTTCACCGTTATGCGCAATAAAACGATATGGGTGAGCAAGCGGCCAAGACGGAAAAGTATTTGTTGAAAAACGCGAGTGCACAATCGCAAGTGGAGATACAACACGTTCATCCGAAAGATCTGGGAAAAATTCTTCCAGTTGACCGGTTGTAAGCATGCCCTTATAGACAATGGTGCGTGTGGAAAGTGATGGGAAGTAAATTGGAAAATCGTGTTCCACCCGCTTGCGGAAACAAAACGCAAGGCGATCCAAGTTAAGATCATCCTCGCTATTTTTTCCTGCAATAAAGAGTTGAATAAATTTTGGCATTACAGATAGCGCGGTCTTGCCAAGTGAGGAAGAATTGGTTGGAACATCACGCCAACCTAAAATATTTAAGCCTTCTTCTTCAGCAATGCGAGCGAGCGCATCCATATCTGAGAAAGATGAATCGATAAATGCAATTCCCGCTGCGTACTTTCCGGCGGCGGGTAATTCAAAATTGGTCACTTCGCGATAGAACTGATCGGGAATTCGAATCAAGATACCTGCGCCGTCGCCGCTATCTGGTTCAGCGCCAGATGCACCTCTATGTTCGAGGTTTCGAAGAGCAGTGAGTGCTTGAGAGACGATGTGGTGAGTAGGAACCTTATTTAGGGTTGCAACCATCGCAACACCGCAGGAATCTTTTTCATTTGCGGGATCGTAGAGACCTTGCGCTGAGGGAACTGTGCTGAAAAGACTCATGCTCACAAACTCCTGTCTATCTCCGACTACATTCAATCGGGACGACAGTGGCCCTACCGCAATAGCTAATAGCTATGAACTGGTGGGAAAGGGTAGCAACTAGATGCCAGAAAGGTGAACCAAAGAACCAATTCCCGCAGTGATCGCCATTCCGAGGGAGCCGCCAATTACCACTCGCAGAACCGTAGACAGGAGGCGCGAGCCGGCTAGGCGCGAGCTGATAAATCCCGTTCCGGCCAATCCAACAACGGTGAAAACGACAATGCTCGTTACCTTTGCGCCCATAGATGGGGCTAAAGCTCCAAGGAGTGGGACTAGACCACCTGCGGTGTAAGCGATGGCAGATGCTAACGCTGCCTGAACTGGACGGGCCTTTGTATGTTCAAACTGCCCTAACTCATCGCGCAGATGAGCTTCAAGGGCATCCTTCTCATGCATGGCTTGAGCAACTTTTTCAGCCAAATCACGGGTGAGCCCGCGCTGTATATAAATATGTATAAGTTCTTCGAGCTCCCCTTCAGGGTCGATTGCAAGATGCTCCGCTTCAATTCGACGGTCAGCCAATTCGATATCCGTTTGAGATCGGACAGATATGTACTCTCCTACCGCCATCGACATTGCTCCGGCAGCAATTCCCGCGCATCCGCCTGTAAAAATGAAATCACTCTTACCTGCGGCAGAAATTCCAATCATCAAAGAAGCTGTTGCAACCAAACCATCGTTAGCTCCAAGTACAGCGGCGCGAAGCCAGCCCGCCTTATGTACTTTGTGTTCAAGGTTGCGCTCAAAGACATCATCTAAACTCATAGCCTCACCTTATCGCGAAGTTCTTCCCTCTTTTAGAAAAAAGAAGGTTGAAACACTTAATCCCACAAAACTTACCCAAATGTTCACTCTAAGCCCGCCAATCAAGTGAGCTTGATCGATGCGCAAGCTTTCAAATCCGAGTCTGCCTAAACAATAAAAGGCTATATACCCGATGAAGACTTTACCCGGCTGCAACTGCCGCAATCGCGGTACCCAAATAAATAGCGCCGCACCGGCAAAACACCAAAGGGATTCATACAGAAAGGTTGGGTGAAATGTTGAGTAGATTTCATATCCCACTGGGCGCGATTGAAATGGAATTTCTAGCGCCCACGGAAGCTTGGATGGTCCACCGAAGAGTTCGACATTAAACCAATTTCCCCATCGGCCAATTGCCTGCGCAATGAGCAATCCGGGAGCTAATGCATCGGCGAGTTGGGCAAAGCTAAGGGATCGAGATTTCTTTTTGAATGCATAGAAAGCCACAGCCGTACCGAGTGCAATTGCGCCCCAGATTCCCATGCCTCCTTCCCAAATTTTTAGTGCATCTAGTGGTTTTCCATGTGCGCCAAAGTATGCATCCGGGGAGGTAATGACATGATAAATCCGTCCGCCAACTATTCCTGCTGGTATCGCCCAAAGTGCAATATCGGTTATCTCATCTAGATCACCGCCAGCTTGTGAATATCGAAGGCGCCCGACAGAAACGGCCACGATAATTCCGAGAAGAATCGATAGGGCATAAAAGTGAATTGTTAAAAAACCAAAATGCACCGCGCTTACCGTCGGCGACGGCAGGAAGCGGTGCATATCAAATACCTCGGAAAGAATCCGCTACTTAACTCCAGCTTTCTGAAGGAATGCGGTGAACTTAGCAAGATTCAAGTAATTTTCTGATGGCATTAAAGTTCCATCCACAAATACCGTAGGCGTTGAATTCACTCCAACCTTAGTGGCATCCGCTTCGATTAATGAGACCCAGCCTGAATACTTAGAGTCTTTCACGCAAGAAGCAAATTTCTTATCTTTGATTCCCGAACCAATGCCAAGCACTGTGAGTACTTGTGGATTCCATAATCCAGAATTTTCAGTCTTAGATTGATTTGCGTATAGAGCGGTGTGAAAAGCAAGGAACTTTCCTGCATCTGCGGCGCAAGCTGCTGCATTGGCAGCCATAATTGATTCAGGGCCGATGAATGACATTGGGTGATACACAGCCTTGATCTTTCCAGCCTCAACTAGTGAATTGATATAAGCGTTATTAACTGCTTCAAAATTCCGGCAGTTTGGACACTGAAAGTCTTCCCAGAAATCAACGCGCACTGGAGCGGATGGATTAAACATGATTCCGTAACCATCTGCCTTCGATGCCGCAACTGGTTTAGCAGCAGAACTAACGGAGTGACTTGAAAACAAAGATGCACCGACGCCGGCTAGGACTACAAGTAGAACCATGCCTATGACTATATTGCGCGTGGTCTTATCTCCACCTTTTTGCTGAGCCATCTACTACTCCTCTATCCGAACGTTTTCGTATGTGCCTAATTTAGCGGAGAAAATCTAGCGTCGTACCCCTTGCGCCAAAGATTGCGCAAGTTCTTTAACTCGAATAAGTCCTTCTCCCATAGATTGACTCTCCTGAAGCAAGCGAATAAAGGCTGAACCAACGATTACTCCATCAGCGTATTGAGCCACCTCATGGGCTTGTTCTCTCGTTGAGACACCCAAGCCAACTGCAACTGGAGTCGAGGAAACTTTTCTAACGCGCCCTACAAGATCTCGAGCAGATGATGAGACTGATGTGCGAGTGCCCGTCACTCCCATGAGTGAGGCTGCGTAAATAAACCCACTGCATTCAGCCGTTACTTGCGCTAGGCGATCATCATTCGTGCTTGGGGCAACCACGAAAATACTGTTGATGCCTGTTTTTTTCACCGCATCGCGCCAAGGGTGCGCCTCTTCAATTGTTAAGTCCGGGGTAATAACACCCGATCCACCGGCATCAGCAATGCTGCGAGCAAAATTTTCAACGCCATAGCGTTCAATGGGATTCCAGTAAGTCATGACAACCGCAGGGGTTCCAAGAGCGGTCACGGCCGCCAAAGTGCTAAAGACTTCACGAGCGCCAGTTCCTTGGCTAAGAGAAAGATCGGCTGCTGCTTGAATGATTGGACCATCCATAACAGGATCGCTGTACGGAAACCCGATTTCAATCGCATCAACTCCGCCTTCGACCATGGCAGTGACTGCCTCAATACATTCTTTTTGTGAAGGAAATCCAGCAGGTAAATATCCAATGAGGGCTGCGCGATTTTCTGAGCGCGTCTTTTCAAAAAGCTGAGATAAGGGCGTCATTTACAAAGGCAACCCGAAATATTTTGCGGCAGTATCAACATCTTTATCTCCGCGTCCGGAAAGATTAACAAGAAGAGTTGCATCAGGTCCTAGCTCTCGACCGATTTTCATGGCTCCATAAAGTGCATGAGCAGTTTCTATCGCAGGAATAATTCCTTCAGTTTTACACAGTAGGGAGAAGGCTTCCATGGCTTGGTCATCTGTTACAGCTTGATATTCAGCTCGGCCAATATCATTGAGATAAGCGTGTTCTGGCCCAACTCCTGGGTAATCCAATCCTGCTGAAATTGAATGAGACTCCACAGTCTGGCCATTCTCATCTTGCAGAACATAAGAACGTGTTCCATGTAGGACACCAACAGTTCCACCAGAAATGGTGGCCGCATGTTTTCCAGATTCAATACCGCTTCCACCGGCTTCTAATCCAATCAAACGAACGGAAGTGTCATCCAGGAATGGATGGAATATTCCAATAGCGTTAGATCCTCCACCCACGCATGCAAGAACAGCATCTGGAAGCTTTCCAGTTAACTCCAATACTTGCGCGCGAGCTTCTACTCCAATGATTCGGTGGAAATCTCGAACCATAGTTGGGAATGGATGGGGTCCTGCAACTGTGCCGAGGAGATAGTGTGTTGTATCAACATTTGTCACCCAATCGCGCATAGCTTCGTTAATTGCATCTTTAAGAGTTTTTGATCCTTGAGTGACGGGCACGACTTCTGCACCGAGCAATTTCATTCGAGCAACATTGAGAGACTGGCGCTTTGTATCTTCCTCGCCCATATAAACAACGCATTCAAGTCCCATCAGCGCAGCAGCAGTTGCCGAAGCAACTCCGTGTTGTCCAGCTCCGGTCTCAGCAATGATGCGTTTCTTCCCCATGCGCTTAACCAACAACGCCTGTCCCAACACATTATTAATCTTGTGGCTACCGGTGTGATTGAGATCTTCACGCTTCAAAATAATTCGCGCACCACCTGCGTGCTCTGCAAAGCGAGGAACTTCTGTAATGATGCTAGGGCGACCCGTGTATGTCTTGTGTAAGTGAGCAAGCTCTGCAGCAAATGCAGGATCAGCCTTCGCCTCCTCATAAGCCTGAGTCAACGAATCTAGGGCTTGAATTAACGCTTCTGGTACAAAGCGACCGCCGTAGGGACCGAAGTGGCCAATTATTTCGCTCTGATTCACGGTCACAAACTACCAGTCCCCTCGCGCCCGATGAGTCGCGATATCGCTTCCTGCGGATTTCCAGCCTTCACCAATGTCTCGCCAACGAGTATGGCCTTGCCGCCAAGAGCCTCAATGTGTGCAACTTCATGCCGCTCTGAAATACCTGACTCGGCAACTCGGAGGACTCCGCTTGGGATCAACGGAAGTAATTCATCAAAAACCTTGAAATCCAATTCGAGGGTTTTAAGGTTTCGAGAATTGACGCCAACAATAAGTGGCTTGATATCAAGCGCTCTATCTAACTCTTCCTGGTTGTGCACCTCAACTAGAACATCCATTCCAAGCTCGGTAGCCATTTGATGAAAGTCTCGGTACTGCGATTGACTCAATCCAGCAACAATCAGCAACAACAAATCCGCGCCCATGATTCGGGACTCCAAAACTTGAAATTCAGTGACAATGAAATCCTTGCGCAAAACTGGAATCTCAATTGCCGAACGCACTTCAATAAAATCGGCTATCGAACCTTTAAAACGTCTCTCCTCGGTAAGAACGCTGACAACCGCCGCTCCCCCTTCTTGGTATGTCTCGGCCAGTTTTCCAGGACTTGAAATATCTGCAAGTGGGCCTTTACTTGGCGAAGACCTTTTCACTTCAGAAATGATTTGCGTACCGGGTCTGGAGAGTGACTGCAATGCTCCGCGCAATTCAGGAGCTGACTGAAGTTCTTCGCGCATTTGTGAAAGGGGGCGCTCGCGTAAATGAACATCTTCCAAGACCCCTTCAATTATCGAGTCGAGAACCGTGCTCATAACGTTGGATCCTCCCCATCATTGAGAGAATTCCATGGGGTCGAAGACTTTCGATCGTAACGCGAAGGACCTTTTGGCTTGCTCAGCTTCACAAATAGAAAAGAAATGAAGATCAAAAAGAGAAGCAGGCCAATTATCTTCATTAAGAGAGGGCCTTCATCGAGTTTGCTGCTGCTATTGCATTTAAAACGGCAGCTGCTTTATTCCTACATTCTACTTCTTCACTCTCCGGAATGGAATCTGCAACAATTCCGGCACCAGCTTGTACATATGCTTTCCCGTCTTTAATGACAGCAGTACGAATTGGTATACAAGCATCAATGTTTCCTCTGAAATCAAGGTATCCGATAGTTCCGCCATAAATTCCTCGACGCGTTGGCTCTTGCTCCTCGATAATTTCCATGGCTCGGGGCTTGGGAGCACCTGACAAAGTCCCTGCTGGAAAAACTGCATACAAGGCATCCACAGGAGAATTCTTCTTATCTAATTTTCCAACGACAGTGGAAACAATATGCATAACATGTGAATATCGCTCTAAATGCATAAACTCAACGACTTCAACAGAACCCGCTTCACATACTCGTCCAAGGTCATTTCTTCCCAAATCGACAAGCATGAGGTGTTCTGCGCGCTCTTTAGGGTCGGCCAATAATTCTTCACCATTTTGCGCATCAATTTCAGGGTTTTCAGAACGAGGGCGAGTTCCAGCAATGGGATGGATCATGACTTCGCCATCATTTATTTTTACAAGAGCTTCCGGGCTTGAGCCAACGATATCTAGCCCATCATGGAATCGAAACAAATACATGTAAGGACTTGGATTTTGTAAGCGCAGCGCGCGATAGACATCGTACGGAGATGCTGAACAATCCATCGTAAATCTCTGCGATAAAACAACCTGAAATGCTTCTCCAGATCGAATTTCTTCCTTAATCAGTTCTACTTTCTTGCAGTATTCCTCTGATGACATATTTCGGTCAAATTTCGCAATCGGTTTTTCTGTTGGAAGAGTTATATGCGAAGCAAGTGATTCATTCGCTTTTTGTGCCATGGCATCAAGTCTGGCTACAGCCTCGCCATAGGCTTCATCAACTCGTTCATCACTCCCATCCCAATTGATTGCATTCGCAATCAAGGTAAGTGAGCCTTCAAAGTGATCGTAGATTGCAAGATCGGATGTGAGCATGTATGAAATTTCGGGAAGCTCGACATCCTTCTTCGCAATATTGGGAATCTTTTCGAGGCGTCGAACAATTTCATACCCCATGTAACCAACAAGTCCTCCCGTAAGAGGTGGTAGCTCAGGGATGTGAGGTGACTTCAAATGCGAAGCTGTAATCCGTACGGCTTCCAACGGATTAATTCCATGAGGAGCTCCGGCTGGCGCGGTACCAACCCACTCAGCAAGACCATTCACTTCGGTAAGAGTGGCAACGCAATTAACTCCGATAAAGGAATAGCGAGACCACACACCACCATGCTCTGCAGATTCAAGCAAAAATGTTCCTGGACGATCATTGGCCAATTTACGATACAGGCCTAGAGGCGTCTCGCTATCAGCGATAAACTTTTGAAATACTGGAATTACATTGAACTCTTTCGCGTATTTTCTAAATTCTTCAAGGGTCATCATTGGGAAACCTCTCGATGAAAACATGTTCGCTCACCCGTATGGCAAGCAGCCCCTTCTTGCTCAATCTGGAGCAGAAGTGCATCCCCATCGCAGTCGTATGAGATTGAAATCAAATTCTGCGTATGCCCAGAACTTTCACCTTTCACCCAGAGAGATTGGCGACTTCTACTCCAGTAAGTGACCTTTTTTGTTTGGATCGTCTGTTCTAGCGCCGCAGAATTCATCCACGCCATCATTAACACTTCTCCCGTTGAAGACTCCTGCGCTATGGCAGCAATCAATTCACCGCGCGAAAAACGGTCTTGGACTTCAATCGGAAAGTTCACAGGGCTATTCTGCCGTACGAAGGTTTAGTCGCGAACCGAATATCCGGCCCTAGAAAGATAGCTTTTTACCTCAGAAATCTTGAATGTCCCGAAATGAAAGACACTTGCGGCAAGGAGTGCGTCTGCCCCTGCTTCGAGAGCATCTGCAAAATCTGAAACCTTCCCGGCTCCTCCACTGGCAATAATCGGTACCGAAAGAAGCGCTCGAGTTGCCTTAATCATCTGAATGTCATACCCCGACTTAGTGCCGTCTGCATCCATTGAGTTAAGCAATATCTCGCCAACTCCCCTTGTCACCGCATCTTGCATCCATTCAAGGGCGTCGAGCCGCGTGCTTTCTCGTCCCCCATGGGTTGTCACTTCAAAACCTGACTTTGTTTGTGCGCGCCTTGCATCCACAGAAAGAACAAGTACTTGGTTACCAAAT
Organism: uncultured Actinomycetes bacterium; assembly: GCA_903827945.1. Taxonomy (GTDB): domain Bacteria; phylum Actinomycetota; class Actinomycetes; order Nanopelagicales; family Nanopelagicaceae; genus PALSA-747. The sequence goes on along the minus strand of CAIKKN010000024.1, from coordinate 88,196 downwards.
CGATCTGCTATTTCGTTGATCAAATCTGGTCGTTTGATCGCAGCGGTGTTAATTGAAACTTTATCTGCGCCTGCGCGCAATAATTGATTTACGTCCTCAACGGTGCGAATTCCACCACCTACAGTCAACGGGATAAATACCTGTTCTGCTGTTCTGCTAACAATGTCTAGAGTTGTTGCGCGGCCATCAACGCTCGCGGAGATATCCAAAAAGGTGAGCTCATCAGCACCTTCTTCGCCGTATCGTTTCGCAAGTTCAACAGGGTCCCCTGCATCGACAAGGTTTGTAAAATTCACTCCCTTGACGACTCTGCCATTATCTACGTCCAGGCAAGGGATAATTCTTTTCGCCAGAGTCATCGCGTTACCGCTAGGGCTTGCTCAAGAGTAAATGCCCCTGCATAGAGCGCCTTTCCGACGATTGATCCCTCAACGCCAATCTCGGTCAGCGACCTAATATTTTTCAAGTCTTGAAGCGTTGAAACTCCTCCACTTGCAACAACGGGCTGTGATGTAGCAGCACATACTTCTTTCAATAATTCTAAATTCGGTCCGGTAAGCGTTCCGTCTTTCGCTACATCTGTGACGATATAGCGTGCACAACCATTGCGATCAAGTCGCTCTATCGTTTCGAAAAGATCTCCGCCCTCTTTTGTCCATCCTCGTGCCGCGAGAATATGTCCCCGAACATCAAGCCCCACAGCAATACGATCACCGAATTCACTGATCACCTTTGCTGTCCAATCAGGATTTTCAAGGGCGGCGGTACCTAGATTCACTCTCTTGCATCCAGTTGCTAAAGCCCGGCGAAGGGATTCATCATCGCGAATTCCGCCAGAGAGTTCTACGTGTATATCGACTGACGCAATGACTTCGGCAAGCAAATGTGCATTGCTCCCAATCCCAAATGCAGCATCCAGATCAACTAAATGGATCCACTCTGCGCCGGCATTGACGAATTCTTGGGCAACTTCTAGAGGATTTCCATACTGACTTTCAGCAGAAAGCTCACCTTGAACAAGTCGGACAGCCTTTCCACCTTTTACATCTATGGCCGGTAATAGCTCGAGTTTCTTCATATCAGTTTCGCCCAATTCTCAATTAATTTTGCTCCCGCATCTCCACTCTTCTCTGGATGGAATTGCGTTGCAAAAATATTCTCTTTTGAAATGGCGGCGACAAACCGCTCGCCATAGGTAGTCCAAGAAACTTGAGCACTCTCTACATCATTCTTGGCGGCATATGAGTGAACAAAATAGAATTTCTCTGATTCAACGCCATGAAAGATTGGCGAGGTTGCGTTTACATCGTTCCATCCAATGTGCGGCAAAACTGGAGCGTTAATAAGACTCACATCTCCTGGAAAATAGCCAAGTCCTAAATGTTTGCCTTTCTCACTTCCCGAAGTAAAGAGAATCTGCATTCCCACACAAATTCCAAATATAGGTTTCCCCGAATTGACCGCGTCACTTACAGCGCCTCTTCCATCAATTTCCTCAAGTTGCTTCATGCATGCTCCGTACGCTCCTACACCTGGAACAACAAAGGCATCTGCCTTAAGAAATTCACTTCGTTTTGATGTCAATAAAACATCATGCCCAGTTAAAGCAAAAGCGCGTTGAGCCGATCGCAGATTTCCCGAACCATAATCAAGAATTGCTATCAAAGAGAGCCCTTAGTCGAAGGGATTCCGGTAACACGATTATCAACGGTCACTGCATCGCGAAGGGCGCGAGCCACCGCCTTAAACTGCGCTTCAAATACATGGTGCGCATTTCTGCCTTCGAGCACTCTCACATGTAATGCAATACGAGCTTCGGCCACAATGGATTCCCATATGTGGCGTCCGAGCGTCGTATCAAAAGTTCCAATTAATTCAACAATCTCTGGTTGGCGATGAACAAGATAAGGGCGCCCCGATAGGTCAACAGCAGCTTGAACTAAAACTTCATCGAGTGGAACCATGGCATCTCCAAATCTACGAATACCGCTCTTATCACCAAGTGCTTCGCGTAGGGCTTGGCCAAAAGCTAAAGACGTGTCCTCAACTGTGTGGTGTGAGTCAACATCGACGTCGCCCTCGGTTTTGACAGTGAGGTCAAAGCCGGCGTGCTTCCCAAGTTGAGAAAGCATGTGATCAAAAAATGGAACACCAGTTTCGATGGAGATCTGGCCCGAGCCATCCAGATTCAAAGAGACGCTGACTTTGGACTCTTTAGTCTCGCGAACAACGAGAGCAGTTCTACCTTCGATTAGCGCCATCTGATTCTTCTCTCTTCCATCGTTTCTTGAACTTAATAAAGTGAAGGGCTGATTATTGCGCAATCTCCTGCGCGACTGTTAAAAATCGTTGATTCTCGGCAGGAGTTCCCACGGTAACTCGCAAGTAACCCTCCAAGCCGACATCACGTATCAAAACTCCGCGATTGAGAAATTCTTGCCATGTTGCAGCAGAAGTTCCGCTGAAACCAGAAAAGAGGAGGAAATTTGCCGAACTATCAAGGGCTCTCCATCCAAGGGTGGCAAGTCCACTTGCCAAATTCTCTCGTTCCCCGAGGAGTAAATCTATTCCGCCTTGCAATAGATCGGCATCGTCAATCGCAACTTCAGCGGCCGCCTGGGTCAGCGCACTTAAATGATATGGGAGTCTTGTTACGAGCGCAGCATCGATCACAATAGGGTGAGCAACTAGATAACCAACTCGAACTCCAGCGAAGGCAAATGCTTTGCTCATCGTCCTCGTTGATACAACGTGCGGAAATTTCACAATAAGTGTTGCGGCGCTCTCTTCAGCAGAAAATTCTGCATACGCTTCATCGACAATAAGAAGTGCTCCAACTTCTCCTGCAGCAACCGCTAACTTCTCAATATCTAAAATAGGAGTCGCCGTCCCTGATGGATTGTTGGGAGTTGTTATAAAAACAAGGGAGGGTTTTTCATCCAATATTTGCTCTGCTGCCGCTTTGGAGTTAATCGCGAAATCATCTTCTCGCAAGCCAGCAATCCAAGTCGTGCCAGTAACGTTTGCAATGAGAGGATGAACCGAATACGAAGGTGTGAAACCAAGTGCTTTTCGCTGGGCGCCGCCAAACGCTAAGAAAAGTGTTTGGAGAATTTCATTGCTGCCATTTGCAGCCCAAATATTCTCGACCGAGAATTGCGTGCCAGCGCGATAATTGATGTATTGCGCAAGCTTTGCTCTCAAGCGAACAGCATCTCTATCTGGATAGCGATTTAAACTTGCTGCGACTTCTTGAACTCGGCTAACAATTTTTTCTTGGACTTCTGCCGGCAGAGGAAATGGGTTTTCATTTGTGTTGAGTTGGAGAACCTCTCCAATTTGAGGAGCTCCATACGGAGATAAGGAGCGCAAATTTTCTCGAAGTGGCAACCAATCCGGCCAGTTATTCATTCAAGCCTCGCAGAAATCGCTTCACCATGGGCAGGCAAATCTTCAGAATTAGCCAAAGTGATTACATTTGCTGCAATCGCAGTGAAGGCAGATTCGTCGTAGCTGATGAAATTCACGCCCTTAAGAAAACTTTGCACCGACAATCCACTTGAATGGCATGCACACCCACCTGTGGGCAGGACGTGATTTGAGCCTGCCGAGTAATCCCCCAGCGAGACTGGGGAATATGCTCCAAGAAATACAGCTCCCGCATTTCTAATTTTGGAAGCCACAGCTGCTGCATCCTCAACTATAAGTTCTAAGTGCTCGGCAGCGTAAGCGTTGACCACATCGATTGCCTGATCAATATTATCAACCAGGACGATGCAACTTTGAATTCCTGTAAGCGCAGTTCGGATTCGATCCGAATGCTTAGTTGCAGAAACCCTTGATTCAAGTTGATGTTCAACTTGGGAAATGAGTTCTGCCGAATCGCTCACCAGAACTGCAGCGGCGATGGTGTCGTGTTCTGCCTGGCTTATAAGGTCTGCTGCAACATCTTGAGCTCGGGCGGTTGAATCAGCAACAATTGCAATCTCTGTAGGACCGGCTTCCGAATCAATGCCGATTAGACCTCGAAGTGCGCGCTTTGCTGCGGCAACATAAATATTGCCAGGGCCAGTAACCATATCCGCAGGCTCGCACAAACCCTTAACACCGTATGCAAACATCGCCACAGCTTGGGCGCCGCCAACGGCATAAACCTCTTCGATCCCGAGTAATTCACACGTTGCCAGAATAGTTGGGTGTGGCAAGCCGTTAAATTCTTTTTGCGGTGGTGAGGCAACAGCAATACTCGACACATTCGCTATTTGAGCGGGGATCACATTCATCATGACCGAACTCGGATAAACAGCTTTGCCACCGGGAACATAGAGCCCAACGCGATCAACTGGAATCCACTTCTGCGTGACTATTCCACCATCAACAACAACCGTCGTCTTATCGCTTCGAGATTGGTCAGAATGCACTTTCTTAATTCTAATAATCGCTTCATCTAGAGCGATTCTCACATCAGCATCGAGCTCTTGAAGGGCTTTCTTTAGAAGTTCCTTTGGAACTCGAATATTTTCTGGTTTTATTCCATCAAACTTTAAGGCAAATTCCTTAAGCGTTTCTTCGCTGCCATTTTTCACATCCGCCAATACCGGCGCAATTGCAACCATTGCCGCTTCCACATCCATAACAGCTCTTGGAAGAAGAGATTTATATTCAGCCTTAGTGAGCCCCTTGCCTCGGAGATCAATTCGACGGATTAGCACGCCACAATTCTACGGGTTTCACGGGGAGCCCCGTTGCATAAAAAATTAGGCGGGCTTCCTTTAGCCGGCAGGTAAACAGTCAGGGCCAAGAACTTGCTTCAAATCCGCAGATAAACTTGGTGATGCTGTCACTCGCAAATCATCATCTAATTTCATGACCAAGCCAGCTTTTCCGTCATCGAGTCTCAAATGTACTTCACGAGCCCCAGGATGAGATCGGAGAATCTCCTTCATTCGATCAACCAACGGAGGAGTAACTCTGGAGGATTCAACAGTAATGAGAAGTGGCCCAGTTGGACCTTGGCTGATATCAGGCATAGACATTTCAATTGCTGTGAACCGAAGGGCTTCTTCTCTCTTATCAACGCGTCCACGCACAACAACAACTCGGTCTTCGACAAGATTGAGAGCATGCGTTGTGTAAGCACTGGCAAAGAACATCACATCTTGAGCGCCTTCTAAATCTTCAACAGTAACAATGGCCCACGCGTTTCCTTGCTTGGAAACCTTACGTTGAACCTGCGTAATCAAACCACCGATAGAGAGAATTTGCTCATGGGCAACTCCTTCATCGTTGAGTTGGCCGATCGGAATATCCACTGCTGCGCGCAAAATGTGCTCAACGCCCAAGAGTGGATGATCAGAAACATAGAGTCCCAACATTTCACGTTCATAAGCCAAGAGCGATGACTTATCCCACTCGCCTTCAGGAATCGTTAATTCAACACCAGTCATTTGAGTGTCACCAATGGGGGCATCACCAAATAAGTCGAATTGGCCAATCGCTTCTGCTCTCTTGGTTTCATTTACCGCATCAATTGCTTCCAAATAAACCATCATTAAACCCTTGCGGGAATGACCAAGTGAATCAAAAGCACCAGCCTTAATCAACGACTCGATTGTCTTCTTATTGCAAACATTTTGATCTACCTTTGCTAAAAAATCTCCAAAGGACTCAAACCGGTTTTTTGTCTCTCGGGTTCGAACAATTGACTCGGTGACGTTCTCTCCCACATTTCGGATTGCGCTCAATCCAAATCGAATATCTTTTCCGAGCGCTGTGTAATCTGACAGTGACTCATTAACGTCAGGTGCGAGAACTTTGATTCCCATGCGACGGCATTCATTTAAATATTGCGCGCTCTTATCCTTGTCATCACGTACGCTGGTTAGAAGCGCAGCCATGTATTCGGTTGCGTAATTTGATTTGAGATAAGCAGTCCAATACGAGACAAGACCGTATCCGGCAGTATGCGAGCGATTGAATGCGTAATCTGAGAAGGGAATAAGAGTTTCCCATAACTTCTTGATTGCAGCTTGCGAAAAATTATTCTTCTTCATTCCTTCTTCGAAATTTACATATTCTTTATCTAGAATATCTTTGTTCTTCTTACCCATAGCTTTTCGCAGTAAATCTGCGCGGCCAAGTGAGAAACCAGCAACCTTCTGTGCGATTGCCATAACTTGTTCTTGATAAACAATTAAGCCGTATGTGTCATCGAGGATATCGGCCAGAGGTTCTGAAAGTTCAGGGTGAATTGGCTCAACTGGCTTTCGTCGATTCTTTCTATCGGCATAGTCGGTATGAGCATTTACGCCCATCGGACCGGGGCGGTAAAGCGCCAAAACCGCCGAGATATCTTCAAATGAGTCGGGTGACATCTGTTTAAGGAGTGATCGCATCGGTCCCCCATCAAGCTGGAAAACCCCGAGAGTTTCACCTTTTGAGAGAAGCTCAAAAGTCTTTGCGTCATCAAGAGTTAGAGTGGAGAGTTCCACGTCGGCTCCCTGATTCTTCTTAATATTTTCAAGACAAACATCAATAACCGACAAATTGCGTAGGCCAAGAAAATCCATTTTTAGGAGTCCAATGGCTTCGCATGCTCCCATATCAAATTGAGTGATGATCGCTCCATCACTCTCTCTGCGATGAATGGGAATTACATCAAGCAACGGCTCCTTCGAGAGAATAACACCAGCAGCGTGCACTCCCCATTGTCTTTTTAGACCTTCCAACCCGCGGGCAGTGTCAACAATCTTCTTTGCATCTGGATCTGTTTCATAGATGCTACGAAACTCTCCTGCTTCACCAAAACGATCATCTTTGGGATCAAAGACGCCTGAAAGTGTGATGTCCTTACCCATAACTGTCGGTGGAAGAGCTTTTGTAATTTTATCCCCGATTGCATATGGATAACCAAGAACTCGAGTTGCATCTTTAAGCGCCTGCTTTGATTTGATATTGCTATAGGTAATTATCTGCGCAACACGATCTTCACCATATGTATCTGTTGCATACTGAATCATTTCTGATCGACGACGTTCATCGAAATCCAAATCAATATCCGGCATCGAAATACGTTCAGGATTTAGGAATCTTTCAAACAAGAGTCCATGTCGAATTGGGTCAAGTTGAGTAATACCCAGAGAGTATGAGACTAATGAGCCCGCGGCAGATCCGCGACCTGGTCCAACGCGGATTCCAACTTCACGGGCATGTGAGCAAAGGTCTGCAACCACCAAGAAGTAGCCCGGGAAACCCATCGTTATCATCACACTTAATTCATAATCTAAACGTTCTTGATATTCAGCTGGCACCTTTCCGTTGCAACGATCGCGAAGGCCCTCATTCGCAAGTCTTGTTAACCAACTAACTTCAGTTTGACCGGTTGGGACTGGAAAACGTGGGAGAAGATTTTCTCCTTCGCGCATTGTGATGTTGCACCGCTCTGCAATTAACAGCGTGTTATCACAGGCTTCTGGCATATCTGCGAAAAGCGTGCGCATCTGCGATGCAGTTTTTAAATAGAATTCGTTATTCTCGAATTTGAATCTCTTTGGATCAGCGATTGTTGAGCCTGACTGCACGCAAAGCAGAGCTTCATGCGCTCCAGCATCTTCATGTTTTGTGTAATGAAGATCGTTTGTTGCCAGGAGCGGCAAGCCAAGTTCTTTGCCTAGTTTGAGGAGATCGGTACGGACACGGCTTTCAATATCTATCTGGTGATCCATTACCTCAAGAAAGAAATTTTCAGGACCAAAAATATCTCGAAGCTCACTTGCTGCCCTGATAGCCTCCTTGTAAGCGCCCATACGTAAGCGAGTTTGAATTTCACCACCCGGGCAACCTGTAGTTGCAATTAATCCAGTCGAATATTTCGAAAGTAGCTCTCGATCCATTCGTGGTTTGTAATAGAAACCTTCGAGGGAAGCGAGCGAAGATAGTTTAAAAAGATTTGATAGCCCAGTGTTGTTCTCTGCCAAAATTGTCATGTGCGTATACGCCCCGCCACCGGAGACATCGTCTTCTCCGCCTTCGGCCCATTTCACGCGCTTCTTTTCAAAACGAGATTCCGGAGCGATGTAGGCTTCGATACCAATGATTGGCTTTACGCCAGCTTTCATAGCCTGCTTATTAAACTCAAAGGCACCGAATACATTTCCGTGATCAGTAATTGCAATCGCAGGCATTTCCAGTCGTGCAACTTCGGCGACTAATTCTGTGACACGAGCCGCACCATCCAGCATCGAGTATTCGGTATGCACATGAAGATGCGCAAAATTACCGTTTTTCTCGTTAGTGGACACAGTTGGGAGGCTACTACTGGATCTATTCTCCTTCTCGGACATGCCCGAGAAGTGTGAGCGTGCGTGTCAGCTCGGCCGGGTAGTCGCAGGAGAAGGCAAGTGGTGAACCTGTTATTGGGTGGTTGAATCGAAGTTCTTTAGCGTGGAGCCAAGGGCGAGTCAGTTCTAGGCGAGTGGCGATTGTGTGGTCTGCGCCATAGGTCATATCGCCTGCAAGTGGATGATGAAGCGCTGCAAAGTGAACGCGGATTTGATGTGTGCGGCCAGTTTCCAATTCAATTTCGACTAGTGAAACGGCTGGAAAATATTCCAGGGTTTTATAGTGCGTCACACTTGGCTTGCCGTTTAACACAACCGCAAAACGATAATCCTCTTTCGGGTGGCGATCGATTGGTGCATCGATGGTGCCTTCAGCCGGATCCATGTGCCCTTGTACAAGTGCGTGGTAAACCTTCTTCACGGTGCGATCCCTAAATTGATCTTTGAGATTGCTGTATGAAGTTTCATCTTTTGCTAAAACCATTAAGCCAGTTGTTCCAACATCCAGGCGATGAACTACGCCTTGGCGCTCGGCAGCCCCGCTTGTCGTGACTGTGTAGCCAGCAGCAATGACTGCTCCAATCACAGTTGCGCCCTTCCACCCAGGACTTGGATGCGCGGCAACACCTGCAGGCTTGTTAATCACAATAATATTTTCATCGTTATAGACAACATCTAAGCCATCAATAGGCGTTGGCGTTAACTCTGGAGCCATCTTCTGCGGTGGCATCAGCAATTCAATCTGATCATCTGTATTCACTCGATCAGATTTTCCAAGGGGCTTTCCGTGGTGCTTTACATCCCCCGCTTCAATCAACTCCACAATCGTGGAGCGCGAAATCCCTAGAAGACGCGCAAGTGCTGCATCAACTCTTTCATTATTAAGGCCGTCAGGAATGGTGACAATCTTATTTTCACGAGCTGCAATATTAGTCATCACCGTTTTAGTCTTCTTTTGTCTGCGTAGTTGTGGGCTTATTCGAAGTTGGGGGTATATTTCGTAAGGTCAGGATACAGGCCAAAATGGCTGCTATAAATATCGAAGAATCGGCAAAATTGAATGTCGGCCAATGAGGTAATTCGATCCAATCCACTACAGGGCCTCGAAACGCTCCCGGTGAGCGAAAAATGCGGTCAAGTAAATTCCCGCAAATTCCACCAAGAACTAACCCAGCTACGTACGCCCAAGGCTTTGAGACCAGGTTGCGGGAAAGATAGAGAGTTGCGGCTGCGATTGAAATTGAAAATAGAGAGAAAAAAAGTGTGGCGGTTGGGGCCAGACTAAACGCAGCGCCGGAGTTATAGGCAATTCGGAGCTGTAGAAGTGAACCAATGATTTTCTTTGGATCATTTGTTAAGTACTGAACCGCTATATTCTTTGAAACTATATCCAAACCACAAGAAATAAAAGCAGACCAAATAATTATTCGGCGAATTCTTAAATCTCTGTTCGGATTAATCAGCGACGTTCTTCCTTCTGCTTACAAGCCATGCAAAGGGTTGCGCGAGGGAAAACCTGAAGACGTGCTTTGCCAACGAAGTTTCCGCACTCTTCACACTTTCCATAAGTTTTATTGTCAATTCGCTCAACGGCGCGCTCTGTTTGTGTGACCATATCGCGAGCGTTGTACACCAACGACATTTCATGTTCGCGTTCAAAAGTCTTCGTTCCGGCATCCGCCTGATCATCGCCGGCTCCTACACCTGCAGCAGCGATTAAATCTTCCATCTCGGTTTCCGCTTCCAAAAGTTCTTTGCGAAGTCGAACGAGTTCTTTCTGCAATTGCGAGCGCATCTCTTTAAGTTCGGCGTTTGACCAAGATCCTTCTGATTCATTCACTACCAAGGGAGCCGGGGCCCCTTTGATTGGCTTTAATGCGGGAACTTTCTTGAGTGTCTTGGAAGGGCGCTCTGGTGGAAGCATCGTTAGGCGACGTTCTTCTACAACAACTTCGGCAGCATTTACTTCCTTTGGAGCCACGCTAATTGTTGTTGAATTTCCTGTTGTCGTGCTCTGCAATTTTGCAGGGACGGGCTTTGCTGGTGCCTTAGGCATCTTTAAAACTTGTGGCGCTTTTTTTGCTGCCGCTTTCTTCGCAGGCGCAGCCTTTTTCGCTACCGCTTTCTTTGCTGGAGCCGCTTTTTTGGCCACCGCTTTCTTTGCTGGTGCAACTTTCTTCACTGGTGCTGCCTTCTTTACGGGAGCTTTCTTTGCAGGGGCAGCCTTTTTAGCGGGCTTACTTTTGCCGATTACAGAGCTCTTTGAAACTGCCTTCTTGACTGCTTTGACTGCTTTTGCGACCTTCTTCATCGCCGGCTCCTTCTAATTCTTCTCATTTACACTCTCACGCGGGTTACGGTTTAACACACAGCAGGGTAAGCGGCAAGGCTAGGACTTCCCGCGTCTAAACTCCAACTCAGCCACGCTAGAATCGCGCCGGTACGCTCAGGGTTATCAAAATATTTCTAGTCTGTAGAGTCTGTAGAGGAGGAGTTAAGACGTGATGCAATTCAAAGCGCTCTCCCCCCAAATCGACCTCCCTGCAGTTGAACAATCAGTGCTCTCATTTTGGGAGACTCAAAGCATTTTTCATAAGAGCGTTGCCGCCGGAGCGGGGTCAGAAAATTGGACCTTTTTTGAGGGTCCGCCCACAGCTAACGGAGTACCTGGAACACACCATATTGAAGCTCGAGTTTTCAAGGATGCATTCCCACGTTTCCAGACAATGAAAGGCAAGCAAGTAATTCGAAAAGCTGGCTGGGACTGCCACGGCCTTCCCGTTGAAATTGCTGTCGAAAAAGAACTTGGCTTTGCAGGTAAAGGTGATATCGAAAAATATGGGATCGCAGAATTCAATGATCGTTGTCGTGAATCTGTCCAACGCCATGTAGGTGAATTCACCAAGATGACTCGGCGCATGGGCTTCTGGGTGGATTTCGATGAGGCTTACTGGACGATGTCGCCAGAGTACGTCGAAAGTGTTTGGTGGTCGCTACAGCAGATTTGGAAGAAGGGTCTTTTGGTACAAGACCACCGCGTCGCTCCTTACTGTCCAAGGTGTGGCACTGGACTTTCAGATCATGAACTTGCACAAGGCTATGAAACAGTCACAGATCCTTCTGTCTATGTACGATTCCCAGCGACTTCAGGAAAGCTCGCAGAGCTGAGCGCTTCATTCCTCGTATGGACGACAACTCCATGGACCCTTGTTTCAAACACAGCGATCGCCGTGAATCCCGATGTGGAATATCAAGTTATCGAAATAGCACACGAGGAAAAGACTGAGCGCCTCGTTATCGCAACAAATCTCGCACACATTCTTGGCGAAGATCGAAAAGTTGTTGCTAGCTTCCAGGGTAAAGATCTAGAGCGCACTACATACTCCCGTCCTTTTGATCTCGTCGAAATACCGGACTCTCATTTTGTCGTTCTTGCTGATTACGTAACGATTGAGGATGGAACAGGAATTGTTCACCAATCCCCCGCCTTTGGAGCAGATGATTTACAAGTCTGCCGTAGATATGGCTTACCTGTCGTAAACCCTGTTGCTCCTGACGGAACTTTTCTTCCGGAGGTTCCACTTGTTGGTGGTGTCTTCTTTAAAGAGGCCGACAAAGCACTTATCAAGGATTTGAAAGCTCGGGGACTTCTATTTAAGCAACTCCAATATGAGCACTCATATCCACATTGTTGGCGCTGTCACACGGTTCTCATTTATTACGCGCAACCATCTTGGTACATCCGCACGACTGCAATTAAAGATGAATTAATCCGAGAAAATGAGAAGACGGATTGGCATCCTGAAACCATCAAAACCGGTCGCTATGGCGATTGGTTAAACAACAATATCGACTGGGCGCTTTCTCGAAATCGATACTGGGGTACTCCCCTTCCTATCTGGCGCTGCACTGAAGGCCATGAATATTGCATCGCTTCCCTTGCAGAACTTTCAGAACTTTCCGGAAAAGATCTTCGCAATACAGATCCCCACAGACCTTTTGTTGATGACATCACTTTCACATGCAACACCTCAGGTTGCTCTTCAACGATGGTTCGTGTTTCTGAAGTTATCGACTGCTGGTATGACTCTGGCGCCATGCCATTTGCTCAATGGGGTTATCCTCACAAGGAAGGTTCTGCGGAAAAATTTGCGGCTGCGTATCCAGCAGATTTCATTTGTGAAGCCATTGATCAGACTCGTGGGTGGTTTTACACGCTGATGACTATTGGAACACTTGTATTTGATGAGAGTTCATATAAGACAGTGCTCTGTCTTGGCCACATCTTGGATAAAGATGGCCGCAAGATGAGTAAGCACTTAGGAAATGTGCTTGAGCCAATTTCTCTCATGGATCAACATGGTGCTGACGCTGTTCGTTGGTACATGCTGGCTGCAGGCTCTCCGTGGAGTGCTCGCAGAGTCGGCCATGATGCCCTCTCGGATGTAGTAAGAAAGACTCTTCTGACTTATTGGAACACGGTTTCCTTTTTTACCTTGTATGCGAAGGCGTCAGAATTCTCGATTGAAACCCTTGAGATGAATCCAACAGCAACAATGGATAAGTGGATTCTCTCGGAACTGCACCTACTTACACAAAAAGTTGATAAAGCATACGAAGATTTTGATTCTCAAGAAGCTGGAAGAACCCTTGCAGCTTTCATCGACGACCTTTCAAATTGGTATGTCCGTAGGTCTCGCCGCAGATTCTGGGATGGCGATAATGACGCGCTCTCCACTCTCTACGTTTCTCTAAAGACACTTACCCAACTTCTCGCACCAATGATCCCGTTTATCACCGAACATGTGTGGCAAGAATTGGTACGTGTAGCAGAACCTCTTGAGGGCGAATCAGTACATCTGGCCGCATTCCCAATCGCGGAGAAAGATCGAATCGACCTCAATCTTTCAACATCGGTCGCACTTTCAAGGCGGTTAGTTGAACTTGGCCGTGCGGCAAGAGCGGAATCTAAAATTAAGATTCGCCAACCTCTAGCCAGAGCCCTTGTCTCAGCACAGGGTTGGGAGAAGATGGATGAAGAAATTCGCTCACATATCTCCGAAGAATTGAATGTGCTGAGCATGGATGAGCTCTCTTCAGCAGGCGGGGATCTTGTAGATATCTCTATCAAGGCTAATTTCCGCTCAATCGGGGCTCGCTATGGGGCCGATGTTCAGGCTATCGCAAGTGCAATCAACTCAAGTGACGCTGAAGTGCTCGTGAAAACCCTTCGCGCCAACTCAACGTCGACTCTAAATTATGAAAAAGATGGATCTGAGAAGATCGCGCAAATCACCCTTGAAGATGTAGTAATAACTGAGACTCCAAAATCTGGTTGGTCGGTTGCAAGCCACTCTGGAGAAAGCGTTGCTCTTGATTTGGCCCTCTCCCCAGCTCTTATCACCGCAGGATTAGTTCGCGAAGTTATTCGCGCAATTCAAGAAGAGCGCAAAAACTCCGGTTTTGATATCAGCGATAGAATTAGCGTTGAGTGGAATGCAACGTCAGATACCGCTTTAGCGATCGATTCAGCAATAACCGAAATTTCTCAAGAAGTGCTCGCAACGTCATTTACAAGAAATGAATCCTTGTCTCCGGCAGATAACGAGATTGGTTTAGCGCTGCAATTAAGGAATTAAATGAGTAAGTTGCGACATAATTTGAACCGCAAAAAAGACAATAATAAATGATAAATCAATTGCGACAGAGCCAAGTCTTAGCGGAGGAATAAATCTGCGAGCAACTTTCATCACAGGATCAGTCACGCCATAGATGAATTCTGCGATTACGAGCACAATACCGCGTGGTCGCCACGATTGTGAGAACATGCGAACATAATCCAAAATTAAACGTCCGAGTAAAGCAAAGAGAAAAAGCTGCAGGATTCCGTTAAGAATTCCTCCGAGGCTCAACATCAAGATTGGTTAAAGAAACTGGCTTCTGTCGCAGCAACTTTACCTTCAGTTGAAACACGCACATTTGGCGGTGTTAAGAGAAAGACTTTTGAAGTGACTCGCTCGATACTTCCGTAGTGCCCAAAAACTAAACCAGATGCAAAATCTACTAATCTCTTTCGTTCAGACTCATCCATGTCACTCAGGTTCATGAGAACAGGTTGACCTTGGCGATATCTCTCACCAACGGTGCGTGCTTCATTGTAGAAACGAGGGTGAATTGTGAAAATTTGATCCATTATTGGAAGCTCTGCTTGCACTGCAGGTGCGGGTGTCTGTGCAGCGGGAATTGTCTTCACTCGCACAGCGGGCGCAGCCCAAGCTGGAGTTGGAGACTCTTGCTGCGATGTAGAAAGAGGACGAACAGACCTACGAAGTTGTTCAACTTCGACTGCAGGTTGGAGATCTTCTTCATCGTCTACGAGACCGAGATAATTTGCGACGCGCTTGAATGCATTAGCCATAGCTGAATTTTAGGCGAGAAGTGAGCGTGAACCGAGGATTGAGCTCCCTACGCGAATATGTGTCGCGCCGGCTACTAAAGCTGCTTCAAAATCCCCACTCATGCCCATCGATATCTCTTTGAGTCCATGCTCATCTGCAATTTTCTTAACCTTGGAAAACGCCACCACTGGGTCAGATCCAAGAGGCGCGACGACCATCGCTCCAGTAATTGGCAATGTGCAGGATTCAAGAAAAGAACCAACCTCATTCACCGAAACTCCACCTCGGTGATCGGCTCCTTCTTCAAGATTTATCTGCACGAAATAATTCAATTTCTCGCTGTTGGGGAGTTTTTCAAATTTCGCAGCATGTTCGAGTGAATCCAATGAATGAATCGAATCTGCCCACTGGACTAATGAAGGAATCTTTCGACTTTGAATTTGGCCTTGAAAATGCCAATGAGTGTCGGATGGAAGCTGCGGAGCCTTGAGGGATCCTTCTTGGTCTCGGTTCTCCCCAAAATTTCTCACTCCAAGTTCATAAAGCGCGAGGAGATCTTCCACAGGATAGGTTTTTGTCACGACAACGAGCGTTACCTCTTCGCGATTTCGACTAGCCAAACGGAGCGCTCCTTGAATCTGCTCTTCTACTTTGGCTAAATTCTCTCTCAGCTCTTCAATCCGCGCCTTCATAGCCAAATCACTCCCACTTGACGGCCCTCGGGGTTGCCAGACCTTTGAGAACGTCTATGCGAAAAATACTCCGAACTCTCGAGAGTACAAATTCCAAGATTTAGAGCTTCAACTCCGGCGTTCGTTAATTGATACCCAAGTTCTGATTGGAGATCAAGCTTGTGCTCTGAAGGTGTAGTTGCAGCGCGTGGGAAGCCGTTTGCAACCTCCTTGTACATCTCCTCCGATACCTCATAACAATCAGAGCAAATAGACGGGCCCATAACGGCCTCAAATTTCTCACCATTCAATTTCTTCATCGCATCAATGGTTTTCGAAACAATTCCGTTTGTCATCCCAACGCGACCCGCGTGGATTGCCGCTACGCATGTAGTTGAGCGAATCAAGATAGGAACACAATCGCCAACAAGCACTGCAAGACCGACACCTTTTTCACACGTGACTACAGCATCTGCTTCTACAACGGGTTGTGAACTAGTCACAATATCCACAATATTCACAATATCCGAATGAGATTGGGTCATGAACACCAGCGAGTCAATGGATAGGCTTTTTGCCAAGTCATTACGTCGATCTAAAACTGCTGACTCGGCTTCGCCGATGTTTAAACCAAAATTACCCCAATTTACTGAGGTGAAGAGTATTCCCGCCACAAAGTAATTCTTTTTATTACTTCATGAAATCAGGGACGTCAATTTCGTCCTCTGCAACGAGTTCCTCAAATGTTATGTGGCGCCTTGATGTTGGCGAGACCGTAGGAATTGAATCTGTGTCTTCATTAATTCCAAGATCTAACGCAACTGCTATCGGGTCATTGCTTGCAATGGGATTTGCTTCACCAGAGAGCGCCGCTGCGCTCAGAACCGGAACAGAAACCTTCTTTGGAGCCCCGCCATCAAAGCCCGCTGCAATAACAGTAATGCGCACTTCATCGCCGAGCGCATCGTCAATCACTGTTCCAAAAATGATATTTGCATCTGGGTGAGCTGACTTTGCCACCATCTCGGCAGCTTCAGATAATTCAAAGAGCCCTAAATCAGAGCCACCAGCTATCGAAAGCAATACGCCTCTGGCACCATCAATTGAAGCTTCAAGAAGTGGGCTAGCAATTGCCAACTCTGCAGCGCGAGTAGCACGCCCCTCTCCCCTTGCTGAACCAATTCCCATAAGAGCAGATCCCGCGCCGGCCATCACACTTTTCACATCGGCAAAGTCAAGATTGATTAATCCCGGAGTTGTAATCAAATCAGTGATTCCTTGTACTCCAGAAAGTAGAACTTGATCCGCGCTTCGAAATGCCTCTACAGCAGTAATTGATCGATCAGAGATTGCAAGAAGTCGATCATTTGGAATAACGATGAGCGTATCCACTTCACTGCGAAGATTTTCAATTCCTTCTTCAGCTTGGAAGGTTCTGTGTTTAGCTTCAAATGAGAATGGTTTTGTTACAACACCAACAGTGAGGGCACCGAGATCCTTTGCAATTTTTGCAACAATAGGTGCGCCACCTGTTCCAGTTCCGCCACCTTCACCTGCGGTAACAAAAACCATATCCGCTCCGCGAAGCACTTCTTCAATTTCTTCACTGTGATCCATCGCAGCTTGACGACCAACTTCAGGAGATGCACCAGCACCAAGTCCGCGTGTTGATTTTCTACCAATATCTAATTTCACATCGGCATCACTCATGATTAACTGTTGAGCATCGGTATTGATTGCAATGAACTCAACACCTTTAAGCCCTGCTTCAATCATGCGATTGACAGCATTAACTCCACCTCCGCCGATACCTACGACTTTGATGACTGCCAAATAATTTTGCGGTGTTGCCACGGTTTCTCCTCACCCTAAATCTCTACTTGAGACTTAAAGTATTGCTACTTCGATTGCGTAAAAGTAAGACCGCACGCGAATGCAAGCAAACACCGACACGATTTATTTCAATTTACTTAGTAACTCTTATTACTCGCATGACTCTTAATCACTACTTAGCAATAGGGGAAAGTGGTGATGATAAATCCAAAAGCTTCACCTTTGCATTTTCAGGAAGTGCCAGAAGTGTGCGTAATACTTTAACTTTTACAGGCAAGTCTTGATTATTCCCCCACCTGACAATCAAATTCCCGCTACCCAATCCACGATGTTTGCTTTGAATGAACTGCGGAGAGGCAATAGCTATGGACTCAATATTTGAAAGTAAATCCCCCGGAAGAGATTGAACGAATTGCGCGACTGCGTTCACGACATCATTGCTATATGACGAGAAGGTTATAACTGGATATTGGACATGACTTTTTGCAAAAAAGACAACTCCGGACTTATCGATCAATTTTGATTTCCCCGAGCCATCAATAAATTGGGCAATAGGTGTTCGTTCGATAACTCTTATCGAAACCGCGCCATGCAACCAATCGCGACTGATAGATGTTGACTCCACCCAATCAAGACCTGAAAGAGATCGCGACAAGGCGTGAACGTCGACTCGCGCAAGAGGCTCTCCTACATGAAAATGTTTCGAGTCAGATAGAAGTTGCGCCGTTATTTCTGAAGTTCGGGGGGTTCCATCAATTGAGATGGATTTAACTGAAAGAAGAGTCGACCATCCAAGTAAATATCCCAGCAAAACGAGAAGCAGAATGGATAAAGCAATCCCAGGAAAGTGTTTTAACTTTTTTCTAGTTGGCAAAGTTGGCAAAACGCTCTCCGATTGCGTGTAAGAGCTCTGGTCCAAGTGAGTTAACGTCTCCAGCGCCTAGGGTGAGAACTACATCTCCTGGAGTGACAGCTTTTGAGACCTCCTCAATGACTTCAATCATTGATGGCTGGTAGTGAAATTTTAATGAATCTCTATTTTGTGCGATCAAGAGTGAGGAGACGCCTTGTATTGAGGGCTCGCTAGCTGCATAAATTTCCAGCAAATAGATCTGGTCAGCCAGGTCAAGTGCTTCTGCGAATTCTCGAGCAAACATTTGCGTGCGAGTGAAACGGTGGGGCTGAAAAACGACGAAAACTTTTCCACCCGCCGCAAATCGTCTTGCCGTCTCCAATGTGACGCGAACTTCAGTTGGATGATGACCGTAATCATCGATGACCTTAACGTTGTTGGCTATTCCTTTGAGTTCAAAGCGACGCCTTGATCCACTGAACTCAGTTAATCCGGCCAAAACTTCTGGCAGGCCAACGCCCAGGGCATGAGCTGCGGCAAGTGCTGCCGAGGCATTTAAAAGATTATGTTCACCTGGAATGGTTAATACTAAATCGCCCAAAACTTTGCCCTTGTGAGTAATTCGGGCAACTCCAGAGCTAGCTTCGAGGTGAATTCTTGAAAGCTGGAAATCATTTTTAGGATTTTCTTTGCCGTACCTAATAATTCTTATGTCTTCTCTTATTCCAGCCGAAAGTAATTCTTCAAGATTTGCGTCATCTCCGCAGGCAATCAAGAATCCACCTGGTTGGATTGAATTAATAAACTCCCGAAAGGCATCGGCCAGGACAGCGAGAGTAGCGAAGTGGTCAACGTGATCCAGCTCTAGATTTGTAATGATTGCGCCAGTGGGTTTGTAGGATAAGAAAGAACCATCAGATTCATCAGCTTCGGCTACAAAAATATCCCCACTTCCAAGGTGGGCATTTGTTCCAGAACTATTAATCATTCCACCGATTGCAAAAGAAGGATCTACTCCTGCTTTTTGCAATGCAACCGTAAGCATCGAAGTTGTCGTTGTTTTTCCATGCGTCCCGGCGACAGCAACGGAGCGCTTTCCTTGCATAACTAAAGCCAGCGCACTTGCGCGAGGCATAATCTCTGCGCCACGTTCTTTTGCCGCCAATAATTCTGGGTTTGTTCCGGAAATTGCAGAGGAGACCACGATTACATCTGCCCCTGCTTGATTGGCAGAACTATGTCCCAGAAAAATCGTTGCGCCTAAAGTTTCGAGTTGGGCTGTAACGATGGATTCTTTCGCATCAGATCCAGAGACCTTTAGTCCTTGAGCCAACATTATGCGTGCGATGCCGCTCATACCGGCTCCACCGATACCAATAAAATGAAAATGGGTCTTATTCATTTGCTCGCCTCCAAAATCGAAACCACAATCTCTCCAATTCGATCTGTAGCGTCAAGGGGGTACAGGGGTTGGTTTTTTACGGCCGATCTCTTTTTCCCGGTCGACAACAACCCCAAGAGATTTTCGCTGAGCCATTGAGTGGTGAAATTCTTATTTGAAATCATCGTGGCGGCGTTTGCTGCAACAAGTTCCTCGCCATTTAATTTCTGTTCGCCATTTCCCACAGAAAGTGGGACCAGCAACGCGTAAGTTCCAATTACGCCAAGTTCGTGACAAGTTACCGCCCCACTTCTGCAAATAATTAGATCTGCCGATGCGTAAGCCTCCGGAATATCTGAAAAATATGGGACTGGGAGATAAGACTCTGTACGGCTAGGTAGGGCATTATTTCGACCCACCCCATGCACAACTTGAATACCGCTCTTGGATATAAGCGATAAAGAATTTTCAATAACGCTATTGATGTGTTGGGAACCTAAGGAGCCTCCGAAAACCAAGACAATTGGCTTTTCAGGATTAAAACCCCACTCCTTCGCCTTCTTTACTCGAATCAGATCCCGCTCGCTCTTACTCGTTTCTGCAACTTTACATATCTCGGCCCTAAGTGGAATACCCACGTAGCTCGCCGATTTCCAAGGTTCTCCGTACTGTCGAGTCTTTTCAAAGGAAATCAAAGCTCTGCCACCGAGCCGCGCGCCCAGTCGATTTGCCCAACCTGGGTTCGCGTTTGCTTCATGTATAAGAATTTGTATCCCACGAAATCGAGCCATCACATAAATCGGCGAGGAGACATAGCCGCCGAAACCAATTACCAAGTCGGCGCCCTTCAAAATTGCGAAGGAATCAAGAAGAGACTTTGTGAACTTAAAGGGCCATACAAGTAGTCCAAATGAAATTCTGCGAGGAAATGGCGCCTTAGAAATTATCCTCAGTGGGAAACCGGCGGCTGGAACTAATTCGTTTTCAAGCCCCTTCAAAGTTCCTACAAATTCAATTCTCACCTCTGGATGGCTCACTTTGAGCCAATTTGCTACAGCTAGCGCCGGTTCAACATGACCTGCGGTGCCACCGCCTGCAAGAATTATCTTTTTATTTAACACGGCGCACCTGCCTTCTATTCTCAATCTCAGCTTTCACTTCAGGATCTCGGCGCAATACATTGATGACAAAAGCAATAGCCAGAAAATTCGCGATTAAAGATGAGCCTCCGTAGGAGATAAAGGGAAGGGTCACTCCGACAACCGGAAATACACCGATGTCAGAAGCAATATTCACACTTACTTGGAATAGTAACCATGCTCCAATTCCAGCACAGACATATCGGCTAAATAGATCTTTTGTGTGAAGCGCCGTTCGGAATATCCCGTACAGCAATGCAGCAAATAAGAGAAGGACTATGAGCGTCCCCACCAATCCGAGTTCTTCCCCAATTACAGAAAAAATGAAGTCAGTATTTGCTTCAGACAAATTACCCCATTTTTGGCGGCTTGCCCCAAGACCTACCCCAAGAATTCCACCACTTGCCAAACCCATTACTGAGTGGGCTGTTTGCCAACCTGCAAATTTGTAAACTTCTGGATCGAAGGGATGTAGCACTGCCTGAAACCGGTGCAGACGATTTGGTTGCGTAATGATAAACGCGAGGGCAAAGGTCAGTCCCCCAAAAGAAATGAGAGCGAAGTGACGAAGAGGTGCGCCACTTACAAAAATCATCGCCGCTGCGATTGACATAACAATAAGTGCACTTCCCAAATCCTTACCCAACATAATCATGACGAGTAATAATCCTGTACCCGGTAACAAATACATGATCAATTGGAAGGGAGAGAATTCACGTTGTGGATTTGCTAAAACTCGATTCTCAAATTTCTTGAGTTGAAATGCACAGAAAAGAATTAAACCTAGTTTTGCAAATTCCGATGGTTGCAAGGTAAATGGGCCAAGGCCAATCCACGAACGGTTGCCATTTATCTCTTTGCCAATCACTGGAAGCTGAGGAAGAACTAGGCCGATGAAACTAAGTGGAATCGCGATTCGAGCAAGTTTCTCCCAAATATCAATCTTCATACGGGATGCAACCCGCGTCAAAAATAGGGCAATGGCTAAAAATAGAAGCTGCTTGAGAAATATTGAATATGTTGACCCTGTTTGCTCAAAGGATTTAACCGATGATGCAGATAAGACCATGATTAAACCAAGCCCTGAAAGCGCTGTTACCGAAGTGAGGATTATGAAATATGGCGCCGACGCCCTAGAAAGATAATGTGAATAACGGCTCATCATGCTCCCGCTACCTCAAGAACTGCTTTTGCAAAGAGTTCTCCTCGTTCTGCATAAGAGGTGAATTGATCCATTGAGGCACAGGCAGGGGCCAGCAAAACAACATCACCAGCACGCGCAAATTTTCTGCATTCGGCTACAACTTGTTTCATCAACTCAGCTGGACTCTTACTCTCTTCAATAACCTTCACCGGAATATTTGGTGCAAATTCCCTCAGAGCTGAATGAATCAATTCTCTGTCTTCGCCAATCAGAACGACTGCTTGTAAGCGAGGGGTTGCCCGCCTCACGAGCTCTTCCATACTTGCCCCCTTGGCAAGCCCACCGGCTATCCACACAACTTTCTCTTGCGAGAGTATTGACGCAATTGCCGCATGAGGATTTGTTGCTTTGGAATCATTGACCCAAGTGATCCCGTCTTTCTCTAACACACTCTCAATTCTGTGATGATCTAGGACAAAGGTGGCTAAGCCGACTTTGATATCCTCGTGAGAAATTCCAATTGCACGCGCCAAGCCAGCGGCTGCCAAGGCATTGGAAACGTTGTGCGGTACTGCAGGCTTGATATCCGAGAGTTCGGCCAGCAACTGCGCGTGAGCGGGATCGGCAATAAATGCGCGATCAACCAAGATTTCCTCAACCAAACCAAGCTCTCCAGGCTCTGGAGTAGCCAAAGAGTAGAAAACCTTCTTGCCTCTCCACGATGAAGATCTGTTTACAACTTCGACGTCATCGGCATTTAGAACAGCAAGATCTGAGTAAGAAAGTAATCTCATCTTCGAATTTGCGTAGGAATCGAAAGAGCCATGCCAATCGATATGATCTTCGGCAATATTCAGGATTGCGCATGCGACATACCTTGCTTCACTGCTCCACTCAATCTGAAAAGAAGAGAGTTCGAGCGCGAGAAAGTCATAAGGCTCATTCGCGGAGAGGGCTTGGATTACGGTAACACCCACATTTCCACAAGAAATACCCTTAATTCCGGCTGCTCCAAAAATGGAGTCCAACATTTGAACAGACGTCGTTTTCCCATTTGTGCCAGTGAGGGATACCCACTTTTGCAATGGAGCAACTTCTAGTTTCACTCGCCACGCAAAATCAATTTCACTTATCAACTCTGTATTTGTGGCTCTTAGTTTTTGAATAATGGGATGGTTTTCATTCCAGCCAGGAGAAACTATTGCTAGGTCAAGTCCTTCTTCGTCAAAGGAGCTTTGAGATTCTATGCCTTCAATTGTCTTAGATTTATCATCGAGGATAATTGGAATTATGCCGCGATTTATCAAATATTTTGCAATGGCTGCTCCAGTAATCCCTGCGCCTACTACAGCTATTTTTCGAGACTGGAGTTCACCAAGAAATGACATTTCAAGATACGACCCATTGTGCGTAGAACAACCCAAGACCGGCAGCAACGCTTAGCCCTGCAATAATCCAAAACCGGATAACGATTGTTACTTCAGCCCAACCCAGCAATTCAAAGTGATGGTGAAGCGGCGCCATTCGAAATACGCGTTTGCCACCTGATAATTTGAAGTACACGGTTTGAATGATTACCGACATTGTGATGATTACAAAAAGGCCGCCAAGGGCAATCAAGAGAAGTTCAGTACGCAATGTAATTGCTAGGCCAGCGATCGCTCCCCCAAGAGATAATGAACCTACATCGCCCATAAAGATCTTTGCCGGGGATGTGTTCCACCACAGAAAGCCAGCACAAGCGCCTGCAAATGCTGCGGCGAGAACTGCAAGGTCGAGTGGATCTCGTACTTCATAACAGCGGCCAACAGCGGTCAGTGCGCAGCTTTGGCGAAACTCCCAAACTCCAATCATGACAAATGCCAAGAAAGTCATAATTGATGTTCCACTTGCTAGGCCATCAAGTCCATCTGTGAGATTTACGCCATTGCTTGTACCGATGACCAGAAAAATTACCCACAAAACTACTAGCGCTGCAGCAAGTTTGATCGATGTATCTCGCACTGTTGAAAAGTGCATCGATATTGGCGATAAGCCGTAGCTATCTGAAAAGTGAATCCCTGCAATGCCAAATAGCGCGGCGACCAGAGTTTGACCAAGAAGCTTCTGTCGAGATCGCAAACCAAGGGAGCGCTGCTTAACAATTTTCAACCAATCATCAATAAATCCAACAATTCCCAATCCAATGACAAGCCCAAGCACAAGTAGTGCTGATGTACTGACTCGTACTCCATCTAAGAGGTGGCTGCTGAAATATCCGATGCTTGACGCAAGAATGAGGACTACTCCGCCAATAGTTGGCGTTCCCCGCTTTGTGTGATGGGACTGAGGTCCATCATCGCGAATCATTTGTCCATAGCCACGTTTGCCAAGAAAGCGAATGAGAGCCGGGGTGAAAAGAAAACTCAAGAGAGTGGAAACGGAACCTGCTACAAGAATGCCTTTCACTTCTCTCCCCCTTCATTTGCAACCCCTTGCGATACCGCTACAAGAAGTTTTTCAGCTAATTCATCCAAGTGTTCAGCTCTTGATGCTTTTACCAACACAACATCTCCGTGAGAAAAATATTTACTGAGCTCTAAAGCTTCTTCTTGTGTTAAGAAATAGTGCGTTGTCATCTCATCCCCTGCGGCAAAATCCAACTCCAACCCTTTTAGGTATAGATCACTTCCGATAGAAATAAGTTGATCTATTCCCAAGTCAGAGGCGAGTCTGCCAATACGTAGATGATCTTCGGCTTCTGACTCGCCGAGTTCATGCATCTTGCCGAGAAAAGCCCACGAGACACCGCCCCGCTCTTGTGCCAACAACGCGAGGGTTCGAAGGGCCGCTGCAGCGCTCTCGGGATTAGCGTTATAGCTGTCATTAATGATCAAAATTCCACCTTCATCGTGGAGTTCCATACGCCATTTGCTAGAAATATCAGCGGTAGAAAGCGAAGCTGCAATTGATTCAATTGAGACTCCTAAAGAAGTCGCAACCGCAGCAGCTCCAAGCGCGTTGGATATCTGGTGAAGGCCCAATAGTCTCAAACTCACGGGCGCGCGCCCCTCAGGTGTCACCAAATCAAAATGCGCGCGACCTTCACGAGCCTCAATATCCGCCGCGCGAACAGTGCTTGCCGCGTTCTCACCAAATGTTATTGAATTGATGGTTCGACCATCAGCCATGTGTGGTGTGAATACATCGTAGGTACCGAGGACTGCGGTGCCAGAATCAGGTAATGCTTTGATGAGTTCACCTTTTGCTGCAGCGATCTTTTCTTGAGATCCAAATTCGCCAACGTGAGCACTACCGACCGTAAGAACCAAGCCAATTGTGGGCTTAGCTATCGAACATAGGAACTCAATATCGCCCTCATGGCGCGCGCCCATTTCCACAATGCAATACTTTGTTTGTTCAGTGCACGTCAGAATAGTGAGCGGTACGCCAATCTCATTATTAAATGAGCCGACGGGCGCAACTGTCTCTCCGCCGGTCGAGAGAATATGTCGCAATAAATCTTTCGTGGTGGTCTTTCCTTGAGATCCAGTCAATCCGATAAAAATTGTTTCTTTAACTTTACTTCGCATGTACGTTGCTAGTTTTGTGAGAGCTTTGCCCACATCCTCAACTTGTATCGAAGGCAAATCCAATACCTCAGTTGTGATGACAAATTCCGCGCCAGCCATAATCGCTTCTGCGCAATATGTATTGCCATCCACTCTTTCACCTGGAAGTGCGAGAAAAAAGCTTCCCGGGCGCGCAAGCCTTGAATCGATTACTGGAAGAGCCGAGGTGAACTTGTCCTTCTCGAGATTTCGCAGAGTTGCGTTTAAAGCTTTTGCAATTTCTTCAAATGTCAATGGAATCATGTGAGGCGCTCAATCGCTCTGGCCAGCTCAACTCGATCGTCAAATGGATATTTAACTTGGTTTATTTCTTGGCCAACCTCATGTCCCTTACCCAAAAGAATTACAGTGTCACCGGGTTGCGCTTCCGCGACACCAATCGCTATTGCACCCCTTCGATCCATTTCAATGACAGCCTTTTCTCCAAGTTCGATTCCGGAACTCATTTGATCAAGAATTGACTCAGGGCTTTCGCTGCGAGGATTATCAGAAGTAAGTACTGCTAAATCAGTTCCAGCCACCAAGGCTGCTCCCATGATTGGTCGCTTTGATGCATCTCGATCCCCGCCGCAGCCCAAAATACCTATAACTTTCCCGGGTGTTATTTCCCGTACAGCTGCGAGAGCGCGTTCAACTGCATCCGGTGTATGTGCATAATCAACGAGAGCCAAGAACTGCTGACCAATATCTACCTTCTCCAAACGCCCAGCTGGCCCTTGCAGAAGGTGCAAATTAGCGGAAATTTCAAGTGGATCAACACCGCTCTCAACCGCCAAAGCAACCGCCATCAGCACATTGTCTAGATTGTGTGCGCCGACCAATCCAACATGGCCTTCAATTAAAATCCCGCCTTCTCCTCGTATAGAGATGTCATACCCACTTCGTGATAATTCAAAGCGATCATAATGCCAAGTTGCTTTACGAGAGTTCCTTGAAACTGTGCGAATGGCAATTTGAGAACTCTCTGCCAGGCGAGCTCCATACTTATCATCGATATTGATGTAACCGAGTTCTGCTGTCTGTGAATTAAATAGCTTCGACTTCGCTTCAAAATAATTTTCCATACTCCCGTGAAAATCCAAATGATCTTGAGTTAAGTTTGTAAAGGCAACAGCGCTAAAGTGCGCACCCGATATTCGACTTTGAACCACTGCATGACTACTTACTTCCATCACAAAGCACTTGCAAGAGCGTTCGACCATTGAAGCTACGGCTGCCTGTAGCTCAGAGCTTTCGGGAGTAGTGAATTGCGCTGGGAAAGAATCTCGACCGATTGAAATTCCAGTTGTACCTATAAATCCTGATTCACGGTGGCTCATCTGCCAGAGTTGATTCAGGAGAAATGCAGTGGTCGTCTTTCCATTTGTTCCCGTAATTCCAACTGCATAGAGAGAACGAAATGGCGCGCCATAAAACCAGGAAGAGATATCGCCCATCACATCTCTAGGATTTTCCACAACAATTGTTGGTAGTAAATCGCCAATTATCAATGAACCGTGGTGGTCGGTAAGAACCGCTACTGCCCCTGCTGAAATTGCTTCAGCAATAAAGGTTGCTCCATGAGTTCTAGCTCCTGGCAAGGCAACGAACAGATCTCCGCTGTGCAGGTGGGATGTGGAGCTACTAAGCCCTGAAAAATTTGCTTCCTGCCCATCTTTGTTGAGACCCAGGAATCGTGCAAGATCAGATAACGAGCGCTCTTTGATATCAAATGGTCGCATGCTCATCATGCCTTTTGCTTCTGAAGCGTTGCTTCGTTAAGGGCATAGGGTATCTTTTTAGTATTCGTTGGCGGGATGTGTTTGCTTTGAAGAACAAAACTCATGACATCCTTAAATACAGGCGCCGCAATCACGCCGCCAAAATGTTGTCCCCTTGGATTTTGAATCACAACCGAGACTACATATTTTGGCTGATCCGCTGGAGCAAATCCAATAAAGCTTGATGTGTAGCCGCGATAGCAGTGGCACGCTGCATCTGCTCGCTGGGCAGTGCCTGTCTTTCCGGCAATTCGATAACCTGGGATGGCTGCAGCAGGCGCAGTTCCTTGCTCCGAGACAACGCTCTCCATAATCAATCTCATTTGTTGAGCTGTTGCAGGGCTCACGACCGTAGTTGTCGTCTGTGGTTTAGATGGCGTAAAGCCACCATTTGTATCAATAAATCCAGCAATAACATTTGGAGTGACTCTGATTCCATCGTTTGCAATTGTGGCAAAAACACTTGTTGCTTGCAAGGCAGTTACAGAATATCCCTGTCCAAAAGCAATAGTCGGCGCTGTTGTATCAGACCACGAATCCACACGAGGAAGAAGGCCAGCTGATTCTCCAGGCAAATGCGAACCTGTTGACTGCCCAATTCCAAATTTAGTCAAGTAACCGTAGAGGGTTGCATTACTGAGTTTCTGACCAACTTGAACTGCCCCCACGTTACTTGATAGCGCAAGTATTCCGGCGGTAGTTAATCGCTCTGTTTTATGTTTTTCTGCATCGTGGAAATGTGCTGCGCCCACTTTGTAGCTGTACGGAATTGTCCAGACCGATTCAGGAGTTGTCTTTCCCTCTTCTATCGCAGATGCCAAGGTGATGATTTTTCCAGTTGAACCTGGCTCGTAAACATCTTGAACTGCTGGGTTTCGAAGACTTTCAACACTGATTGATTTCCGATTTGCAGGATCAAAATTAGGCGCACTTGCCTGAGCAAGAATTTCCCCTGTTTTCGGATTCATCACAATTACAGTTCCGGATGCAGCGTTTGCTGACTTTACTGCCTTTGAAATCGCGTTTTGAGCTACCCACTGGATATCTCGATCAATGGTTAATTGAATACCGCCACCCGCTTTTGCATCGGTAACAATCTGTTGGGAACCAGGGATTATTGTTCCTGCACCGTTTGCATAGTCATAGCGACCATTCTTTCCCGCAAGGGTGCTCTCCATGCTGGCTTCAAGTCCTGATGCTCCAACGCCGGCGTCATTTATGATTCCCACTAACGAAGCTGCGAGCCTTCCCGTCGGATAATCACGAACATAGGATCGCTCGGAGAAGAAGCCGACAATTCGTTTTGAAACTCCCCCGCGCTGCTTCATGACATTTTGGTTGTAGGCATCAAGGCTAGAATTTAGATTTGTCCAAGTAGCTGGCGTGGCTTGTTTCACAATAACTTGATATCGCTTTTTTCCAGTAAGAAGTGTGCTCAGGGTAGTCGTCGGCATCTTAAGAACTGGAGAAAGGAGGGAAGCGGTTCCTTGAGGATCGGTGATCATCGTCTGATCAACAACAATATTGATCGCGGCAACACTTCGAGCAAGTTCCACGCCATTTACATCAGAAATTGTTCCTCGTGGTGCCAAGAGAATTGAAGAATTCCACATTTCATTTGTTGCGCGATGGGCGAAACCGCTGGCCTGAACGGCTTGCACATCAACTAAACGCAATCCAAATATAAGAAAGATAACTGTCGCTAAAGCGAGCAAAGAGTAAATGCGTCTTTGAAAGGTCGCTTTGCTTGTCACTTGCTCTTCTCCGATATATCAATGAACTGAGGATTCTGTGCTGGCGCCATACCAAGTTTGATTGCTTGGGAAGATAAATATGTTGGCGAAGATTTCTGTGCGACTTCTCGAAGAATTGCATCTCTTTGATCATTTGTGATATTTACGTTGTGCTTTAGTCGCTGGAGAACAAAGGCATCTTGAGTCAACAAAGTATTAATCAGTAGAAGTGAGAGCAATCCAATTCCAAAAACACCACTCAAAATAAAGAGAAAAGCTCTTGTCTGGATCTCTTCGCCTTCTTCTTTTTTCAATTCTGGAACAAGTTGTAAAACAGCTTGAGTCGAGCGAGTGATGACAGCTTCACGCGAGCGAGCTATTGCTGGAGCAAAGAAGGATGTAGCCATTATGCCGCCACCCTTTCGATTGCACGCAAGCGCATACTCTGGGCACGTGGATTTTCAAGGATCTCTTCCTCGGTTGCCGATTCACTTCCGGTTATAACAAATTCAAATTTCGCCGCGCTATTGGGTAAATCCACTGGAAGTCCCCGCGGGGTCGTTGACGTGCACGCTTTTGTGAAATAACTTTTCACAATCTTGTCCTCAAGACTTTGATAGGCCATAACAACAATTCGTCCAGACGGCGCCAAGACGCTCATCGCCGCAGGAATCGCACGCTCCAACACCGCTAATTCTTGGTTAACTTCGATTCGCAGGGCTTGGAATGTCCGTTTGGCAGGATTTCCACCGGTGCGACGTGCAGGGGCCGGAATACTCTCTTTTATGAGCTCTGCTAACTGCTTTGTGCTTTCCAAGTTATTTGCTTCGCGAGCTTCAATAATATTGTCAACAATCCGAGGCGCAAATTTTTCGTCGCCATAGGCACGCAATATGCGAATAAGTGCCCCGCGATCGTAGGTGTAGAGAATTTCCTTTGCTGTGAGCCCTTGGCTTTGGTCCATTCGCATATCAAGTGGAGCATCTTGCGAATAGGCAAACCCGCGGCCCGCTTCATCCAATTGCATCGAGGAGACACCAAGATCAAAAAGGACTCCATCAACGCTTTCAATTCCTAGATTTTCGAGGACATCGGGAATTTGATCATAAACACTATGAACAATTGTCAATCGATCAATAAAGGGTACGACTGTCTTGCGCGCAATTTCTATTGCATCTAAATCTCTATCAAAACCAATAACTCGAACACTTGGGTATTTAGCCAAGAGTGCATGAGTATGTCCACCTAAGCCCAAAGTTGCATCAACAACAATTGCAACTCCGCGTTCAATGATTGCTTTCTCTATCGAAGGAGAAAGTAAATCGATGCAACGATTTAGTGCAACTGGTATGTGACGCAGTTCTTGCATTTCTACTCCTCCCCCTATCCTTATTTACATAAAATTTTAAATTCACTCTTCTTCACTTAGGTCATCGTCGACTGACGGATTTCGCAACTACTGATCTGCTGTAGTGCGATTGGGGGAAGCGGCGCCGGGGAAGGGGCGTCGCTCTGCGTTTTAGTCGACGATGGCCTAAATAAAGAATTCGATTTAGCCAATAAACGAACTAGAAGAGACCGGGCAGCACCTCCGTAGAGACATCAGCGAAACCCTTCTCGCGATCTGCAAGATAGGTATTCCAAGAAGCTGCATCCCAAATTTCCAAACGTGTATTCGCACCGATAACCACGCACTCTTTTTCTAAAGCTGCATAGGTACGTAGGCCTGAAGGGATTGTGATGCGCCCTTGCTTATCTGGGACTTCATCATGGGCGCCTGCAAACATCACGCGCATGTAATCGCGTGCTGCTTTCTCGGTGACGGGAGCTTGTCGCAGGCGCTCAGTGATTGATGTGAACTCTTTAGAAGGGAATACATAGAGGCAACGCTCTTGGCCTTTTGTAACTACCAAGCCATTTGAAAGTTCATCTCGGAAACGGGCCGGAAGGATGATGCGGCCTTTTTCATCGAGTTTTGGTTCATGGGTTCCAAGAAACATCTAAGCCACCTCCCCTTTTCGTTCCAAAAAGTAAGCTCAAATCCCCCGATTCTTGCTTCATGCACCACTTTACTCCACTTTCCCCCAAAATCAACCACCTGCAACCACATTTCACCCCTTTCTGGCGGCTTGGCCCCACCTGAGGTACTAGCCGAAAATTTCAACTTATTTCCCTGCCGGCTAAGGTGAGCCTGTGCAAAACAAGGAACTCATCGTGGCCAAAGGCCTAACGAAGAAGTACGGGGAGTTCATTGCGCTCAATGGCATCGATTTTTCAGTTCAAAAAGGGGAATCTTTTGGGTTTCTCGGTCCAAATGGAGCTGGAAAGTCCACAACGATGCGAATCATTGCCTCGACGCTCACCCGCACCTCAGGGGATATCACGGTTCTTGGCAAAGATCCCGAAGTGAGTGGTCCCGAAATTCGAGCTCATTTAGGCGTGGTCCCCCAGCAAGATAATCTGGATCAAGCTTTGAGCGTCTCAGACAATCTCTACATTTATGGGAGATATTTTGGATTGCCCCGCAAGTTCATTCGATCAAAGATAGATGAACTTCTTGATTTTGCTGCACTCACAGATAAAAGAGATTCCAAAGTTGAAGCGCTCAGTGGCGGCATGAAGCGACGACTGACAATCGCTCGAGCGCTTATCAGTGAACCTAAAATTTTAATGCTCGATGAACCTACAACAGGGCTGGATCCTCAAGCCCGACATATTCTTTGGGATCGCCTTTTTCGCTTGAAGGAACAAGGCGTTACTTTATTGATCACCACTCACTACATGGATGAAGCTGAACAACTCTGTGATCGATTAATGGTGATGGATAAAGGTTCCATTATGGCTGAAGATTCTCCTTCGGGCTTAATCAAGAAGTTTTCAACAAAAGAAGTGTTAGAGGTTCGCTTTGGATCTGATCGAAACGCTCAGGTCGCAGAAAAATTGAAGACGCTTTGTGAGCGAATGGAACTACTTCCAGATCGAATTCTTCTCTACGCCGATGATGCAGAAAAAGTATTAGATGAGATTCACAAAATTGGACTTCACCCAGTTACCTCACTTGTGCGAAGAAGTTCTCTTGAAGATGTCTTCTTGAGACTTACAGGTAGAACTCTTGTTGAATAAGTTAAATTATGAGTAGTTTTACTCGTCAAGGTTCTCTCAAACTCATCGATATTGAGAAGGCTGCCCGCCGAGGTACTTTGTATGTGATGGAATCTCGTTTACGCACAATGGGGCGGTTTATATTCAGCCTTATTTCGAGCTCCGTTTTAAATCCATTTTTCTATCTTGTGTCCCTTGGAATTGGTGTCGGAACATTCGTAAATAGCAAGGCTGGCAGCGCAGGAATTGACGGGGTTAAATACATAGTATTTCTTGCACCCGCTCTTCTGGCAGCCGTTGCCATACAAGACTTCATGAGTGAAGTGACGTTTCCTGTATTGCAAGGATTTAAGTGGGAAAAACTCTATTTCGCGATGAATGCGACACCGCTGACGGGCCGACAAATTGCCTTAGGAACCTACTTTTCTTCCATGATACGAACAATCGGTTCCATCGTAATTTATTTTATGGTGCTAGTTGGATTCGGTGCTGTGAACGCTAAAGATGCATGGCCGATGGCGCTTACTTCACTTTACGCTGCCGCTTGCTTTGGCGCGATCATGTTGGCTGCCGCTGCCGCTGCCGAAAATGACGATCTCTTCCTCAATCTCATGGGCCGCTTATTGATAATGCCGCTCTTCCTTTTTTCAGGAACTTTTTATCCGTTGAATTCCATGCCGGCGCCACTTCGATTAATTGGTTGGGTCTCCCCGCTTTGGCATTCGACAGAGCTCGGCCGATGGGTGAGCTACGGCCATCACATTTCGCCCACGATGATCATTGTGCATTTCATTTATCTTCTTCTTTTGCTCGTTGTCGGTCTTTCCTGGGC
This sequence comes from uncultured Actinomycetes bacterium, assembly GCA_903827945.1. GTDB lineage: Bacteria > Actinomycetota > Actinomycetes > Nanopelagicales > Nanopelagicaceae > PALSA-747. Next base: position 55,400 of record CAIKKN010000024.1, on the reverse strand, counting down.
TTTTAATCGATTTGAATACCGGTTAAGCAAATGATTACGAGCGCTGCGGTTGCTATCGCAGAAGCCAGAATTGGTCGTCCTGGTAATTCTGTTTATTCTGGAAGGTCTCGCGCAATCATCGAACGCGCATATTTGGCTTTTCGATCTTCAGTATGGATAGTTGTGGCAACAGGTTTCTTGGAGCCAGTCATGTATTTATTCTCATTTGGATATGGCGTCGGAAAACTCATCGGGAAAATTGAAGTTCTACCAGGGCACTACATTTCCTACGCAGCGTTTATAGCACCCGCTCTCCTAGCAACAAGTGCCATGAACGGGGCAATTTATGATGCTACGTGGAACGTTTTTTTCAAGATTCGCTTTGACCGTGTTTATCAGGGAATGCTCGCGACTTCCCTCGGACCGATGGATGTTGCACTGGGCGAAATTGGCTGGGCGCTCTTGCGTGGGCTAGTTTATGCAATCGCATTTATGTCTATCATCGCCGGATTAGGTCTCATAACAACACCCTGGGCGCTCATGGCAATTCCTGCAGCAGTGTTAATTTCCTTTGGGTTTGCAGCAGTGGGAATGGCTGTTACTACATACATGAAATCTTTTGAACAAATGAATGTGATCAATATTGTGATGCTTCCAATGTTTTTGTTTTCTGGATCGTTTTATCCATTGAGCATTTATCCCGGCTGGCTACAAGCTTTCATAAAAGCGCTTCCGCTATGGCATGGTGTCGCTCTCATTCGATCCCTTTCCCTCGGGATGATAAGCGCGTCGCTAATACCGCACGTCATCTATTTTCTTGTGATGATTGCAGTTGGTTTGTTTTTTACAACAAGAAGGCTTACGCAATTATTTATGCGTTAAGGCAATTCTTACTTATCGAAATTACGACGATCCCAACGATCTTCTAAGCGATCGCCCCATCCTTTTTTATTATTAGCTCCACGAGTCGGTACGCTCTTTAATTTTCCAGTTGAGAAGTTTGAAATAATGAGGAATGAACCAACGAGGGAGATGATGAATCCCACGATTCCAACAACGGGCAACTTTGCAACTAGTCCGGCAAGGATGATTGCCATTCCACCAAAGAGTGAAATCAATCCGCCAACGACTCGACCGCCTTGTGGAGTGCGAATTTTTCCACTCAGAGTAGATACGAGACGTGGGTCGTCCTGCACAAGGGCAGCTTCCATCTCCGCGAGGAGCTTACGTTCATGTTCAGAAAGTGGCACAGACTAAGAATAGGACAGGTCTTCGGGGTCTACCAAGCGAGCCGGCCTCACGCTTCCGGTGCCAAAACGGGCAGTTGCCCGATCTATAGCTTCTGTGGCCTCACGCCACCCCTTTTCACGCTCACCTAGGAGCAATTGCTGAGGGGCGCCTGATTGATCCATGAGGTTTTCAAGGGCAACCCCTACCAATCTCAATCTGGCACGATCGAGTTTTAGTCCCAAGTACAACTTCTTGACCACTTCATAACTTTCCTGGACTCCAAGAACTGGCAACTCCAGAGTTTTGGAGCGAGTGATGGTTTTGAAATCTGAAAACCTGACTTTGATGGAGATTGTTTGCGCTGCAAGATTTCTCTTTCGCATTCTCCCTGTTGCCTTTTCAACGAGCCGAAGAAACTCACGCAAAATTTCATCTGGGTCTTCCAAATCTTCAGCAAAGGTCTCAGCAGCACTAATACTTTTATCTGGCTCTTCGGGTGTTACTTCTCGATAATCACGACCCCATGCAAGTTCATAAAGTGAAGCCCCGGTTCCTTCTCCGAGTGCGCGAATGAGCGTTGACCTCGGTGTATTCGCAATATCGGCAACAGTGCGAAGTCCAAGCCGCTGCAATTCTTCATTTGTCTTCGGGCCAACTCCCCAGATTGCATTCACTGGAAGTGGATGAAGAAATTCAAGAACTCGATCTGGCGCAATCTCTAATAAACCATTTGGCTTACAATGTTGCGATGCCAGTTTTGCGATAAATTTTGTTGAGGCTATTCCAGCAGAGCAAGTTATGCCTTGGCTCTTCCAAATCTCTTCGCGGATTTTTGCGCCAATCTCTCTTCCGCTTCCCTTAAGTCGCTTTGAACCCGTCACATCAAGAAATGCTTCATCGAGTGAGAGCGGTTCGACTAGCGGCGTATATGAATGAAAAATTTCCATCACATGCGAAGAAACTTCGCTGTATCTGGCGTGGTCGGGTTGGACAAAGATTGCGCGAGGAGCCATCCGTTGGGCCCGACTTACCGGCATCGCTGCACGAATTCCTAATTTACGAGCAGCGTAATTTGCCGATAGAACCACACCTCTAGCGCCTGCTCCTACGACGACTTCTTTTCCACGCAAAGTAGGGTCATCTTTTTCGGCCACTGAAGCGTAAAAAGCATCCATGTCGATATGAAGAATTGTGGAAAATATTTCTGAAGTGGGTATTTCAACGCTCATGACTTATTCCCGCTTTCATTCCTGAAAGGCTACGCCACCGCGCCACTTAGAATACGACTCTCCCAATTCCCACGCTGACACCGCCCTTAAAGAAATTCCCCGAGCGCCTGTCTTGCGCACAACTCCCCGAACAAGAAAAAGCCATGAGTGATAGAGCAAATTGGCATGATCTCCCTGAGCATCCTCAAAAAAAGTCACATCATTACAGCCATATCCATCATCAATCGTCAGGAACATAACTCGCCTTCCTGAGCGAACTGGAGGGGTTTGTAAGGCTACTTTGACTCCTGCAACAAGAACGGTTGCGCCAGAACGTTGATGAATAAGGTCAGAGGAACGAACAGCACCAATACTGTTGAGAAAGTCGCCGTAGAACTCCATCATGTGGTGAGAGATATCCATTCCAGTTAATTTAACTTCATGACGTATCCGCTCGGAAGCAGTTAGTTCTGGTAAACCGCTTGCCTCCAGTGCTGATGGGAGAAGCTGTAACGCCATTTGCCCATTGCTGTTCTTGGATTTACCTCGGGAGAATTTATCTATGTCATGAAGATGCAAAAGTAAATCTCGACGGTTAATTTTCTGATTCTTATAGAGTGAATCAAATGCCCCAACAAGTAGAAGGGCCTCCGTCGTAGGTTTAGAAACTGTAGTTCTGTGAACAAAATCTACAAGGTCAACATAGGGGCTATTTTCGAGAATTGACTCAATCTCTTTCTCGTTGATTCCTTGAATATCTGAAAATCCAATACGAATTGAATATCCGCGGGCATCGGGAAGGTTAAGTTTCAGACCTGTACTTGCGGTGTTTGGGGCTTGATACGGTAAGCGAGTTCCCGTTTCCACTTTTTCTACCCGATAACTTTTATCAGAAGCGTTGATATCAATAGGACTAATTTGAATTCCCCATTGACGCGCCTCATCGAGAATCACTCGCCTCGGATACATTCCTGGATCATGCGTTAAAACCCCAGCAAGAAAGGCAGCGGTGTGGTGGCTCTTAAGCCATGCTGATTGATATGTAGGAAGTGCAAAAGCAGCAGCGTGGGCTTTGCAAAACCCAAAGGATGCGAAGGCTCGAAGTATCTCCCAGACCCGTGTCACTAAGGAGAGTTCATACCCCTGGGAAATTGCGGTTGGATAGAACCAATCGCAGACTTCTTGTTGGCTTTCAAATGTTCCAAGCGCTCGGCGCTTCTCATCAGCCTCGGCCAAGGAAATGCCCGTCATAGCAGCGATAATTCGAATCACCTGCTCGTGAAAAACAACAACCCCTTCTGTCTCTCGAAGAATCTCATCTAAATCTGGATGTAACACTGGCTTTTCACGAAAGCCGTGACGGGTATTAATAAAAGGGGTAATCATGTCGCTCTTTACAGGCCCTGGCCGAAAGAGTGAGATATCAATAATTAAATCTGTGAAGGTTTGGGGAGAAAATTTACCCACTAGTTCGCGCTGGCCCGGACTTTCGATTTGGAAGAGACCTAGAGTTCTTGTGGATTTAATAAGATCGAATGTTTTTAAATCATCAAGAGGAATTGCATCGATATCGATTTTCTCACCTTCTAAACGCTCTATCTCCTGCAATGAATATGAAATTGCCGATTGCATCCGCACTCCGAGAACATCAAGTTTGAGTAAGCCAATTGCTTCAACATCGTCCTTATCAAACTGCACCATTGCATAACCGCTAGCGTTCACTTCAGTAGGGGCGATATCCATAAGGCGATCATCTGAAAGCAAAACTGCGCAAGGGTGCATCGACAAATGGCGTGGTAGGCCGTCCAGTCGACCAGCTAGGTGGATCGCTGCTTTCATGAGCGGTGTATCAAGTTTCAAGTTTTTCAATTCAGGTAAGTTCTCTAACGCTTTTCCGATATTGCGTGCTCGAATATGTGGCAGTGACTTAGCAATGAGATCTATCTCCATTGGCGAAATACCCAAAGCTGCCCCAACATCACGGATGGCATGTCGTGCGCGATATGTCTCCACCATCGCAACAGTGGCAGTTCTTTCTGGGCCAAAGCGCTGAAAAATTGCATCATAAATTTCCAGACGGCGTGCTGATTCCACATCGATATCGATATCAGGAAGTTCATTTCGAAGCGGAGAGCAGAAGCGCTCCATTAAAAGTCCTTGACTTAAAGGCTCGACTCCAGAGATACCCAAGAGATAGCAAATTAGGGATCCCGCTCCACTTCCCCGCGCCGCGACTCTGATTCCTTTTGCTCGAGCGATATCAGCAATATCGGCAACTGCTAAGAAATATGCTTCGTAGCCAAGTTTGCGTACTACCGAGAGCTCTTCTTCTAATCTCTGTGAAGCCTGAACAGAGGTAGCGCCCGTATATCGGCGAAGCCCAGATTCACTACGGCGGCGCAATTGATCGGCTAGTTCTTCATGACGTTGCGCCCCAAGAACTTGTGGCTCAGGTAAGTGGATGGAGCCGATGCCTACATCGCGACGAGGTGAGAGCCTAGCTCTCTCTGCCCATTCAGCAGTTGTCCGCAAAAGAGTTTTGCCATTTGACTCCCCTGCAGCCCTGGCAATCTCATCAGCCATAAAAACCATCTCTGCTTCACTTTTGAGGTATGCCTCAGAATTGCTGCGTTCAACATGGCGCTGATGAAGAGGAACAAGCAACCGTGCTGAATCAAGAACATCAGCGACGGGGCCATCTGCGCGATCTAACATTCGAACAGCATTCGTAAGTACTGCAGGAATCTCATTCTCCCGAGCAAACCCTAAAAGCTTTGCTGCATGTGTCGTTGAAAAAGGGCCATCACCTTTTGAGCGGTGGGAAATAACTTCAAGAGATTGCGATGCGAAAAGGTCACGGGCTGAATTAAAGATTGAGAGGGCAGAGTCATTTCGACGGGAAGCAATTGTTGCCGCAAGGTATGAATCAGCTCCGTGAAGAGCGAGCAACTGAGAAGAGTACTCAGAGAATTTTTCGAGCGTTTCATAAGTGAGAATTTTTTCATTTGCACTATCGCGATTTACCGCGCTGACTAGTCGGTAGAGCGCAGATAAAGATCCGGCCTGAGCCAAAAGTGTGATGCGATATTTCTTCTGAAGAAAGCTGAGATTGACGCCGACAATGGGGGCAATCCCATGAGATTCACATTCTTGAACAAATCGAATCGTTCCAGCCATTCCATCTCGATCAGTAAGCCCAAGTGCTTTCATTCCAAATTGGGCGGAACGTTCGACTAGTTGGCCGGCAGAAGCAGTGCCGTATTTAAAAGAGTAGCCACTTGCCACATGAAGGTGTGTAAACATTTCTCAAGCTGGGCGTGAAGTGGGTCGGATAATCCATTTGCCGGTTAGTTCATCAAGTTCAATCTCAAAGGTAGCGAGCGCACCGACGGGGGCAGCTTCGACTCTCCAGATAGCTCTCCCACCATCATTGAAGATTGACTGCTCTAAATGTTTGGAGTCATGAAGATTGCCATCGCTAATTCGATTCCACCATCCACCTGACTCCTGCCAACGAGAAAGGATGTTGTGAATGTGGAAGCGGTGGCCTTTGTAAATGAACTCAACCGGCTCCCCCTCGGGTGCTAGAACTTGTGGCAACGCAGGCCTGGCCTCGGGGACGGATCCCGAGGCTGCTGCTGGGTTAGAAGATTGTTCGAACATATGTTCGAAAGATAACCGCCTCCACCGACAAGCACAAGCCAGCAGCGACTCCCCTCCGCTCGGGGACGCTCAGGGGCACTTTGCGCCTCTGGATGGGAAGATAGCCGCATGGTTCTAGCTCTAATCTGTGGTGCATTTATCGGAGCAGTCCTTGGATTTGTCGGCGCTGGTGGCGCGATGCTCTCAGTTCCAATTCTCTTGTACTTTTTTCATTTCAGCGCCTCCCAAGCCACAACCGCGGCGCTGGCAGTCGTCTTCCTTGCAGCACTGGCCGGAGTGATTCCCAAATTTAGATCAGGAGATGTTCTTCTCCGCGAAGGATTTTCCGTCTGGGCAATTGGATTCATTTCAAATGTTGGTGGCGCGGCCTTAGCAAAACACCTATCAGACACAGTAATTCTCACAGGTTTCGCGGCAGTGATGGTTGTTGCGGGTTTGTCGATGCTCCGCGGACCAGTAAAAGATCGACCAGAAAAGCGAATGAAACCAATCGCCCTTATCTCTATTTCATTGATAATCGGAGCGATGACTGGAATTTTTGGAATCGGCGGCGGCTTTCTTGCAATTCCCGTTCTGGTTCTTTTCTACCACACACCGCAGAAGAAGGCAGCAGGAACCTCACTGCTCATCATCACTCTCAACTGTTTAACCTCATTTATTGCCCACCATAGCGAATGGTCCAAAATCACTTGGCATACTCCGATTCTCATGGGCGTCGCCGCAATCATCGTTTCAGCTTTTGCCTCGCATCACAGCTCGCGTCTGAACGCAAAAGTCCTTCGTATCGCCTTCGCCTACCTTCTATTTACTATCGCAGCATTTACACTTGTACGAACTTGGTTTTTCACATAAGCCCAAAACGCACATAGGAGAGAAAATATGAAAGCAAAAGCACTAGCGATGGAATTTGTCGGGACTGCGCTACTCGTCGCCGCAATTCTTGGAGCCGGATATATGGCATCTGGTTCAACTCAGGATGCAGCAGTAGGGCTGATTATGAATGCTTTTTCAGCAACTGCAATGCTCGCAATCATTATTCGCCTTGGCGCAAAAATCAGCGGCGCCCACTACAACCCTGCAGTTACTTTTGCACTTTTGCTCTCTAAGAAAGTTGATGCTCTCACCTCGATCACCTATATTGTTGCGCAGATTGCTGGAGCAATTTCAGGTGCCTTTCTTGCAAATGCAATGTATGGCGCCCATATCTACGCCATCTCGACTTCTACTCGCACCAACAGTGTTTTGATCATCAGCGAAATCGTGGCGACGGCTGGCTTGGTCTGGGTTATTTTGCGAAATGCCAAGAACGCCAACAAAGTTGCTCTCTTCGTCCCACTCTGGATATTCAGCGCTTACTTTTTCACTTCATCCACTTCCTTTGCCAACCCTGCGGCAACCATTGGGCGAGTTTTCACCCAGTCACCAGCGGGTATTGCACCGGCTTCAATTCTTCGATTCATCTCAGCTCAATTTATAGGCGCAGCCGTGGGCTGGGCTCTTCATAGCCTTCTCACAGAAGAGAAAGCCCTAGAAATCACCGATGACGCTGCTGAAGTGAGTTCTACCGACGCTGCAATTTAAGAAATCTTATCTGAGAGGGGAAGGAATTCGCTTCCCCTCTGACTCTTCTCCCAAACGTAAGACAAATGTAAGATTCTTAAGAGACAATGAGTGCCTTAACCTGATGATCGGAGAGTCTGATGGACATACGAATTCTTACTCGTGACCTAACGCCTTTTGAGCACCTTGTCGCTGAACACATGTGCGACGGTCTTTCAAATGCAGCAATTGCTCGCGAGACGGCGCACACAGAAAAAGTTATTGAAAATACAATTTCGCGTATGGCAAGAGCGTTTGGAATTAAAGCAGATGGCGATACGAATTTCCGCGTCTTACTTGCCTTGGCATATCGCGCGCAATTTGGCGATAAATCTTTCGATAAGTTGGGCCTGGCTTGTAGCCATATGGAAATTGGGCCTGACGGCAAGAGTTACTGCAACCGCCACGTCGATTAAATTAATTGCAAGGCTAAATTAGCAATTCCAACCCTGTGACCTGGCTCTAAGGGCTAGCACCCCCACCATTTTGCTTGGGGCTAGCACTCAACGAAAACACGACCTGCACTTCTCGCGTGCAGTTAACTACGTGTGAAGCGAAATATCTCCAAATTTTGCTTCTACTTATTTCGGAGAGAATAGAGATGTAAAACCATGAGCAGAAAAACATTTGACAAAATCACAAGCATTTTAGGTTTGATGCTTGCAGTATTCCTATTTGTAGCTGGTGGCCTTGTTCAATGGGGTTACTCCTTTGCAAACCAATCAGTGTCAGCACAACTTTCAGCACAGAAAATTGATTTCCCAACCGTTACTCATAACGCAAAAGAGTCAGCTGATGTAACCACATTCTTCGCACAACATGGTGGCAAAGTTCTTACCACTGGTAAGGAAGCACAGATGTACGCCGATCATTACCTCGGGTATCACCTTTCCTTGATGCCAACGTACGCAGTTGCTTCTGCAAAAGATATGGCTGCTCAAGCAGCTCTCCGAGCAGCACCAAATGATGCAATGGCTCAAGCCGCAGCAACATCGTCTGCAAAGACATTGGACACCGTATTCAAAGGAACTTCCCTTCGTGGAATGCTTCTTAACGCCTATGCCTTCTGGCAATTAGGTCAGATTGCAATGTACTCAGCTGTTGCAGCATTCGCAGGTGGATTGCTCTTCCTAGTACTTGCACTCATGGGATTCGCCCATTTGCGTAAAGTTGGCGCAGAGGAGGCGATTTAAGCCTCATCTCTCCGTGAGGGAAAGGCCCCCGATTTATCGGGGGCCTTTTAATTTCACAATACAAATACGCTAAATTTCACACATGTCCCAGGAGAATCCAAACGTCCTACGAGTTGTGGCCAAACTTAAGGAACTTAACATTGGTGGCGAGGTTACGCATCTTGCAGACTCGGCACGAAGCGCACAAGAAGCAGCCGACGCTCTCGGAATACTTGTCGGGCAAGTTGCTTCCTCGATTGTTTTTAAACTCCCAGACGGTTCCCCGCTTCTTGTCATTACAAGTGGACGTCACCGAGTAGACACCGAATTGGTTGCTAAGGAACTTGGTGTTGAGAAGTTGAATCGAGCAGACGCTGATTATGTAAAGGAAGCATCCGGTTTCAGCATCGGTGGCGTCTCCCCCGTGGGGTGGGTAAATGAAGCAACAATAGTTATCGACCTTGCACTCAACGATTACGACGTTGTGTGGGCTGCTGCCGGACATCCGCACACTGTTTTTCCTACAACGTATGGCGAATTATTAACAGCAACCAATGCCAGACCTTTGGTCGTTGGAGAGTAATGACTGCTTTGTGGAGTAGAAGTTACGGCAGCGGAGAGCCTCTGGTATTGATTCACGGTATGGGGTCTGCTTCAAGTGCGTGGAGCCTGATTGTGCCCGAGCTTGCAAAAAAATATCGAGTCGTTCTCGTTGATTTACCTGGACACGGATCTAGTCCATTGCACAGTAAAAATGAGATGGATCCTCATTCACTTGCCGAGACTGTCATTCGTGAATTAGACAATCAGGACGTTGAAAAATTTCATGTGGTTGGAAATTCATTGGGAGGTTGGGTCGCACTTGATCTCGCTGCTGAACATCAAGACCGACTTCTCTCCGTTACCGCCGTCGCTCCTGCAGGCTTGTGGCTCGCGCCGGTGAATCGCAGACTTCCTATCGGAGATTTTGCCCGTACTTTGGCAGGCGCGACTTACCCACTTGCGCCGTACTTTATGCAATACAAATGGGCTCGAAAGGTTGGCTTTGCGAAAGTTAGCCCGAAGTGGAAAGAGTTGCCGACACATGTAATTCTTGATGCTGTAAAGGCGATGGGTACTTCCTCTGGATATTACCCTGCATGGGACTCTCTTCTTTCGCTTCGATTTGATAAAGCTATTTCAGAAAAAATTCCAGTAACAGTCATTTTTGGGGACAGTGACAACACATTGCCTGCCAAAACAAGTCAGGAACGTTCACTGGCTCCAACACATGCAAGATGGGTTCGCTTTTCAGAGTCTGGTCACGCTCCGATGTGGGATCACCCCGAGGAAGTTATTGCAGAGATTCTCGAAACAACTTCGCGGGCTTCACGATGACCTTTGTTTATCTTTGGAAAATTAGAAGTCGAAATATCCCACTAGCACTTTTGCATATGGCCATCGATCGTTTTCTGCTGTCACGTATTCCAGGTGTTACCTTCTTTAAATCCATCGGTACAGGCACTGGGGAGAAATTCACCCCTTCGGATGCAAACCCTCATGTATGGGGGTTGATAGTCGTCACAGATGATGCTGAAGACATTGCATCATTAGAGAAATCATTTCCCATCCGATCATGGAGAAGGAATTCGATTTCAGAATTAAAGCTCGTTCTCTCCCCCATAAGCAGCCATGGAAAATGGGCTGGAAAAGATCCTTTCAAGGTCGTTGAAAAAATTCAAGGAAAACAAGTGGTTGCCATTACTCGCGCTCGAATCAAGTGGAAGATGAATCTTTTATTCTGGAGATCGGTGCCTGCTGTAACAGATTCACTTCACAACCAACCCGGCTTAATCCGCGCGATCGGAATTGGTGAAGCGCCTATAGGACTTCAAGGAACACTCTCAATCTGGAGCGATGAGCAAGCGCTTCGAGCCTTTGCATACAAGGGCGAAGCCCATACTGCGGCAATTGCAGCGACCGAGAAGCATCGTTGGTATTCCGAAGAACTATTCGCGCGTTTTGCGCTCGTGAGCGAACAGGGAAGCATTTAACGAAGCCATAAGGCAGAATAGCGGCATGTCCATTCGCCAATTCAGGCCTCGTGAGCGAAGCCGTCGTGGAATGACGTCAAAACAAAGTTGGATTCTGTATTCGGTAATCGGATTATCGATTTTCTTGCAAATTCTCTACCCACTTGCGCACGGTGGACTTCTACGATTCACGACTATCGCATTTATTTACACGGGCGCCTTTGCGATGCTCATACATGCGCTTTTCTCGTATGGCCCTAAATATTTCACAATTTATCTTTTTACTACTTTCCTTTTCGCTCTGGGAATTGAACAGGTGGGAAGTCGTTCTGGCTGGCCGTTTGGCACATACCATTATTCAACATCCCTTGGGCTTCAAATTTATGGAGTTCCACTAGTAGTTCCCTTTGCATGGTTGATGATGGCGCATCCCATACTTATTATTTCTCGCAAAATTACTCATCATTGGATTTTCTTAATTGGCGGATTTGGCCTTGCTGTTTGGGATCTATTTGTGGATCCACTGATGGTTTCAAGTGGTAGATGGAGCTGGAAATTAGTTGGTCCCAGCGTTCCACTTGAACCCTCCATCCCGCTCTCAAATAGTGCAGGTTGGCTTCTAAGCGGTATGGCGCTGATTGCAATCCTTCATAAAATTCTTCCAAAAGAGCGACGAAAGGTAGGAGCTTCTACAGGAGCTGTCGATTTCTTCCTGGTGTGGACCATTTTCTCTGGAGTTGTTGGAAATATTTTCTTCTTCCACTCCCCTGGCGTTGCTCTCGTCGGTGGAATTCCATTTGGAATTCTCATGTTTGTGTACTTCTTTAATTCTCGCCTCGGGCGACCAGACCAATTCTAATTATGACCTTTTTGCTCGTGCTCTGCGCCTTGGGCACTTTTCTTACAACTCTCAATGCAATGACGATGCGGGTTGCTCGAAATACAGTTTGCAACATCTCAAGCTCTGTCTCGGTTCTGATACCAATGCGGAATGAAGAGAGAAATGTCGCCGGAATAATTTCGTCAGTTCAATCATCCACGGGGATCGATCAATGGGATGTGACCGTGCTAAATGACTCTAGCTCCGATAAAACGCTATCAAAGCTTGAAGAGTATGCAATTTCGACGATCAATGGCGCAGAACTTCCAGATGGATGGCTTGGGAAGAATTGGGCGTGCTGGCAATTAGCCGAGGGAGCGCAAGGTGATTTCTTAGTCTTTCTCGACGCCGATGTCCGTATAACTTCTGAGGCAATTAGCTCAAGTATCACTTTAATGAATACATTAAATTGGGATTTCATCTCCCCATATCCAAGGCAAATTGCAAAAACCTTTCTAGAGAGAATCATCCAGCCACTCTTGCAATGGTCCTGGCTAGCATCTGTGCCTCTTCGATTAGCGCAGCGACTTGGTATTTCATCAATGACAATTGCCAATGGGCAATTCTTTATTGTTAAACGTTCTGCCTATATGGCAATAGGCGGTCATGAAGCAATCAAAACCGAAGTCTTGGATGATCTTCGTCTGGCTCGAGCGCTCATCGAGGCTGGATTCCGCGGAGGTGTAGCTGAAGGAAGTAGCGTTGCTGAGTGTCGCATGTACGAGAACGCAACTGACCTCGTTGATGGATACACAAAATCACTGTGGAACGCTTTCGGTGGAATTTTCGGAACAATTCTTACAATTGGGATTCTATTAACGACACAAGTGGCGCCAATTTTGCTTGGAATTGCCGGAAACATCTACGGGTGGATTGCCTTCTTTATAGTGTCACTCTCTCACGCGATCGCGGCACTTCGAACAAGAAGCGCACCCGCCAATATTTTCCTACATCCCCTAGCCGCCATTTTTCTTATCGCTTTAATTATTGAATCGATGCGAAGAAAGAAATTTGGCACACTCATTTGGCGTGAGAGGTACCTTCCTTAAATGGGCAAAGTTATTGTTATTGGTGCTGGAATCGGCGGACTAGCCACGGCCGCCAGACTTGCAAAAAATGGACATGAGGTTTCGATTTATGAAGCATCCGATCGCGTCGGAGGTAAATGCAGGACTGAGTGGATAGGTGATTACGCTTTTGATACGGGGCCCTCACTTCTTACTCTGCCAGCGGTATTTCGTGATCTCTTTATTCGAACCGGAAAACGCTTTGAACTAGAAGTTGGCCTTCAGGGAGTTGATCCTGCTTTTGCCTATCACTTTGCCGATGGCGTGAATTTTGAGTTCCCAAACCTTTCTCTCCCAGAGATATGCAACTCAATTGAACGAGCACTGGGCAAAGAAGCTGCCGATGAATGGCACTTATTGATGCAAAAAGCTGAACGAATGTGGGATGCATCCAGAGGACCATTCATCGAATCTGAGTTGCCTTCAATACTCACTTTGATCAAAAACAAAGGCTTCCTTAAGGATCTCTGGACTATTGCTCCATGGAAATCTCTTCGTTCCTATACAGCGTCGACTACTTCTAACCCCTATCTTCAAAAGATTGTGGACAGATATGCGACATATTCCGGTTCTGATCCCCGGAAGGTTCCAGCAGTTCTTCTGACTATTGCCTTCGTTGAATCCACTTTTGGTGCATGGCATCTTAAAGGTGGACTGGGGACACTCTCAACTGCGCTGGAGAGACGATGCAAGACTCTTGGCGTTGAGATTCTTCTCAACTCACCTGTGTCACAAATTCTAGTCGTTAACGAAGAAGTGATTGGAATCAAATTGCAATCGGGGCAAGAGATTCTGGCTGATTCAGTTGTCGCTAACGCTGATTCAGAAATTGTTTACAATCAACTTCTGGACAGAAGTGTTAAGTCTGCTAAAAGTGAGCGGCGCAAGCTAAAGCGTTCGGAGAAATCACTTGCTGGATTTTCATTGCTTCTTGGCTTAGATAACTCAAAAATTGAAGGCACCATTCCGAAATTGCGACATCATAATGTTTATTTTCCCGAAGATTACGATCAAGAGTTTGAATCTGTCTTTAAAGATCAAAAACCGGTTGAAGATCCTACAATTTATATTTGCGCCCCAGCCGATCCAGAAATGGTAAAAGGCAAAGAGAAGGAAGCATGGTTTGTCCTTGTAAATGCTCCAAGACATGACCCTGCCAATGGCTGGGATTGGAAAAAGAACCCTGAGGCTTACGCAAAACAAATTCTTTCTAAACTCGACGCACTTGGATTGCGCGTATCGGAAAGATTGGAAGTGATGGAATTTAGAACCCCCGCAGATCTGGAAAATTCCGTAGGTGCTCCCGGCGGATCAATTTACGGTACATCCAGCAACGGCGCACAAGCTGCATTCAAAAGAGCAAGAAATCGATCGCCGGTGAAGAATCTATATTGTGTCGGAGGTTCAGCTCATCCTGGTGGTGGATTGCCACTTGTTGGAATGAGCGCTGAACTTGTTGCCGAAGCTATCGGGCCTGCGGATGGCTCTTCTTCAGGCGGACATAACCATCATTAAAGACCAATGCGAAACTTACGAGCTGCATAATCATCCACATCCAGGCAACTCTGTTAACCAAATGAAAGTTTGTCTGCATAGAAATCATGGCAATAAAAAGTAGAGATGCTCGAACAGGACGCTCGGCAATTGTCACTTGTTGGATTTCGCTAGCGCCTAGACCGCCCATACGCGCCCGTACATATTCTTGCGTTCCTGCTGCAACCCAAGCAATGGTGATAACGACTATTGGGGCACCAAGTGCGAAGAAGGCGAGTGCCCAGAAGAATTCAGAGACGCGGTCTGCGACAGAATCAGTAACTGCCCCCCATTTGCTATCAATTCCACGAACCATTGCGAGTGAGCCATCTATTCCATCGCACAGGAGTGAAAGAACGAGCAAAGAAATTCCAAGGAGAGAATGAACATATCTCCACGTACAAAAGGCGGCAAAGGTTCCAGCGAGTGTTAACACATGCGGTGATACTTTGAGTGCGGCAAGAGGCCTTACGAGAATAAAGGAAATATTAAGCCAGGCCCTGACAATTCCTTTGACTTGGGTATCTCCATGAAGAGAGGACCATTTTCGAAAAAACTTCTCACGCTCCACGAATAATCCCGAGATTCTTAACAATTTGAAGCGTCGCTGTCGATGTATTCATTGTGTAGAAATGTAGCCCTGGAACATTTGCCTCAATGAGATCGCGGCAAAGTTGGGTTGCAATTTCAATCCCAATCTCACGAACTGCTTCGGGATTCTCTTCATGACCAGCAAATTGAGAAGTTAGGCTTTCAGGAACCGGAGTGCCATCAAGTTCTGCCATTCGAGAAAGTTGCTTGAGATTTGTTATGGGAAGGATCCCAGCAATGACGGGAAGCTTTGAACCTTTACTTCGAAGTCCTTCAACTAGCGATATGTATTTATCAATCTCAAAGAAGAACTGCGTTGTCGCGAATGTTGCTCCAAGCTCTTCCTTGCGGATCAAAACATCAATATCTTGAGCAAGGTTTCCTTTTGACGCAGGATGACCGTTTGGAAATGCTGCTACTCCAATTGTGAATCCCCCACGTTTTGCAGCAAGTTCAACCAATTGATCGGCGTGATCAAATCCTCCAGCATGACTTGTCCATGGTGCACGTGGTCCACCGACAGGATCTCCCCGAAGGGCAAGGATGCTTGTGATTCCGGCGCTCTGGTAATGATCCAAGATTGAACTCAACTCAGCCTCGGTCGAGCCAACACACGTGAGGTGGGCAACCGTAGAGATGCCAGTCCTTGAAGTGAACTCCTCGGCGATGCGAATAGTTCTGTCGCGAGTACTGCCACCTGCGCCGTAGGTCACAGAGACGAAGTCAGGATGAATTTCACGAAGCCGCTCGATGGCAGCCCATAGCTTCTCTTCCCCGGCTTCATCCTTGGGAGGGAAGAGCTCAATGGAGAGTGTCGGTGCCTGTGAATTATCCATAGGGGGTTCAGGGTACCTTTACCGAATGGATTACACGCTCGAATCTGGTGTTGACCCGCTCCGTGAGGCAATAAATAACTCCCTAGCCCAATTCGTCGACCGCGAAAATGAATACCTTCGTGAAATTGCGAGTGAGCTCTACCCGGTTGCAGATGCTTTAAAGAATTTCCTCCTTGATTCCGGAAAGCGTTTTCGTCCACTCTTTGCCGCAGCAGGGTATGTAGGCAGTGGCGGAGTTCTAGATACTGCTTCAATAAATGCAATCGCCTCAATTGAACTAGTACATGTTTGCGCGCTCATTCACGATGACGTCATGGATGGATCAGATACACGCCGCGGAGCTCCTTCAATTCATCGACTCTTTGAAAAACTGCATCGAAATGACTCACTCAAAGGTTCGCCAGAACAATTTGGAGTTGCAAGTGCAATTCTGCTTGGAGACCTCGCCTTAGTTTGGGCCAGCAAAGCTCTTCACGAATCTGGTATGCCATCTCAATCATTGCTTCGCGCTCTTCCTCTTTATGACGAAATGCGTGTGGAACTTATGGCGGGTCAATATTTGGATGTGTATGAACAAGCACTTGCAAGTGAAAGCATCGAGCGCTCGTTGAAAGTGGCACGATTTAAATCAGGCAAGTACAGCATCGAGCGGCCACTCCATTTTGGCGCATCTCTTTCTACAGGGCAGAATCTTTTGGCATATTCTGGCTACGGCATCCCACTCGGTGAAGCCTTTCAACTACGAGATGATTTACTCGGCGTCTTTGGAGATCCTGCACAAACGGGAAAACCAGCAGGTGATGATTTACGTGAAGGAAAGCGCACAGTTTTAATCGCAGCCACATTGCAACGTTCCACTCCGGATCAAAAGGCTCGCATAAATTCACTTCTTGGCAAGCAGGATTTAGGGATTTCAGAAGTTGAAGAATTACGAGCAATAATCACTTCAAGTGGCGCCTTGGATTTCGTGGAAAAAATGATTACCGATCTCACCCAGGAATCACTGGCGGCACTTGAAACAGGAACAATTACTTCTGATGCAAAATCTTTTCTTATCCACATGGCAGCTGTCGCGACAAAACGGAGTTACTAATGGCAAAACGCGTAACCGGTCCCACTAACCATGTCGTAATTGTTGGAGCAGGCTTAGCCGGCTTGAGTGCGGCCCTTCGGTTGGCTGGAGCAGGACGAAAAGTCACCGTCGTTGAGCGCGAGTCAGTACCGGGAGGGCGCAATGGCTTGCTAAATAAAGATGGCTACGCTTTTGACACAGGACCAACTGTCCTCACAATGCCAGATTTAATTGCCGACGCATTCGCATGTGTAGGGGAAGATTTGAAGGATTGGCTCGATCTCATCCCAGTATCTCCTCTCTATCGAGGCTTTTTCGATGATGGATCGCAGATGGATGTCCATGCCGACACAAATCGAATGCAGGAAGAGATTCGCACAGTTATTGGAGATAAAGAAGCCGCCGGATACGCAAAGTATGTTGACTTTGTTACAAAGCTTTACAAATATGAGATGAAGGATTTTATAGATCGTAATATTGATTCACCGCTTAATCTTTTGACACCAAATCTTGCAAAGCTCGTTGCCATAGGGGGCTTTCGTAAACTGGCTCCAAAAGTGAATCAATATATGAAAGATCCGCGCACTCAAAAGATTTACTCATTCCAAGCAATGTATGCCGGTGTAAGTCCTCAACAAGCACTTGCCATCTATGCAGTCATTGCCTATATGGACTCGGTAAACGGCGTCTTTTTCCCAAAGGGTGGAATGCACGCAGTTCCGCGTGCAATGGCAGCGGCCGCCCAAAAACATGGCGTTGAATTCAAATATAACTCGACTGTAACGAGTGTCGAGCACTCAGGCGGAAGAGCTAATGCAGTCATCACATCAACTGGTGAACGCATAACCTGCGATGCCCTCATTCTTAATCCTGATCTTCCAGTTGCTTGGAAAGAACTGCTGGGAACCGTTCCTCGCAAAGTAAAGAATCTTAATTATTCACCATCGTGCGTCACGATGCTTGTCGGTTCTAACAAGAGTTATGACCACATCGCTCACCACAATATCCACTTTGGAAAATCATGGGATGGCGTATTCGATGAACTGATTAATAAAAAAGTCCTTATGTCAGATCCAAGCGTGCTCGTCACAGTTCCGACACATGACGATCCCTCCCTCGCTCCCGCTGGAAAGAGTTCGTATTACATTCTCTTCCCTACGCCGAATTTGACTGCAAATATCGATTGGAAGAAAGAGAAGAGCCGTTACCGAGAGGAAATGGTGAAAACTCTTGAATCTCGTGGATACACAGGCTTTGGTGATTCGATTGAAGTTGAACACATAACCACTCCCCTCGAATGGAAAGAGATGGGACTGGAAGCCGGGGCACCATTTGCAAGTGCGCATACATTCTTTCAAACAGGACCTTTTCGCCCGGCAAATATGGCGCAAGGTTTCGAAAATGTGGTTTTTGCAGGATCAGGAACTCAACCAGGTGTTGGTGTCCCGATGGTATTGATTTCAGGGCGATTGGCTGCTGAGAGAATCGTTGGCCCAGTTAAATAATTTGGAGTTAAAAAAAGGCGCCGATTTCTCGGCGCCTTTTCTACGATTTCTTCTAATCAACCAATCCAGGAATTGAGTGGTGATGACAAGAAGTAGATGACAAACAATCCAGAAACCAACAAGAGAAGTGGGTGTACTTCTTTGCGGCGGCCTTGTACGAAGCGAATGATTACGTGTGAAACGAAACCAGCTCCGATACCAACTGAAATGCTGTAGGTAAATGGCATCAAGATAATTGTGAGGAACGCTGGAATTGCAATTCCAAGATCCGCCCAATCAATGTCCTTAACTTGCGTCATCATCAAGAATCCAACAATCACAAGGGCTGGAGTTGCAGCCTCGTAAGGGATCACTGCAACAAGTGGTGCCAAGAATGTTGCAAGCAAGAAGCAAATACCGGTTACAACTGATGCAAGACCAGTGCGCGCGCCTTCGCCCACACCTGATGCAGATTCAATGTACGAGGTATTTGAAGATATGCCTGCAGCTCCACCAGCAGCAGCAGCCACTGAGTCAACAAAGAGAACTCGCTCGTTGTTAGGTACAGTGCCGTCAGCGCCAATCAAACCTGCTTCATGTCCAATCGCTGTGACAGTTCCGACAGTGTCGAAGAAGTCAGAGAGCAAGAGTGTGAAGATAAGCAAGATTCCAGCAATAACTGAAACATGCTTGAAAGATCCAAGTAGGGAGAAGTGCCCTAGAAGATCAAAGTGAGGTGTCGCTGTAATGTGATGTGGAAGTGAAGGGATGTTTAGACCCCAACCCTTTGGATTGCTCTTTGTTGGAGAAATGAAACTTGGGCCAATCTTGAATGCCTTCTCAAGAATCACAGCAAGAACAGTGGCTGAAACAATTCCAATAAGGATTGCACCCTTTGTTTTGCGAACCATCAAAGTGATAATGATGATCAAGCCAACAAGAAAGACCACGATTGGCCAGCCAACGAGGTTTCCGTTATCGCCAAGTTGTACTGGAACTGGTCCGGTACCTGTGCGACGAACGAAGCCTGAGTCCACAAGGCCGATCAAGGCAATGAATAGACCAATACCAACTGAAATTGCGTACTTCAACTGTTGTGGAACTGCCTTAAATACTGCAGTACGGAAACCTGTCAAAACAAGAACAGTGATGATGAGGCCTTCAAGAACAACTAGACCCATCGCATCTGCCCATGTCATGCGCGATGCAATTCCATAAGCAACGAAAGTATTGAGTCCAAGACCTGTTGCAAGTGCCAATGGGAAATTTGCAACTACACCCATCAAAATTGTCAGCACGCCGGCAACGAGGGCCGTAGCTGCAGCAATGAGTGGCAAGTTAGCTCCAAAGCTTGAGAATCCGCCTAGGAACTTGTGGTTTCCATCAACTGCGCCACCGAGAATAAGCGGATTGAGCGCAACTATGTATGCCATTGTGAAGAAGGTGACTAAACCACCTCGAACTTCGCGGCTTACAGTTGAGCCACGTTCGCTGATTTTAAAGAAACTATCAAGCATGTCGTACCTCTCTGATTTTGGTATCGGGGGTGTTTGCGACCCCGTGCAGTTTGAATCTGGATGCAAGCCAGGAGGGAATAACAGAAATTTAGTGGCTGGCACCTTGAATTGAAGCCCTTCCCACAGGAAAGTCTCGATAAATCTCTCAATCATCAGTGAGATTTGAGCGTGGGCGTGTAAGTAGACTCCCTACATGAGTGAATTGAAGGCCGCGGGTATTACTGAACCAGTTTTGGCAGCCTCCTACGCTCAGTGCAAGAAACTCAATTCTCAGCACGGTAAGACTTACTATCTTGCAACCCTTCTTCTTCCTGCCGCAAAGAGACCCTTTGTCCATGCTCTTTATGGTTTCGCCAGATACGCAGACGAGATTGTTGATGATTTATCGTCAACTCTCACGGATAGCGAAAAGGCGGCGGCTCTCAAAGGCTGGGGCTCCCAGGCGATCAAGGACATCAGCACTGGGGAAAGTTCTGATCCCATCGGTCGGGCATTAGTAGATACCGCAAGGCGCTTTTCTATTCCCGTCGCATATTTTGAATCCTTCCTCCATTCAATGGAGATGGACTTAACCATCAATGAGTATGCAACGTATGAAGACTTAATGGAATATGTCTACGGAAGTGCTGCGGTTATTGGATTGCAAATGGTCCCGGTGCTAGGCGCTCTTTCACCTGATGCGTACAAAGCAGCCGAAACGTTAGGAGTCGCCTTCCAGTTAGCTAATTTCATTCGCGATATCGGAGAAGATCTGGAACGTGGGCGAATCTATATCCCGATCGACGAACTTGATAGGTTTGGCGTCACTCGCGAAGATCTTAACAACCGAATTCTCACTCCGGCGATTATCGAAGTAATGAAATTTCAAATTGCCCGAGTAAGGCGACTGCAACAAGAGGCGGCAGTTGGAATCCAAGCCCTTGAACCCTCAAGTCGTCCTTGCATTGAAGCTGCTAGCGAACTCTATTGCGGGATTGTTGATGAAGTAGAAGCAATTGGCTACGACGTCTTTAATTTTAGAGCTAAGACATCAACATGGAGAAGATTGAAGGTTGCGCTACCGGCTTATATTCGGGCGATCAAGGCGCGTTAAAGTTTTTTGCCCCAATAACTCCACAATTGCAGAATTCCTAAAATTAGCGCAAAACCAAAGACCAAGTCTTCCACGGGCGCACTTGCAATTCTCCATCCGATAATGACATCCGGGTTATACGTGACGATGTCGCGAGAAGTAAGCCACCAATTCGTCAGTAATTGAAAGGGCAAAATAATGGCGTAAGAAGTCCAAAAACTTCTTCGAGTGAGCATCCTGCTTTTAGTAAGAAAACCATCGGAGATTACTGACAGAGCGAGTGCCAAGAAAGCTATTTGCGTATACGTCATTTTTCATCACCTACATGCCAGTGAGGTTTAACTCGACGAACTGCCTCAATGGTCATGATTGCGGCAAGGGGCACAATGAGAAAAAACAAAAGCTCCTCTATCGGGATGTGACCTGGGATGTAGATTCCAAGAATTTGATTTGGGTCAAAAAACCAATGACCGGCGTGCACGGCATATAAATCCCACGCAATAAAGAGAAGGGCAACTGGAAGAATTGTAAGCAGAACTCTTTTTACGCGCTTCAATACTCTCACATGGAGGAAAATTTCAAGCCAGAATGATCCAACTACGGTGAATAGCAACATCGCTGAATATCCAAGTTTGTGCACAAGCCAATACTCTCATCTGATGTGCTGACACGATGGTAAGGTTGGCAATAACGGGAGCCGTTTTGTTGGCTGAGAGGACCTGACGTTCAGGTCGACCGTAGGACCAGTTCGGTAATGCGAATTGGAAAGGGGTTACACATGCACACACTTAATTCTCTTCTCATGACAACGGTATTTACCGCTTGGAAATACGATCTTTCGATCTTGGAGTTAGTCGCTTTTGCAACCTCTGTGGTCGGCGTAGTGCTTGGAATTTTTGGACCACGTTCAACGTGGCCGTGGTGGAATATCTCAAGCTTGTTGTACGCGATTCTATTCTTCGAACAAAAATATTACGCGAGTGGCGCACTTCAATTTGTATTCATTGCAGGAGGTTTCTGGGGTTGGTTTGGATGGGGAAAGAGTGGGGCGAAACCTGCGCGATTATCCAAAAAAGCTAAGTTGCAGTGGGGCCTTGGATTTCTTGCCTTGTGGTTCGCTCTTTATCCAGCGCTTGTCCATATCGGCGCAGCTGCATCACTCACTGATGCATTTGGTTTTGCAGGAAGTTGCGTAGCTCAAGTATTGATGGTGAGAGAGAAGTATGAAGCTTGGCCCTTGTGGTTTGTCGTTGATGGTGTTTACACATATCAATTTTTCCATGGAAAGCTCTACTTAACAGGAATCCTCTATCTAATCTTTGTAGGGTTGGCAGTTGGCGGCTGGGTGCGCTGGCTTAAGGAAGCAAAGAAACTTGATCTCCACTCTTCTTAAAGCGATTGCCGGCGTACAAGCATCTCCAAAGATTTTGACCATCGATGGTCCTGCTGGCTCGGGCAAAACCACTTTGGCACAGACCCTTCGAGAAGAGGTGGAGCGCTCCTCCACCTCTGTTGAGATTATTCATATGGATGACCTCTATAACGGATGGGGTGATGCGCTCACCGAAACGCTGACCGAAAACCTTGGGAAAATCATTCGACAGACAAGTTTGCCGACGATTGAACACCCTGTCTTTGATTGGAATTCCAATTCATATGGCAGCTCACGAATTATTTCAACGCCGGAGGTTCTCATCCTCGAAGGCGTCGGAAGCGGACAAAGAGCCATACGAGGCGAGATTTCATTGAGCATATGGATTGACGTTGAAGAAGAACGTGGACTTGAGCGAGTAATTGCGCGTGATGGCGAGCAAGTTCAACCTTTCATGAAGAGATGGCAGACAGAACAAGCCAAGCATTTTCTCTTGGAAGGCAGTATGGGTGCTGCGGATTACTGCCTTGATGGCGCGCCAAGCGCGTGACTTTCAGCATTGAACTCTAAAATTGAAAGGTGTCTGACCTAACTGGAGAATTAATCGACGGTCGCTATCAGCTTGAGAAACTCATAGCAGCTGGAGGCATGGCCTCCATCTACGTGGCGATGGATCAGCGCCTTGATCGCTTAGTCGCCGTGAAGATTATGCATCCGCATTTAGCAAACGATGAAGAATTTGTTAGTCGTTTTATTAAAGAAGCGAAGGCCACAGCTGCCCTAAGCCATCCAAACGTTGTCGCAATTCAAGATCAAGGTTGGAATGAAGGAGGGTCCCCTGCAGTTTTTATCGTCATGGAATATATCGACGGAAATACGCTTCGGGATTATTTATTTGAAAGAGGCTCGCTCTCCGTCGAGGAAGTTCTCCGCTACATAATCCCAGTTGTGAGTGCGCTGGCAGAGGCACATTCTCTTGGAATAATTCATAGAGATATCAAGCCAGAAAATATCCTGATTTCTAAAGACGGCAGAGTAAAGATTGCTGATTTTGGCTTGGCTCGCGGCGCGCAATTGGGGGCCACCCAAACGGCAGAATCCAGTGTCGTACTTGGAAGCGTTTCATATTTATCCCCAGAACAAGTGCAACGAGGAATCTGCGACGCTCGAAGCGATGTTTATGCTCTTGGAATTGTTCTCTTTGAATTGCTCACCGGCCGAAAGCCTTTTGAGGGTGAAAGTCCTATTCAGATCGCTTACATGCACGTGAATGATCGAGTCCCCAGTGCCCGCTCTTTAAAACCTGAAATCCCCGAAAATATCGATGCCGTTATTACAAAAGCCACGTCTTCCAATCCAGATCATAGGTATCGAGATGCGCGTGAACTTCTTAATGCACTCAGAACAATTCAGGAAGAAATAGATCCTCAGAAGAAACAACTAAGTCTTGAATTAGACCTTCCAGTTCCTCCAACGCGAGCAGTGAAAAAAAGCAAAGTTCCGCGTGGTGAAATTCGAATTGGCACACAAGTGATTGAGCGAGTAAAGAGCTTGACTCAACCAATAAAAACTCCGGAAATATCTCAAACGGCTGAAATTAGAAGGCGGGTCTCTAAGCGCGTGAAAAGAAACCGAATTATCGCAGTTATTCTCGTATTGGCTCTTGGAACAGGTGGCTGGTATCAATTCTTAGGCCCTGGATCACAAATCGCGATTCCTTCACTTGTCGGCCTCACTGTTAAAGATGCAAAATCTCAAATTAGCGCTCTTGGTTTGAATGCGGATATAGCCTCGCAAGACTTCAGCGAAGATGTCGATTCCGGTCTTGTTATGACATCAATCCCCGGTGGCGGCGGGCACTTACCAAAGGCTGGAACCGTCCACCTTATTCTCTCCAAAGGCAAAGAAAGAATTTCAATTCCGTCGATCTCTGGCCTGACCCAGGATGCCGCAACGGCAGCAATAATTAATGCAGGGCTAAAAGTTGGAAATATCAGTGAAGCTTTTGATTCCAAAGTTGCACTCGGGATGATTGTCGATGGAAATCCATCGGCTGGCACGAAGGTGCGGCGTAATTCGATTGTTGATCTAATCACCAGCAAAGGCGTAGAACAGATTGCACTTGTTTCATATGTAGGTAAGAGTTCAGACCAAGCTACAAATGAATTAACTGATGCAGGTTTTTCAGTGAAGAGTTCTTATGCTTACAGCGAATCAATTCCTGCAGGCGCAGTCATAGCCCAGACGCCAGATACTCTGCCGACTGCAAATAAAGGATCAACAGTTATGTTGGTCATCTCGCAAGGAACTGAGTTCGTCTTCATTCCTAACCTATTTTCACTTACCGAAGCAAGCGCCAAGACATCTCTGGAAAGCTTGCAACTCAAGGTAAGCGTCAAGAAATTGGGGAGCAAGAAAGTCAAGAAAGTAACTGGCATCTCTCCCAAAGTGGGAACCCAGGTTAAACGTGGCACCGTGGTGGTCATAACCCTGAGTTAAAGAGTTGATAGGCTCCCCGAATGACAAATAAGGGGAATCAGCTTTTTCCACGAATCGGTGCGCATACTCCAACTTCGGGCGGCATGGCAAAACGGTCTATTGAATATGCACTGGCGACTGGATCTGAAGCGATTCAGGTTTTCGCAAGCAATCCCCGCGGCTGGGCAATGCCAGATGCAAACCCCGAAGCTGACGCTGCATTTCGCGCTAAGACGCAAGAGCATGACATTGAAGCCTACGTCCACGCTCCCTTTTTAATTAATCTAGGTTCCCCGACTCCTGCAACATATGAAAATTCACTCGCCTCAACTGCGTACTCTTTAAAGCGCGGTCGAGAAATTGGGGCACATGGCGTTGTTGTGCACACCGGATCAGCTGTAGATGAAAGCCATGTCGATAAAGCGTGGAAGCAGATCAACAAAGGCATGATGCCAATCCTAAAGAAATTAACCGATGAAGATCCTTGGCTACTTCTAGAACCCACTGCCGGTCAAGGGCAATCGCTTGTAAAGAAATTGGATGATCTCACTAAGTATTTTGAAGCTCTCGAGTGGCATCCCAAAGTTGGTGTTTGCTTGGATACGTGCCACGTTTTCGCGGCTGGCCACGACATTAAAAAGGTCGGCGGGATGAAGGAAACCCTAGATCTACTAGTTTCCATCGTTGGAATCGAACGCATTCAATTGATACACGCAAACGACTCGATGGATGTCTGCGGCGCCCTTAAAGATAGACACCAAAATATTGGCAAGGGTGAAATTGGCTCAAAGCCTTTTGAAGAACTCTTGGCGCACCCTGCTGTGCAAAACGCACCACTAATTCTAGAAACCCCGGGGCAGGAACCAGAACATGGCCCAGAAGTAGAAATGCTTAAAAAGATGCGCGCAAAAGTGAATAAGGCTAAGAAATAAATGCGAAATAAATATGCGCTGACTGGCATTCTGCTTTCGGTTTCCGTGATTTGGGGAAGCGCCTTTGTCATCATGAAGGACACACTTCATCGCCAGGATGTGAACTCTTTCTTGGCTTGTCGTTTCATTCTTGCCGCTCTTGTGATGATAATTCTGCGCCCACAAACGGTTAAACATTTTGATAAGAGATTTCTATTTCGCGGGATTATTCTTGGAACCCTTCTGGGTTGTGGTTACATATTCCAGACCTTCGGATTAACTCTCACAACAGTGGCAAAGACAGGCTTCATTACCGGGCTCTATGCGGTATTCACTCCCTTGATCGCTGCGGGAATTCTTAGAAAACATATTTCTAAAGTTCAATGGTTTTCAGTATTACTTGCAGCTATCGGACTTGCTTTTCTTTCGCTCAATGGTTTCTCCATCGGACTTGGAGAGTTCTTGGTTGTTATCAGCGCCGCTTTCTACGCAGCTCACATTGTTGGGCTGAGCGAGTGGAGCGCTGGGGCCGATACGTACGCTCTCACCGTTCTCCAACTCGGAACAGTCGGAGTTATTTGCTTCATTGCCTCACTCAAGAGTGGCTTCCACATGCCGCCAGATGCGGGAGTTTGGAAGGCAATCGTTTATACCGCCGTTTTCGCAAGTGCTTTTGCCTTCATCGTGCAAACTTGGGTGCAATCCTTTATGTCGGCAACAAGCGTTGGAATCATTTTGACGATGGAGTACATCTTTGCAGCGCTATTTGGAGTCTGGTTTGGCCATGAATCCCTCACCTTGAGAGTAGTGATTGGTGGGAGTCTTGTTATTTCGGCAATGTACATAATCATTTCCGATGAAGGCCGTGAGAGAATTCCTGCATGATTGACCTACGCTCCGACACAGTTACTCGGCCAAGTGAAGAGATGCGCGCAGCTATAGCAAGTGCGCAAGTTGGTGACGATGTCTATGCCGATGATCCCACGGTGAACGCTCTTGAAGAGCGCGTTGCGGATATGTTCGGAAAGGAAGCAGGCGTTTTTACACCTACCGGCTCACTTTCCAATCAGCTTGGTATCAGAACTCTTGTCAGGCCAGGAGAAGAACTTCTCACCGAGACATTTTCACATATCGTTCGTGCTGAACTTGGTGCAGGAGCAGCATTTAGTGGAATCACAACAAGAACCTGGGAGGGTGATCACGGACTGCTCGTCGCGCAAGAGGCTATGGCAATTGCTCGCCCTGATTCAGGCCCTTATCTAGTTTCAACAAAAGCAATAGCTGTAGAAAACACACACAATTTTGGTGGTGGCACTGTCCAGCCAATCGATGAAATTCGAGCGCTTCGTAAATTAACCTCGAGCGTAGGAATTGCAATGCATTTGGATGGCGCTCGAATTTGGAATGCTCACATTGCGACAGGAATTTCCTTCAAAGATTATGGTGATAACTTCGACACGGTAAGCGTCTGTTTCTCTAAAGGGCTTGGCGCGCCAATTGGCTCCATGTTGCTCTCGACGAAGGAGCGAGCATCGGAAGCACGCGTTTGGAGAAAACGTTATGGTGCTGGAATGCGCCAAGTTGGTTTACTCGCTGCTGGCGCAAACTTTGCGCTCGATAACAATCTTCCCGCATTAGCGCAGGATCATCGACGTGCACGAGAAATAGCGATTGCTTGTTCCCTTGCAGCGCCTACTTCAGTCGACCTTGATTATGTCCACACAAATATAGTTGTGTTGAATCTTGTGGGATCATCAGAAAGCGCCCAGCAAATTGCTGCTTCACTTAAAGATGCGGGAATTCTTTCAAGTGCGCTAGGGCCCACCACTCTTCGCCTGGTGACTCACAGAGATTTAGCAGATGCTGATATCTCAAAAACAAATTCAGTATTGCCTGATTTACTTGAGCGCGCCTTCAAATCTTAAAAGCCAATCTTTTGTTTCAAGGCCAAAACCGTAATTTCCTAGCGCTCCCCCACTTTTTACAACTCTGTGGCAGGGAATAATTGGTGCAACTAAATTTCGGGCACATGCACTTCCGGCTGCGCGAACAGCGTTTTCCGACCCGGCTCGTTTCGCTAAATCGGCATATGACATTGTTTTTCCGGCTGGAATCTTTCGCATAACTTTCCATACAGATTGAAAGAAGTCACCGCCCGGTTGGCGTACTTGAATTCCATTAATCGCGCTCAAATCACCTTCAAAATAATCCTTTACCAAATCGCTAATAACAGGAATATTTCTTACCGACTTGATATCTCTCATGGAATCTTGCGGATCCATTCGTTCAATGAGATCCTCAAAACTCCTAAAGCCCGCGGCTAAAAGGATATGTTCATCACTGATCAGGTAGAGAGTTCCGACAGGTGTCTTATGAGAGGTCTGCGAAAGCATTCCCAGAGCCTAGACCTGAATTAGCGGTCGCGCAGCATCTCTGCCACTAGGAATGCTAGCTCCAGTGACTGGGTGTGGTTGAGTCTTGGATCGCAAGCGGTCTCATAACGTCCCGCAAGATCGGCTTCAGAAATCTGTTCGCCGCCGCCAACGCACTCAGTGACGTCATCACCCGTAAGTTCAATATGGACTCCGCCTGGATGTGTTCCTAGCTTCTTGTGGACCTCAAAGAAGCCACGTACTTCATCCATGACATCATCAAATTTTCGAGTCTTATAGCCGGTAGACGTTTCGTATGTATTGCCATGCATTGGGTCGCAAACCCAGAGTACAACCGCACCTGACTTTGTTACTGCATCAACGAGTGCAGGAAGTTTCTCGCGAATTTGGCCTGCTCCCATACGGGTGATAAAAGTGAGTCGTCCTGGTTCATTGGATGGATTCAATTTCTGAATCATGGCTAATGCATCTTCAGGGGTTGTCTTAGGTCCGAGTTTGATTCCAATCGGATTTTGAATCTTGGACGCAAAATCCATATGCGCGCCATCTAGTTGGCGTGTGCGCTCTCCAACCCAGACAAAGTGGCCAGATACATCGTAGGCAAGTCCAGTTCGCGAATCGATACGCGTGAGCGCTTTCTCGTATTCAAGAATAAGTGCCTCGTGGCTTGAGTAAAAATCAACAGTTTTAAATGCTTCCGGATCTACTCCCGCAGAAACCATAAATTCAAGAGCACGGCCAATTTCATTTGCTAGTTGTTCATATCTCGCACCAAAACGTGGATCACTCGCGAAGCCCTTGTTCCATTCGTGAACTTGGCGAAGATCGGCAAATCCACCAGTTGTAAATGCACGGACTAAATTAAGAGTGGCAGCAGATGTGTTGTAAACCTGGACCAAGCGTTGCGGATCTGGCGTGCGTGACTCCAATGTAAAAGCCAAGTCATTCACTGCATCGCCGCGATATGCAGGGAGTGTTACCCCGTCACGAGTTTCATCGTTATTGCTGCGTGGTTTGGCAAATTGGCCAGCCATGCGCCCAACTTTGATAACCGGCATACTTGCGAAATATTGAAGAACTGCAGCCATCTGCAAAATTGTCTTGATTCTGTTTCTGATCGAATCAGCAGTTGCTGCTGCAAAAGTTTCTGTGCAATCTCCACCTTGAAGCCAAAAAGCTCTGCCCTCAGCAGCTTCTGCAATGCGAGCCTTGAGGTTGTCGCATTCGCCTGCAAAAACAAGAGGCGGAAGTTTCTTGAGTTGAGCTACTGCGCTACGGATTTGTTCGCCATCGGCGCCGCCAGGCCATTGTGGCTGTTGGGCAGCCACAAGACCAGGCGTGAAGATTGATTCGATAGGTGAGGAAGTCATTAGAGAATTCTAGGGTTTAAAAAGTTCGCGCCGCGACCAATTAACCGAAGAAGACCTCCGCTTCAGCATAAAGATCTGGCGTTACTAGCTTCAATTCTGTTGTTGCTGAAGCGAGTGGAACTCGATCAATCTTTGTGCCGTGCAATGCCACCATCTTGCCAAAATCACCATCATGAATTGCCGTGATGGCGTGAAGGCCAAAACGAGTGGCCAGAACGCGGTCAAAAGCGGTCGGCGACCCTCCACGTTGAATGTGGCCGAGTACTGAAGTACGCGCCTCTTTACCCGTGCGCTTTTCAATTTCGCCCGCAAGCCATTCTCCGATACCCGAAAGCTTTACATGGCCAAATGAATCAAGGGTCTGGTCCTTTGTTACAAGGTCACCATCTTGAGGAATCGCACCTTCAGCAATAACAATGATTGGAGCGTAGGAAGATTCAAAACGTGAATTAACCCAGTCGCAAACCTTGTCCACGGAAAACTTAACTTCAGGAATCAAAATACAAGCAGCTCCGCCAGCAATTCCTGCGTGGAGTGCAATCCAACCAGCGTGGCGACCCATTACTTCTACGATCAAAGCGCGGTGATGAGACTCTGCAGTTGTGTGGAGGCGATCGATTGCGTCGACTGCAATGTTGACCGATGTGTCAAAACCGAATGTGTAGTCAGTATTGTTGAGATCGTTATCAATTGTCTTAGGGACTCCTACGACCTTCACACCAAGTGAATCCAACTTTGTAGCCACACCAAGTGTGTCTTCGCCACCAATAGCAACAAGTGCATCGATGCCCATTGACGCTAGATTTTCCTTAATCTTTTCGACGCCGCCATCAATCTTGAACGGGTTAGTACGTGAAGAACCAAGGATGGTTCCACCGCGCGGCAAAATACCGCGAGTCGTACTTAGATCCAAAGGCATGGTCAGACCCTCAAGAGGTCCCTTCCAGCCATCGCGAAATCCTACAAATTCATATCCGTACTCTTTGATTCCTTTACGGACGACTGCACGAATAACTGCATTAAGGCCTGGGCAATCCCCGCCGCCTGTTAGTACACCAATACGCATCTTTAAGAACTCCAAAATCGAATTGAATCGAACTCATGAATAATGTGGCTAGTCAACGATGACTGTGGAAGTCTACCCTTTCAGTAGCATTGGGCTAAAAAGGGAGCATTATGACGCTAGTCGCAGGGGTGGATTCTTCAACCCAATCAGTGAAAATCGTGATTCGCGAGGCAGAGACTGGCCTTCTAGTCCGTGAGGGTAGAGCTTCACATCCTGATGGCACAGAGGTTGATCCTGCTCACTGGTGGAGCGCCCTACAGAAAGCCATCGCAGAAGCTGGCGGTCTTGAAGATGTTGCGGCGCTATCGATTGGTGGGCAGCAACACGGGATGGTTGCACTCGATGCCGAAGGCAGTGTAATTCGCCCAGCGCTCCTGTGGAACGACACTCGTTCTGCAAAAGAAGCCAGCGATATAAACAATGAAATTCCTAATATTGCCGAGCTAACCGGTTCTTCTTTAGTTGCTTCATTTACAGCGAGCAAAGTTCGCTGGTTGGTAGATCATGAAGGTGAAAATGCAAAGAAAGTGGCGGCAATTTGCCTTCCCCACGACTGGCTTTCATGGAAGCTTTCGGGCAGCACATCAATCAAGGAAATATTTACCGACCGTAGCGATGCATCCGGAACAGGTTATTTTAATCCAGTCACTTCTGCTTATCTTCCAGATGTTTTCAAGAAGGTTCTGCGAAGTGATCAAGCCGTTGAGCTTCCACGAATTATTTCGAATCGTGAATTTGGGGCCACAACAAAGGCAGGATTAAGGATTGGTGCTGGAGCCGGAGATAATGCTGGAGCTGGTTTTGGCATTCAAGCACAAGAAGGAGATGTAGTCGTATCTCTTGGAACGAGCGGTACCGCCTTCGCAATTTCTTCTACATCTACACATGATTCGTCTGGCACTATTGCTGGATTTGCATCCGCATCTGGTGAATTTCTGCCGCTTGTTTGCACCCTCAATGCTGCGCGAATTCTTGATGCTGCTTCAAAGATTCTTGGCGTAACGCACGAACGTCTTGG
This sequence comes from uncultured Actinomycetes bacterium, assembly GCA_903827945.1. Classification (GTDB taxonomy): domain Bacteria; phylum Actinomycetota; class Actinomycetes; order Nanopelagicales; family Nanopelagicaceae; genus PALSA-747. The sequence continues at coordinate 23,877 of CAIKKN010000024.1, read as the reverse complement.
TGAATTGGCGCTCAGTGCGCCCGCCGGGGCAAATGGATTGACTCTTCTCCCTTACTTTGAAGGAGAGCGCACACCAAATCGCCCCGAAGCAACTGGAGTACTTGCTGGCATTACAGTTGCAAATTCAACCCCAGAAAATATTGCGCGCGCGTACATCGAGGGAATGCTCTGCGGCTTGGCCGATGCAGTTGATGCTCTCGAAAAAGCCGGAGTAAATATCAGACGAGTATTCCTTGTTGGCGGAGCAGCCAAGAATCCTGCAGTATCCCAAATAGCATCGTCTCTGTTCGCGAGAGAAGTTCTCGTTCCGCCACCCGGCGAATATGTTGCAAATGGTGCGGCGAGACAAGCTGCCTGGGCGCTTTCTGGAAAAGAAAATCCACCGGAATGGAATTTGGGAGAAGTCACAAGCGCAAAAGCAGAACCAACCCCAGAGGTTTTGGTTCGATATCGAGCCCTGCGGGACCGAACTGCTTAAAACATTTTGGAGTGATTAGTGCGCCGTTACGATTGAATTCTTCCCAACAACAACAATTCCACCTTCGCTGACTGTGAAACGTTGACGATCGCGCTCCAAATCAACTCCAATTTGTGCACCAGGTTCGACTATCACGCCTTTGTCGAGAATGGCATTTCGAATTATTGCATTCGTGCCCACTCTTACTCCGGGCATAATTACAGATCCTTGAATAATCGCATTTGTCGCCCCTTGCACATCAAAGGAAACAACTGATCGCTCTACTCTTGCTCCAGCGATAATCGAACCCGCGCCCACAATTGAATCAACAGCGCTTCCATTTTCAGAGAACTTTGCAGGTGGGAGTGACGGTGGATTTGTCAGTAGTGGCCATTCGCGATTGTATAGATTGAAAATCGGATGGATTGAAACCAAATCCATATGGGCGTCATAGTAGGCATCAATACTTCCCACATCGCGCCAATATCCTTTGTCGCGATCAGTTTCTCCAGGGACTTGGTTATTTGCGAAATCATATGCAAATGCCCTACCCATTGAAGTCATCATCGGGATGATATTTGTTCCTAGGTCGTGCTTGCTTTCAAGATTCTCAGAATCCAGAATGAGTGCGTCTTCCATTTCATCACGCTTAAATATGTAGTTACCCATTGAAACCAAACAAAAATCAGGATGCCCTGGCATTGTTGGCGGATTCGCTGGCTTCTCATGAAACGCCTTTATGGTTATTCCGTCTTCGGCTAATTCAATTACGCCAAATTCAGAAGCTTCACTCTTCTTCACTCGAATTGCAGCAACCGTTACACCTGCGCCGGTTTCGCGATGGAATGTAAACATCTGCTCAGGATCCATGCGATACACGTGATCTGCGCCGAAAACTAAAACGTGCTTTGGGTTCTCATCGTGAATTAAATTAAAATTCTGGAGAATCGCATCCGCACTTCCGGTGTACCAGCGAGGTCCAAGGCGCTGTTGTGCTGGAACTGGAGTGATGTAATTTCCAAGCAGAGTAGACATCCGCCACGTCGTAGTTATATGTCTATCAAGTGAATGAGATTTGTATTGGGTAAGTACCGCAATTTTTCGAAGGTCTGCATTGACCAAATTTGATAAGACGAAGTCAATTAATCTGTAGGCACCACCAAATGGAACTGCTGGCTTTGCTCTATCTGCCGTCAAAGGCATAAGCCGTTTTCCTTCACCACCGGCAAGGACAATTCCTAGGGGTTGCTCTCTGCGAATCATGCTGAAAAGATACCCTTACCTGCCCCTGTAAGGTAGCCATTAAGGTAAACACTATGTAACGGAGCTATAACAAATGTCCCAAGATTTGCGGATTGGTCTCGTCACTAAAGAATGGCCACCACATATCTATGGTGGGGCTGGAGTTCACGCGCTTCAATTAACGCAAGCACTTCGCAAAAAGATCACTGTTGATGTTCACTGCTTCGGGGAAAAGCGCCAAGATGCGCACGCCTATCCACTTCCAGAGAGCCTTGGCTCGCTCAATCCAGCTCTTCAAGCCTTTACAACTGACATCGAGATCGCACAGGCACTGGGAAGTGTGGACCTTGTCCATTCACATACTTGGTATGCGAATATGGCTGGTCATCTTGCCTCACTCTTACATGGGATTCCTCATGTCATCACAGCCCACTCCCTTGAACCGGATAGGCCTTGGAAAGCAGAGCAGCTAGGCGGTGGCTATCGCCTCTCCTCGTGGGCAGAGAAGACCGCGTATCAGGCCGCAGATGCGATTATTGCTGTAAGCAACGGGATGAAAAAAGATATTCTAAAAGCGTATCCGGATTTAGATCCATCAAAGATTCACACAATTCTCAACGGCGTTGACACGCAAAAGTATTCTCCGACAAAAGATCCAGAACTTCTTGCACGACTTGGAATTACAGGAAGATATGCAATTTTTGTAGGACGAATTACGCGCCAAAAGGGTCTTGCCCATTTACTTCGTGCGTGGGCGAATGTCTCCCCTGATATTGGTTTGCTCATTGCCGCGGGGAACCCTGATGAACCAGCAATCGGAAAAGAAATTGCTGATTTAATTCACGAACTTCAACTAACTCGTAAGAATGTTTGGTGGCAGGAGAAGATGTTGCCACAACCTGAACTTCGCGCGCTGCTTTCATCCGCAGAACTTTTTATTTGCCCAAGTGTGTATGAACCACTTGGGATAGTGAATCTTGAAGCGATGGCATGCCAAACGGCAGTTCTGGCAACTAGGGTTGGGGGAATTCCTGAAGTTGTCGTGGATGGCGTAACCGGGGAACTTGTAAATTACGACGGCGATGGGACCGCTCTTGAAAGTGCGTTAGCGCAAAAGATTTCAACCCTAATGGGCAATCCCGAAAAGCTTGCGAACTATGGAGCTTTGGGACGAAAGCGCGCCGTGGAAGACTTTGGATGGGAAGCAATTGCTGATCAAACAGAAGCTTTGTATCGATCAGTTATCTCTAGTAAATGACGCGCAAAAGTTGGGGACTTTTCCTTGCGGCAGGCGTTCTGTGGGGCGTTCCTTACTTATTCATAAAAATTGCGGTTGATCCCGGTGGCTTTCAGCCAGGCTTTCTAGTTTTTGCAAGAGTGAGTCTGGGGGCAATCATTCTTGTTCCACTTGCAATTCGACAAGGGCTTGTTCGTGAGGCTCTTAAGTATTTCAAATGGATCTTGCTCTATTCATTTATTGAATTAGTCGGACCTTGGTATTTTCTCTCAAGCGGTGAGCGGCATATAACTTCTGGGCTTGCTGGACTCTTAATTGCAACGGTTCCATTCTGGTCAACAATATTGGCGTCGATCATTGGCGATCAAACCGTCTGGCAATTCAAACGAATTATCGGCATGGTAGTGGGATTTGTTGGCGTCATATTGGTCGTTGGGTTGGAAAGTTTTCGAGGTCACAACAGTTCCTCAGCAATCGCACTCATTTTGCTGGCCGCAATCGGCTACGCAATAGCGCCCATAATGATCCGCCATAAAGCACCAACGCTAAATGGTCTGGCAATCAATAGTTTGGCCATGCTCTTCACGGCAATCATTTACATCCCTGTTGGTATTGTGCAGTGGCCCCACCAAATTCCTAACGCAAAATCTATATGGGCGCTCATCATTTTGGCGATCTTCCCCACAGCAATTGCATTCATAATCTTTTTTAAAGTTATTGTGGATATAGGTCCTACTCGAGCCTCAATGATTACTTACATCAATACGGCAGTTGCAGTTTTGTTGGGAATTGTTGTTCTTGGAGAACCACTGACCTTAGGAATTGGTCTTGGGCTTCCATTAATTCTTGTTGGCTCTTACTTAGCGGGAAAGAAGCCGACTACTCGGTAAAACCGAATCGTTTCAACAACTTGGGATCTCGTTGCCAATCCTTAGAAACCTTCACGTGAAGGCCTAGGAAGACCTTGCAACCAAGAAAAATCTCAATGCTCTTTCGAGACTGCATTCCAATTTCTTTTAATCGTGAGCCACGGGCACCTAAAATTATTCCCTTTTGGCTGTCGCGCTCCACGTGCACAGTCGCATGGATATCGTAGAACTCTTTATTCTCACGTTTATCAAATTCATCGATTGTTACAACAATTGAGTGGGGAACTTCTTCGAAGACATCTTGGATGGCTGCTTCGCGAATAAGTTCAGCCAGAGTCATTTCAGCGGCTTGATCACTCGTCATGTCATCTGGATACAAAGCATGGGACTCGGGAAGAGCGTTCACGAGCAAATCGGTGAGTAGGTCCACCTGGGTATATTCAGCTGCAGAAATTGGGACCACTTCACGAACCATGAGCTTTGTCTTCGCGATGAACTGGGCAACTTCACCTAGCTTGGCAATCATTTGATCCTTGCCAACCCGGTCAATTTTTGTGACGACGAGATAAACGCTTCGAATGTGTTCAAGTTGCTTTGCTATGAACTCATCGCCCGCGCCAATCGCTTCATCTGCTGGCAAACATAGAATCGCTGCGTCAACTGATTGAAGATTCTGACTCACCATGTCATTGAGCCGGGATCCAAGTAACGTTTTAGGTTTGTGAATTCCAGGTGTATCAACCACAACCATTTGAAAGTCAGGTCGAGTAAGAATTCCGCGAATCGGATTACGAGTTGTATTTGGATGGGCGGAAGTGATGACGATTTTCTTACCGATGAGGGCGTTGACGAGGGTTGATTTTCCAGTGTTTGGGCGGCCAACTATTGCGACGAACCCTGCACGGAAAGGTGAACTCATATAGGCATTCTCGCATCATCGAGCGGTAGAACCAATTCCATGACATCGGATACTGATGAAACTAGCTCGGCTTCACGATTTGCGATTAATCGATGACAACCTTCACTTGCTGGAGAGGAAATTGAGCCTGGGGTCGCCATAACAATACGCAAAATCTGCGCTGCTTCTCGTGCTGTTCGTAATGAACCACTTCTATAAGCAGCTTCTATTACCAACGTTCCCCGACTCAGCGCAGCAATGATTCGATTCCGAATGAGGAATCTGACCGGAAGAGCGTGAACCGATGGCAGAACTTCAGAGACCAGCAAGCCAGTTTCTTCGATTTCTCGAAAAAGCCGTTCATTCCCGGCCGGATATATTTGATTTACTCCGCTTCCTAAAACAACGATTGTGCCTCCTTCGGCCGCAAGCGCTCCTTTATGTGCTGCCGTATCTATTCCGTATGCACCACCGCTTACAACCGTCCAATCGCGATCAGCAAAGCCTGATGCGAATTCATTTGCAATGCGCACCCCATAAGAAGTTGGATTTCTACTTCCTACGACGGAGATAGATTCACTTTTCAAAATTGTTGTTTCCCCTCGGCAGATAAGTCCGAAGGGCGGTGCAAGCAAGTCATTGATTTGCAATGGCCAATCTTCACTTTCAGGCGTTACAAAGGTGCAATGAGAAGCCAAAAGTTCTTGTTGAATCTGATCTAGATTTAACTTTCGGATTTGCTCTGTAATTTTATCCGCCGAGTGCTTTCCTCCAAGATAGAAGCCACTTTTGAGGCTTTCAACAACCGTATATGCGCTACTTCCCTTTACCTCCCGCGCCCAGAACTCAGAGCCGCCTTCTATTGAAGCAATAAGAGAAAGCCTGGCAATTTCTTCTGGAGTCACAGAAGGAGATCCATTCCCTCACGCAATTGAAGGGCAACTTCAATATCTTCCCTCGTGGGAATCGCGTGTCCCTTTTGGTCGGCGACCGACCATCCTAATCGCAAGACTTTGTGAAATCCGCGAGCACTCAATCTTTCAGAATCCAACTCCGTGTGCAAGAAAGACATTGCCGATTTCTCAGCTGCAAATCTCTTTCGTAATTCACGAGGTGGAATTCGTGAATTAAGGGTCCACGCGCTGCCTTTGAATCTCTCTGCAGACAATTGGCGCGCAGAAATTACGCGACCGCGAACACGTTCACTAGATTCCCCTACATCAAGGCTCGCCATATCTACTCTCGTTGGAGCTTCAACAAAAGTTCGAATATCAATTCGATCTAGAAGTGGACCAGAAAGTTTTTGAAGGTATCTTCTAATTTGAACAGAGGAACATGTGCAAGACTTTCCGCGTCCACTAAATCGACCACACGGACACGGATTTGCCGCGAGGATCAGTAAGAAGTTTGCCGGATATGTTGTAGTTCCTGTGGAACGCGAAATTGTCACTTCTCCAGATTCAAGTGGCTGTCTCAAAGAATCCAAAACTCCCTTTCCACACTCAGGTGCTTCATCTATAAAAAGGATTCCTTCGTGAGCCAGGCTTACGGCCCCCGGCCTGATTACGTGAACGCCGCCGCCAACCATCGCAGGAGCTGTTGTAGTGTGATGTGGAGCGACAAAGGGTGGCAGCGATGACATCGCTCCACGTTCATGCAAAGTGCCTGCAACCGAATGAATTGCGCTCACCTCTAGAGCCAACTCATGTGAAAGTGGCGGGAGAATTGTCGGCATTCGTTCGGCAAGCATTGTCTTTCCAGTTCCTGGCGGCCCCAGAAAGAGTATGTGGTGGCCGCCTATTGCCGAGATTTCAAGAGCAAAGCGTGCACTCTTCTGTCCCACAACATCCTCTAAATCAGTAAGAGCGATCTGATCTAAATCTTTCTCCTCAAAGGTTTCCCACTTTTCTAATTCCCCAGTTTTAAGAAAATGCGTCGCTGCAACTAATGAGGAGACGCAGACGGAGTGCATTCCTTGCACAAGTGAGGCTTCGCGATTGTTGGCCATCGGTGTTATTGCCCGAGTAAATCCGCTCTTTAGTGATGAGACCAGAGTAGGCAACACTCCCCGGACAAATCTCAAAGATCCATCCAAACCGAGTTCGCCTAAGAAAATGATTTCTCTACAGGACTCTTGGGAAAGTTCGCCGGTTGCAATTAATAGAGCAATCGCGATGGGTAAATCGAAGTTTGAACCCTTCTTCGGTAACCATGCGGGAGATAGTGAAACTGTTACGCGTCGATTTGGCCATGTGAATCCGGAGTTCACTAGCGCTGATCGAACTCGATCGCGCGATTCCATCAACGCAGTGTCGGGCAAGCCAAGAAGCGTATAGCCAGGCAAACCTTCGGAAATATCAACTTCGACATCTATGACATGTCCGTCTAATCCAACCAGTGCCATGGTGCGAACAGAGGAAAGCGCCACTACAAGACAGCCTTTCGGTGTTCTAGTTCAAATGATCCCGTTGAATTGATCCAGACTCCAACTGCATCTATTCGATAATCCTGTCCCCATCGATGACTCAAAGTCATCCATGCCAAGGCTAGTCGCTGCAATCGAAGGGCTTTATCTGGAGTGATTGCATCAAAAGGCGTACCAAACAAATTGCTTCTTCGAGTCTTTACTTCAACGAAAACAATTACTCCCCGGTCCTCACAGATGAGATCAATTTCCCCACCCTTAATTCTCCAGTTTCGATCAACTATGAGAAGTCCTACTCCTTGTAAGTAGCGAGAAACTTCTTCTTCTCCCGCGTCGCCAAGTTCCTTCAGTGAATAATGTGCTCGCTTCATGGCGGTGAGGTTAGATTGCTAACCCTCAACGATTTCTAATAAAGCTGGCTTCTGTGAATAAGTAAGCGCTGTTAATTCAAAAGTCGCACAATATTTGCAAAGGATTTACGGTGTATCTCCGTCACACCTAATTTTTCTAAGGCTGCTGTGTGGGATGTCGTGATGTAACCCTTGTGGCCTGCCAAACCGTAGCCGGGATATTTGGCGTCTAACTCAACCATAATGTTGTCTCGGTGAACTTTGGCGAGTATTGATGCGGCGCTAATAGAGAGCGCCACTTGATCACCTTTCCAGACCGCTAAAGAAGGTACATCGATTCCTTCAATCGCATAGCCATCAGTGAGTACGTATTCTGGCGCAATAGTTAAGCCCGACACTGCCCGACGCATTCCCTCTAGGTTGGATTTATGCAGACCAAGGGAATCAAGTTCTTCGGGCCAAATTTCAATAATCGAGTATGCAAGAGCTTCAGCTTTTAGAACTGGAAATAATTCATTACGAACCTTTTCACTCAGTTTCTTTGAATCTCGAACTCGTGAAAGCAATTGCGAATGAATATCTTTCAAAATGATTGCTGCAACAACAAGTGGACCAGCACAAGGTCCTCGTCCTGCTTCATCAACTCCAGCGATTATGGTTAAACCAGATTCGCGGAGCTCTTCCTCAATTCTTAACTGTGACCTTGGAGAGGTCATGACCAACCGACAAGAACTTTGCGTGATTAAAGGGCCAGACCACAAATTCGGCGCGGCCAACAACATCTTTCAGAGGAACCATTCCTTTGTGAATATCATCAGTATGAAAGCGAGAATCTGCGCTTGCTCCTCGATGATCACCCATTACCCAGATATATCCCTTTGGAACTGTGACAGTGAATTTTGAATCACTTGGTGTATTTCCTGCAAATATGTATGGCTCATTTACAGAAGTTCCATTAATTGTTAGATGCCCTTTTGCGTCGCAACAAATAACGCTATCTCCGCCCACGCCGACAACTCGCTTGATGAGATACTGCTTTGCCGGATCGGGCAAAATTCCGACGGTTTCTAAACCACTTTGTAGCGCACGGATTGGTGCCGAGGCGGTTGATGGAGCAGGTTCGCCTAACCATTTTGCAGGATCGCGGAATACGACAACTTCCCCGCGCTTAATGTCGCTGAAAAAATTTGCGAGTTTGTTAACAGCAATGCGGTCGCCAACTTGAAGAGTGTTTTCCATCGACCCAGAGGGAATGAAAAAGAAATGCAAAAAGAAGGTCTTTATGATTATTGAGACAATCAACGCCGATACAACGATGATTGGAACCTCGCGAAGCAGTGAACCTTTTCTAGGAAGGCGCATTCAGAAAGTTTTTAAGCTTGTTCTGTTGTTGCTTCTTCAGCAACTGCCTCTACTGCTGCAGGAGCTTCGACGACAGCTTCCACTACAGGAGTTACAACCTTAGCCACTGTAGGCTCAATGATGTTTGAACCGTCAGCATTGCGACGTTCCTTAATCTTGGAAGCCTTACCGCGTAGATCGCGGAGGTAGTAAAGCTTTGCGCGACGAACATCGCCACGACGTACAACTTCGTAAAGTTCAATTACTGGAGTGTGAATTGGGAATGTACGCTCAACACCAACACCGTAAGCAATCTTGCGGATTGTGAAAGTTTCGCGAACGCCTGAACCTTGGCGACGAATTACTACGCCTTGGAAAATCTGAACACGGCTCTTGCTGCCTTCGATAACACGAACGTGAATCTTAAGCTCATCTCCGGAACGGAAAGAAGGTACATCGGAGCGGAGTGAAGCAGCATCTACTGCATCTAAAACGTTCATGGCTATTCCTAACTTAAAACTATTTTCGGACTAACTTCGGCTAAATTGCTAGTGAGGGCCAAAGGAAGATCCCTGACCAGATGGGGTATTTTGCCACAGCCGGGCGTGACTAGCCAATCCGCTCGGAGAGCAGGGCATGCAGAGCTGGCCCAGCGCACAAAGTCATCTCCTTATTGGCCTCTGATCCTTGTTTTCCCGTGAGAAGTGCCCCTGCTTCCCGGGCAATCAAGCCTCCGGCGGCAATATCCCACTCGTTGAGGTTGGACTCGAAATATGCGTCAACCCAGCCAGTTGCCACCGAACAAAGGTCGGTTGCCGCTGCCCCTGTGCGGCGGATATCGCGAACATCTGCGACCAGGGTGGTGATGAAGTTAGATTGCTTGATTCGAGTCTCTCGGTCATAGGAAAACCCAGTAGCTACAAGAGACATGTTGAGAGCCTCGGGGTTATTGCACCTAATTGGCGCCCCGTTTCTAAAAGCTCCGCCTCCACGAGTTGCGTGCCAGAGCGAATTCAGCGTTGGTGCATTAACGACTCCAACGAGGACTCCTTGGTCATCCTTGGCCGCGATGCTGATATTCCAACCAGGAAGGCCGTAGTAATAATTCACAGTGCCATCAATCGGATCGATCACCCATGTGATGCCGGATTTCGACGGACGGGATGCTCCCTCTTCACCAATCAAGCCATCCTCTGGCCTGGCGGCGAGAATAGATTCCACAATTAATTTTTCACTAGCAATATCCATCTGCGTTGCAAAGTCGTCAATCGAGCTTTTCTGATTCAAGTCAAAGGTATCGGGACGGGCCGAGACCAGCTCGCCTGCTTTGCGGGATATGGAAAGGGCAAGTTCCAGGAGTTCGGCAGCTAGTTCAGTCATGACATTAATCCTACCTCCCGCACATCTTGCGCTCGTTGTGGCACTCTTCCACCATGAGCCAGATGCGAATTGTTGGACGCACTGAGGATGGAACTCAGCTCGAACTTATCGACGGCGAAGGCGCCACTCACTTTTTGCGCATCACCGATAATTTAAAGGGCTTAGTTAATCAACCTCGCTTGGTTGCTGTTGCTCCAAGTGAAGGCCGAACAATTTTCACCGTAAAAGAAATCCAATCTCGTTTGCGAGCTGGTGAAAGCGCTGCCTCAATTTCTTCAACAACCGATTGGTCACTCGACAAGATCGATCGCTTCTCTGGCCCAATCATGCAAGAACGCGCCTACGTCATTGGTCTTGCTATCGAGACCCAACTTCGTCGCGAGAGCGCCTCTCCTAGCCTTGCAACTGCAACTATCGCCCAACTCCAACCTCGCGGCGTAGATATGACGGAAGTTGAGTGGAATACATTTAGAAACGAAGATGGAACGTGGACAATTGTTCTTCAATATCCTCATTCACAAAATAGTCAGAAGAGTGGCTATGGTGAAGCAAATTGGATCTTTGATTTAGATAATCGCACACTCGTCGCTGATGATGAAGGCGCTCGTTGGATTAGCGGGGATGAAAAACCATCTCGACCAGCAACACCATCCCATGGAATGGTCTTTGGCAGTGATCAAAGCACTCCAGCCCCTCGATTAACCGCATTTTCTGAATCAGTCACCATTATCGAAAGCGTTCCGCTTTCTGTCGTGCCTGATGTTCAAGAGAAAAAAGAAGAGATTAAAGAAGAAGTTGCTCGCGAGATTCCAAATGACGCAAAGAAAGATGGCGTCACAAAGCGAATTCGCATCCCTTCATGGGATGACATCATGTTCGGTGGAAAGAAAGACGAAACTACAGACGAAAACTAGTTTTTACTTTTAACGTTCTTTGAAGAATTAAGTCTTTTTCTTCGTTTCTTTCGAAACACTTTTATTTTCTGAATCATTAAAACTGAAATCAAGAGAAGCAATATTGCGATCGTGGACAGCTGAAGCTGACTTGAGTGATCCGAAATCCAATTCGACTTTATTGACTTTGCAGTTACCGAAGGTGTCGTAATCGCTCCAACAGGGTTGTACATTCGAATTCCCACGCGATTCACACTCAAGATTCCATTTGCCCCAACCGTTGGGTTGGTGGACGCCCAAATCACTCCATACTTTTCACCGAACGTGGCGGACGATGGGACATCGATAATGACATTTGCGGTGATATAGCTATGTGCTGGAATTGTTGCAGATGCGGGAGAAACGCTTGTCCAGGAGGTAAGGTCATTACTTTCTGTAGGTGCTAAAAATACAAAGTTGTCTTTTTTGTTTGTTGCCGCCCCAGGATAAATAAGCACATCCATGGCTTGATTTGTGGAATTTGAAACTTCAATCCTTTGTGAATATGACTGTGAAGGCCAAAGGTGTTCGACAATATATATTCCAGCATTTGGATTATTTTGAACATCACTCGGGATTTGAGCAATGCTTATTCCAAGACCGCCAGAATTTTGCGGGTTTTCCACTACGCCACGGAGTGAGTAATTGTTCCAACATACGTACCAGAAGCGAGTCCTACCGGCACAGAAATCGAAATTGATGGCGTCCAGGTTGCAGTGTTTGGCCAACTGCTTGCGATTGCTGTAACCACATCAACTACGCCTTCTAGGTTGGTTTGATCATGTGCGACTGAAGAAGAAATATTTGTGTGAACTATGGAGCCGGCTTTATAGCCAATGAGTGAAGCTGCGATCGTGGGTCCCGTTGCAGGAGTAAGCGCGGTCGAAATAACGCTTGCAGTCCAACCATTACCCGCACCTCGTGTGTCGGTGACAGTAACGATCCCCATTTCAGCGGTAACCGTCATTGCGCCGATAGCCGTTCCAAAATCCATGGCTGAAGGCGTGTTAATTGTCAGGCTTCCCGACGTAACAGAAAGCGTCATACTTGTCGCTCCAGTAGTCGCGAAAGAGCTAGTGCTAAGAGTAAGCGGCAATATCAAAGTTGATGTTAAAAAAATCGAAATAATTTTGGTACGACTAATCACGGGAGTCCCAATTCAAGTTAAGAGAGACTTTTTGTCAACTAACTTGCTCAAAACGACTCACTGTCGCACGAGCAATTCCCTAAAAGTCATAAATGACTGAATAAGCACAGTATCACGCTATTGCCGGGCGCAATTGCCACTTCGAAGTAATTAAATTACAACCTCACGCTCAAAAGCGGAATCTCAACTTCAATACTTGTAGTGCCGCCATGATGGCCAATCATTTTGCCTTCTTGGGCTTCCCGCGTTGGGTCTATCAAAATCAGCCCACCTTTTGGAACAACGATTAAATCACCAAGACGATCCAGAGAATCTCTACTAACTTCCCCTCCGATAAGGGAAGCTACCGAATCCTTCGTATAAATATCTGCCTGCGTTCCAAGCTGAGATTTCCAACGAGCAATAACATCTTGGATCGAACCATCCTTCACATAAATATGTCGAGCTCGAGGTTCGCCCCCGAGAAGAGTGACATCCTCCATCAAATTATTTTCTTTACCTAAAACCAACTTTTCTTCAACATTCACCATGCCGTGATCGGCGGTCACAAATAGCGTTGTTCCTTGAGGAAGCGCCGCCGTTAATTGAGAAATTAAGTCATCAACAAAAGTGAGGGCATCAAGCCATTTCTCTGAACCAACTCCATCGTTGTGTCCAGCGTTGTCGAGGTTATTGACATAGACGTACGCAAAAGAGTGAGGCGTTGCTAGCGCCTGCTTTGCATACTTAATCATGTCGTCTGCGTGATTCGCGCCCAAGTATTGGGCTCCGCGCAAGGTTGCTCGGGAAAATCCAGTTCCTTCGTATCTCTTTGCGGCGATGTAAGAACTCTTGATTCCATTTGCAATTGCTCGTTCATACAGCGTCGGTTGGGATTGCCACACCGCTGGATCTACGCGTTCATCCCATTTGAGCGCATTGAGCAGCCTGCCCGGTTCACCGCTTCGAGGTACTCGGATTGTGTAACCCAACATTCCGTGGATGCCTGGCAATACTCCTGTAGCAAGTGAGGCGAGCGCAGTTGCAGTTGTCGAAGGAAATGTTGAATTCAAAATTTGTTTGTGAGTCATTGCAGAAAGTGCGCGAAATTGTGAGCCGTAATTCTGGATCACATCATTTCCCATGCCATCAACGAGAAGCAGGCAGGTGCGATCAGAATCCGGGAGTTCTAGAGAATTTGTGAGACCTGTGCCACCCAAAGAGGCAAATATTGATTGAGATAGGTCTGATAATCCTGCTGGCACGGCTCAACTTTAGGTGTAAAGGTGTCGGTCACCTATTTAGACCCGATGTATTGGCAAGATACGCGCGTGGCGAAAACCCCAGATAAGAAGAGTGCTCCGGCTAAGCCAGGCAAAGCTGTGAAAGTCGCGCTTCCAAAGCCAGGGGAACATCCTGGAAACATCATTGATATCGATGTCTCCACAGAAATGTCTGAATCTTTCTTAGAGTATGCCTACTCTGTCATTTATTCTCGAGCTCTTCCTGATGCTCGCGATGGAATGAAGCCAGTACAACGTCGCATCTTGCATCAAATGTCTGAAATGGGTCTTCGCCCAGATAAAGGCCATGTTAAGTCTGCTCGTGTAGCCGGTGAAGTTATGGGTAAATTGCACCCACACGGAGACGGCGCGATTTATGACGCAATGGTTCGTATGGCTCAATCATTTTCCCAGCGTCTGCCACTTGTCGATGGCCACGGAAACTTTGGATCACTTGATGCTGGCCCTGCTGCAATGCGTTACACCGAGTCTAGGCTCGCTCCTGCTGCGCTCGCTCTGGTGAATGAGAGTGATGAAAACACTGTTGATTTTGGACCTAACTACGATGGCCAACTTCTAGAGCCACTCGTTCTGCCTGCCGCCTTCCCAAACCTTCTCGTTAACGGGGCGACTGGTATTGCTGTTGGCATGGCGACGAATATGGCTCCACATAACTTGGGCGAAGTAATCGCCGCAACAAAGTATTTGATTGAAAATCCAAAGGCGACTTTGAAGCAACTGATGAAACACGTACCTGCTCCAGATTTCCCAACCGGCGGTCAGATTCTTGGACTTGAGGGAATTGCCGATGCATACTCAACTGGACGCGGATCATTTAAAGTTCGCGCTACAGTTTCAATTGAAAAAGTTTCAAGCCGCAAGCAAGGCATCGTCATCACTGAGCTTCCTTACAACATCGGACCCGAGAAGATTGTCGATAAGATCGCAGCTCTCGTAAAAGCAAAGAAAATTCAAGGCATCTCAGACATCATCGACCTCACTGATGGACAACAAGGCACAAAGGTTGTCATCGAAATTAAGCCGGCCTATGAAGCAGAAGATGTTCTGGAAAAGCTCTACGCACTCACTCCTATGGAAGATTCGTTCTCCATTAACGCAGTGGCGCTCGTAGAAGGAAAGCCTCTGACGCTGGGCTTAAAAGATCTTCTCCAAGTATTTATTGACCACCGCATCGAGGTTGTCCGCCGCCGCTCTGAATACCGCAAGGCAAAGGCTGAGGCTCGTTTGAACCTGGTTGATGGGCTTCTCAAAGCAATTATTGATATCGACAAAGTAATCAAGATTATCCGCGCCAGTGACGATGCTTCGGCAGCAAAAGATGCTCTCATTAAGGGGTTCAAGCTTTCTGAGGAACAAGCCACTTACATCTTGGATATGCCACTTCGTCGATTGACCAAGATGAGCAAGCTAGAACTTGAATCAGAACAGAAAGAATTGAAGGAAACAATCGCCTTCTTGAAGAAGCTGCTTTCATCGCAAGATGCGATCAAGCAACAAGTTTCTGATGAATTAACTGAAACTTCTAAGGCTTTCGCAACTCCTCGCCGCACGCGCCTGGCTTAATTATTAGTGGCAGGACTGCCATTCCTCTTTAAGGGAGGCATAAATATAGGAGTCGGTCCACTCCCCCTTAAACCAATAATCCTGAATGTAATGTGCTTCTCGGCGAAGGCCAATTCGTTCAACAAGTTTCCAAGAAGGCGTATTTCGCACATCAATGTTGGCAATGACTCGGTGAAAGAGTCCAGAATCAAATAGCGCTGTAACAAGGGCGGCGCTCGCCTCGCTTGCATAACCTTGGCCGCCAAACTTTGGGTTAATTACATACCCGAATTCACCTTTCTTATGTTCGGCGCTTCGATACATTGCATTCATCTGTCCAATGAGTTTGTCATCGGATTTTCGGCAGAGGGCAAGTGTTAGGTAATCACCTTCGGTATTGAGGAAAAATGCACTCTTATTATCTGTAATCGATTTCGCAACTTCTTCGAGGGTTCGAACGTTCCACGGGATGTACCTGCAAATCTCTGGATCGCTGTGATATTCAAACATAGCTTGCGCGTCTTCGTCCTTGAATGCACGCATATAGAGACGTTCTGACTCTATGAAGGAAAAATCCGCCACTTAGGCGTCGATTCTGTCGCGATCAATCTCGGCGTTAGAAATAAATTCTTTGCGCGGTGCCACTTCATTACCCATCAAAAGTTCGAACATCTTTTCAGCCGCTGCCGTATCTTTCATTGTGATGCGGCGAAGTGTGCGAGCTTCAGGAAGCATTGTTGTTTCACGAAGTTGATCGGCGTCCATTTCACCAAGTCCTTTGTAACGCTGGATTGGTTCCTTCCAACGCTTTCCTTCCTTTAGAAGACCAGCTGTAATTTTTTTCATCTCATCATCAGAGTATGTGTAGATAACTTCTCCGCGCTTTCCGCCAACTACATCAATGCGATGAAGTGGTGGAATCGCAGCAAAAACGCGACCGTCATCAATCAAAGGCTTCATATAGCGATGGAAGAGGGTGAGTAAAAGGCATCGGATGTGAGCCCCGTCCACATCAGCATCAGACATCAAGATAATGCGACCGTAGCGCGCATCATCTAAATTGAAGGACTGGCCTGAGCCTGCTCCGATAACTTGAATAATCGATGCACATTCACTGTTCTCAAGCATCTGCGAAAGAGAGGCTTTTTGAACATTCAAAATCTTTCCACGAATCGGCAAAATTGCCTGGAATTCAGAATTTCGTGCAGCCTTTGTTGTTCCAAGCGCCGAGTCTCCCTCAACGATAAACAATTCGGTGCGATTTGTGTCATCTGCGCGACAATCTGAAAGCTTTGTAGGAAGTGAAGAAGATTCCAAAGCATTCTTTCTGCGCTGAAGATCCTTGTGCGCGCGGGCAGAAAGACGCGTGCGAGATGCACCAGCAATCTTTTCCATGACAGCTTTGCCGGTGGCCTTGTCGACTCGCTTTGTCGTGTTAAAGAAATTCTTCATCTCTTCGGCAACTACCGCTGCAACAATCTTCGTGGCAGCCGCCGTGCCCAGAACTTCCTTTGTCTGTCCTTCAAATTGTGGCTCAGACATACGAACGGTTACGACCGCTGTGAGACCCTCTAAAACGTCATCTTTAATGACGTCAGCCTCGTTGTTCTTCATTACTTTATTGGCGCGAAGTGCGTCATTAAACGCTTTTGTAATCGCGCGCTCAAACCCAGCCGTGTGCGTACCGCCCTTAGGCGTTGAAATAATATTTACAAAGGAAGCCAACGTGGTGTCATACCCGTTGCCCCACTGAAGAGCGATATCGACTCCCATATTACGAGCTACTTCGGTAGGCATCATGTGCCCTTTATCATCGAGAACGGGGACAGTTTCGGTGTAGTCGCCTTCGCCCTGCAGGCGAATAACTTCACCTATTGGTTCATCGGGGCGTAGGAATGTACAGAATTCCGAAATTCCACCTTTGTGGAAGAAAGTTTCAGTCGTCTTTGCTTTTGCTCTATTGTCATTAACAATCAGAGTTAAACCTGGAACCAAATACGAGGTTTGACGCGCTCGAGCGTAAATGTCTTCAATCGAAAGCTCAGCTTCCTTCAAGAAAATCTGACGATCAAACCACCACTTAATACGCGTACCTGTAATTTTTGGTGAAATCTTTCCTATAACGCGGAGTCCGCTGCTCTCGGTGAATGGAGCCTTTGGACCATCTCCATCGAAGATGCCAGCATTTCCACGTTGGAATGACATCCAGTGAATTTTGCCGCCGCGATCAACTTCTGCATCCAGACGCGAAGCAAGGGCATTTACTACTGATGCACCAACTCCGTGAAGCCCGCCGGATGCTGCATATGATCCGCCGCCGAACTTTCCACCTGCGTGCAATTTAGTGAGAACAACTTCAACGCCAGTCAGTCCGGTTTTAGGTTCTTTATCAACAGGAATTCCGCGGCCATCATCATGAACTTCAACAGAACCATCAGCTTCAAGATTAATTTCAATTTTCTTACAATGCCCGCCGAGCGCTTCGTCTACTGAGTTATCGATAATTTCCCAGAGGCAATGCATCAATCCGCGAGAATCCGTCGTGCCGATATACATACCAGGGCGCTTGCGAACAGCATCAAGGCCTTCCAAAACCGCAAGATCTTTGGCGGTGTAGGAATTCAACTCTTCTGTTACTTGTTCGGTAGCCACGGGGACGAAGGTTATCTCCGCAAGGTACTTGCAGGTGCAATACGCGCCGAAGGGGGTGAGAAATATGTCCAATTGCTGAGAATTGCGCCCGAATATGGAGAAAAATATCTCATTCCCCGATTAATCGTGCCGGGAATAAAGAGATGATGCTTTACTGTTCTCTAACTACTTAGAAGTTTAAAAGAAAGGTAATCCACATGACAGAGCAGTTGATTCTCGAACCAACGCCTTTGAGCGCAGTCGATCGTTGTGACCGTTGCGGTGCTCAGGCCTATGTTCGTGCAATGCTCCTCAATGGCGGAGAACTTCTCTTCTGTGCTCACCACGCCAAAGAGTATGCCGAAGGCCTTAAAAAGGTCACCGCTCGCATCCAGGACGAGACTGTAAAGCTCGTAGATGCCAACAACGACACCGCTCGTTAACCTTTAAAAAATTTCTTAACGCTTTTTAAAGAAAGCCCGAAGAATCTCCTTTGAGACCATTCGGGCTTTCTTCTTTTGGATTTATTTACTTTCTTGCGATTGCGACCTTGAGAGCCTTTGTTTCGGCCGCTCTTCCAAATGTGTCATAAGCCTCGATAAATTGATCAAAAGAGAAGCGATGCGTGACCATTTTGTCAGCCGGCAACTTCTTGCTTTCGATTAATTTCAACAGCATTGGTGTGGTATTTGTATTTACCAGACCCATACTTATGTTGATGTTATGAATCCAGAGGCTTTCCAGGTGAAGTGCGACTTCTTTTCCATGAACACCAACATTTGCAACATGGCCACCAGGGCGAACGATTTGTGTCGCCATCGTGAAAGTGGAAGGAACTCCAACTGCCTCAATTGCAACATCCACGCCTGCTCCATCAGTCATCGCCATTACCTTTTCTTTCCAACTTCCTTCATCGGATAGAACAGTATCTGTCGCACCAAATTCGCGAGACTTATCCAATCGATTTTGATCAAGATCAATCGCAATGATTTTTGCTGCGCCATATAAACCTGCCGTTGCAATTGCTGCAAGACCAACAGGCCCAGCACCAATGACTGCAACAACATCACCTGGCTTTACTCCACCATACTGAACTCCAATTTCAAAGCCAGTTGGGAAAATATCGGAGAGCATCACACCTTCTTCATCAGTGACGCTTTCGGGTAACTTGTATACAGAATTCTCTGCGTATGGGACGCGAACTAACTCAGCTTGAGTTCCATCGATGAGATGTCCAAATACCCATCCCATACCCGACGCACCTTCTCCGCCCAGGCAGTGTGAATAGAGTCCAACTTTGCAGTTAGCGCATGCGCCGCAGGATTTGATGCATGAAATTAAAACGCGATCTCCAACCTTAAGGGTGGTAACTGAGGAACCTACTTCAGTAATCTTTCCCACGCCTTCATGCCCCAAGATACGACCGGAAGTAACTGCAGGCACATCACCCTTGAGGATGTGCAAATCGGTGCCGCAAATAGTGGTCGTATCGATACGAACGATCACATCAGTTGGTTGCTTAATTACTGGATCTGGAACATCCGTCCAAGTTTTGATTCCAGGTCCGCCGTAAACGAGAGCTTTCATTCTGAGTCCATTCCATTAAGAAACTTCGCAAAGATGCTTTGCTAGATGACTCTCCGCTTAAAGGCGTTGGATGTACATAGATATTCGCGATTCCAAGGTGTGACTTGTGAGTAAAAGTGCTGGCTCTAGGAGCGGAATCTCAATATTTTTTGTGGGAGCCGTCGCAGTAGGGCTTATCTTCGCTGTGACCGCAGCCGCAAAGTTTTACTTCTGACTTACTCTCAATCAGATTTCCGTCGGCATCCACAAAATCAACATCCCCCGTAATGCGAATAGATCCGCTACGAGGGTTGATGAATATCTTCGGGTTGCTCAAATTAATTACTTATTAATCTAGATAATCGCGGAGCACTTGGCTACGTGATGGGTGGCGCAATTTTGACATTGTCTTTGATTCAATCTGTCGAATACGTTCACGAGTTACGCCGTAAACCTTACCGATTTCATCGAGAGTCTTTGGCTGGCCATCTGTGAGACCAAATCGCATCGCTACAACACCTGCTTCACGCTCTGAAAGTGTGTCTAGGACCGAGTGCAACTGTTCTTGAAGAAGTGTGAAGGAGACAGCATCTGCGGGAACGATTGCTTCTGAATCTTCAATCAAATCACCGAATTCTGAATCTCCTTCTTCACCAAGTGGCGTGTGAAGTGAAATTGGTTCGCGGCCATACTTTTGAACTTCGACAACTTTTTCAGGTGTCATGTCGAGTTCTTTAGCCAATTCTTCTGGTGTCGGTTCGCGGCCAAGATCTTGAAGCATCTGTCGCTGAACGCGGGCGAGTTTGTTAATAACTTCAACCATATGAACTGGAATACGAATTGTTCGAGCCTGATCAGCCATCGCACGTGTGATCGCCTGGCGAATCCACCACGTCGCATATGTCGAGAACTTATAGCCCTTTGTGTAGTCGAACTTTTCAACCGCACGGATTAGGCCCAGATTTCCTTCTTGAATCAAATCAAGGAACAACATGCCGCGACCGGTGTAGCGCTTAGCAAGTGACACAACAAGGCGAAGGTTTGCTTCAAGAAGGTGGTTTTTCGCACGCTTTCCTTGAAGAACAAGAGTTTCTAGCTCACGCTTGAGTTTCTTATCCATTTTCTTATCTTTAAGAATTAGCTCTTCAGCAAAGAGCCCCGCCTCGACTTGCAGCGAAAGTTCAACTTCCATTTCTGCATTCAGAAGTGGAACACGACCGATCAACTTCAAATAATCTTTAACAGGGTCAGCAGTCGCTCCGGCAGTCAGAACTGTTTGAGCTGGTGCATCATCTTCTTCAGAATCCTTGATTGTAAAAGCATTCGCTTCATTCTGAGATTCATCAGCGACGTTGACAACGCGAATTTCTTCTTTTTCAGTCTCAACGATTTCTGTTACTTCTTCAACCAGAGTTTCGAGATCTTCAAGCTCTACTTCCTCTAGTTCAACTTCTTCCCCATCAATCTTTGTGACAACAGTCTTTCCTGCTTTTACTGGAGTTGCCGATTCAGCTTTCGTTTCTGAAAGTGGAGGTAGCCCTTGCTCGGCTCTCTTACGTTCTTCTAATTCTGCTTTTGTTGGAAAGCGATGCGCTTTCTTTCTCTCAAGTTTGGCTTGTTCTTCCGCTTCACGAGCGATACGAAGCGCTTCTAGCTCTGCCTTTGTAGGAAAACGGTTCGCCTTCTTAACAGCTGCGACTTTCTTTGCCGCTGTCTTCTTTGCGGGCGCCGCTACCTTTTTTGCAGGAGCAACTTTCTTCGCCGCAACTTTCTTTGCAGGAGCAACTTTCTTCACTGCAGCGCCGTTTTTTGGCGCACGAGATACAGGCACAGAACATCCTTTTGTTTATTTGGTACATCAGCAAAGTGCTGGTTTGGTACTGGCTATATTATAAATTATCCACAGGCCCGTTTTGACCAATTAGAGCAGATATCCACATTTAGAAGACGTGGCGACTCTCAATGAGTACTTGAGACTCCTAATTCAACCGCCTTGCGGACTAGATTTCCAACTTCTTCGACCTCAATCAGAAATCCATCGTGACCAAAAGGCGAGGAAATGGTGGCCAGAGGCTGCGCAGATGGCACAAGTTCAACGATTTCCTCTTGCAGGCGGGGCGGGAAGAGTCGATCTGTGTCGATGGAGACCACAAGTGTTGGAACTTTCACTGTTCCAAGAGCAGCAGCAACTCCACCCCGATCGCGACCAACATCATGCGATGCCATCGCTTCGGTAAGAGCGATATATGTATTTGCATCGAATCGGTGAGCCAATTTCGCAGCTTGGTGATCCAAGTATGACTCCACGGCATATCGGCCCGTCTCATCTCCTTGAAGTTCCCGGCCGAAGCGAACATCCATCTCACCTTCGGTGCGGTAGGTCAGATGCGCAATTCTCCGCGCAATCCCCATACCTTCTATCGGACCTTTTTCTTGGGCGTAGTAATCACCGTTGTTATAGTGCGAATCGGATTTGATCGCACGTATTTGAATCGAGAATCCGCCAATTTGATCGCCTGTCGCAACGGCCGATGAGCCAATCGTGCAGATTGCGCCGACTCGTTCTGGATACTGAATCGCCCATTCGAGAGAACGCATGCCACCAAGCGATGGCCCGAGTGAAAGAACCCATCGCTTAATTTCAAATGCATCGGCAAGTCGAACTTCAGCCTCAACTAAATCACGAATCGTTACGGAAGGAAATCTTGATCCCCATGGTTTTCCATCGCTAGCGATAGTCGATGGTCCAGTACTCCCCTGACATCCGCCGATAACATTTGGGCAGATCACAAAGTATTTATCAGAATCCAAAGGCGCACCTGGTCCGACCATAGATGGCCACCAACCTGGAACATCTGACCAACCAGTCATTGCATGGTTTACAAGAATTGCATTCGACTTATCGTCGTTAAGAGTTCCCCATGTTTGATAAGCGAGCCGAGCGTTCTTTATTACTTGCCCTGATTCAAGTTCGAGATCGCCAATTTCCAGAAACATTCGATCGCCGGGGTCTTGGCCTTCAAGCCAAGCCCCGGTGACGAGGTGTTTCTGTGAATTGCTCATGAGGAAGTATCGCGCACTTACTTAGCTGCTGCGAAGCCGCCTTCGATATCTGCCTTGATGTCGTTTATGTTCTCAATGCCAACGGAGAGGCGAACAAGCCCTGGCGTTACACCAGCTGCTATTTGTTCCTCAGCTGAGAGCTGGGAGTGAGTTGTCGATGCTGGGTGGATTGCCAGCGAACGAACATCGCCGATGTTTGCGACATGTGAGTGAAGGACGAGCGCTTCAATGAACTTCTTGCCCGCTTCAATTCCGCCCTTCAGTTCGAATGAGAGAACAGAGCCGCTGCCTTTAGGCGCATACTTTTTCGCAAGTGCGTGCCAAGGAGATGAAGGAAGGGTTGCGTAATTAACCTTCTCGACTTGAGGTTGCTTTTCAAGCCATGTCGCCAACTCCGTTGCATTACTGACGTGACGCTCGATACGAAGTGACAAGGTTTCAAGACCTTGAGCCAACAACCAAGCGTTAAATGGGCTGACAGCAGCGCCAGTATCGCGAAGTAATTGAAGGCGAATCTTGAAGATGTATGAGAGATTAGCGCCAAATGCTGAACCGACTCCGAGAGCTTGTGAGTACACAAGGCCGTGATACGAAGGATCTGGCTCGTTAAATCCAGGGAACTTTGTCTTATGTTGCGCATAATCAAAATTACCTGCATCAACGATTGCTCCGACTACAGCAGTGCCGTGACCTGAAAGAAACTTCGTTGCTGAGTGAACAACTACGTCAGCGCCGTATTCAATCGGGCGAATCAGAAATGGCGTAGCAACAGTGTTATCAACGATAAGCGGCACGTTGTTCTCGTGCGCAATTTTTGCAACTGTCTCGATATCCAAAATGTCATTCTTCGGATTTGCGATTGTCTCGCCAAAGAACGCCTTTGTATTAGGACGAACTGCCTTGCGCCAAGATTCTGGATCTCCAGGATTCTCAACAAATGTGACTTCGATGCCAAACTTCTTCAAGGTGTAATGAAAAAGATTGTATGTGCCACCATAAAGACTTGGCGAGGAAACAATATGGTCCCCAGCCTCTGCCACGTTTTGAATCGCATATGTTGTTGCCGCTGATCCTGAAGAAACCAAGAGCGCGGCAACTCCTCCCTCAAGAGATGCAATTCGTTGTTCGACTGCATCCTGGGTTGGATTCATGATGCGGGTGTAAATATTTCCAAGTTCGGCAAGACCAAAGAGATTCGCAGCATGTGTTGTATCGCGGAATTGATATGCAGTTGTCTGGTAAATAGGAAGTGCACGGGCGCCCGTTGTTGGATCCGGTACTTGGCCCGCGTGAATCTGACGAGTTTCAAACGATGATTTTGCTAATTCAAATGACATTATTCCAAGCTCCTTTAGAAATACAGGAGGGCCAAACCACATCATCCTTGAAATCAGTCGAGTGGCCCACGCTTGCCACTGCACTTTGCAGTCGGCCTGGTCTTCACCCGGAGCACCCCACCGTGGTGGAGGGTTGCCGTCCAGTAAGCCGGGGCTAAACACTGGAACTCGTGACCT
>CAIKKN010000023.1 GCA_903827945.1 uncultured Actinomycetes bacterium | reverse complement strand
TTCCGCACTCAAGGTGCGATTTTGACTAAGGCTGCGCTCACATTGATGGGTCTGCCTGGCGGATTTACTCGTTTGCCACTTGTCGATGCCACCGATGCGCAAATCGCGCAGCTGCGGGAGGATCTACGAGCAGGCGGAGTCACACTTAAATAATGAATCACCCACATCCAGATCTTCCATATCCATCCAAACTAGCAAAGAACACTCTTCGAATAGTTGCCCTTGGCGGCTTGGGAGAGATTGGTCGAAACATGACCGTCTTCGAGTACGAAGGCAGACTTCTCATTGTTGACTGCGGGGTACTTTTCCCTGAAGAGAGTCAGCCAGGAATTGATTTAATTCTTCCTGACTTCTCGTATATTTCTGAGCGCTTGACCGACATTGAGGCAGTTGTATTAACACACGGGCACGAAGACCATATCGGAGCACTTCCGTATCTTCTGCGTGAGCAAGCAGACATCAAAGTTGTTGGTTCAAAACTAACTCTTGCCTTTGCGAATGCAAAACTCAAGGAGCGCCGCATCACTGCTCCGCTCGTAGAAGTTCAAGCTGGAATGGAAATGAAATTTGGTCCATTTAACCTTGAATTTGTTGCGGTGAATCACTCCATTCCTGATGCTCTTGCGATTGCGATAAAGACGCCTGCAGGTAACGTGCTTGCGACCGGTGATTTCAAAATGGATCAGCTCCCACTTGATGGTCGCATCACTGATCTTGCAACTTTTGCTCGATTGGGCGTTGAAGGAATTGACTTATTCATGGTTGATTCAACAAACGCTGACGTTCCTGGCTTTACAACTTCAGAGCGCGACATAATGCCGACTCTTGATCGAGTTTTTGGGCAGACAAAGAAGAGAGTAATTGTTGCCTCTTTTGCATCCCACGTTCACCGCATCCAGCAGATTCTTATGATTGCAGAGAAACACAATCGCAAGGTTGCTTTTGTTGGTCGTTCCATGGTGCGAAATATGAAACTTGCTGAAGACCTTGGATATCTAGATGTACCAGCCGGACTCGTGGTTGATTCAAAAAATATTGAAGAGTATGGGGACAGGATTGTTCTTATTTGCACAGGTTCGCAAGGTGAACCACTTGCAGCTCTTTCTCGCATGGCAAATGGAGATCATCAAATTCAGGTAGGAAAGGGCGACACAGTAGTTCTCGCATCTTCTCTCATCCCAGGAAATGAAAACCCGGTTTATCGAATCATTAATGAACTTGTTCGTTTTGGAGCTGAAGTAGTCCACAAGGGAAATGCAATGGTCCACGTTTCTGGCCATGCTGCAGCCGGTGAATTGCTGTATTGCTACAACATTGTGAAGCCAAAGCATGTAATGCCGATTCACGGAGAATGGCGCCACATGCGAGCAAACGCCGAGCTAGCCATAAAGACCGGCGTTCCTCGAGACAAAACAATTGTTGTAGATAACGGAATCGTTGTTGATATGCACGATGGTTATGTAGATGTAGCAGGGGCAGTACCAGTTGGATTCGTCTACGTTGATGGACAAAGTGTCGGCGAAATAACTGAGAGCTCGTTGAAAGATCGTAGAATTCTTGGTGAAGAAGGCTTCATATCTGTTGTCGTAGTAATTGATTCCCAAAGCGGAAAGATTGTTGCTGGACCGGATATTCACGCAAGAGGATTTACAGAGGATCAAGCAATGTTTGACGATGTTAAAGGCCATATTGAAAAAGCCCTCGCAAAGGCTGTTGCAAGTGGAATTAACGGAACGCATCAACTTACTCAAGTTGTGCGACGCACAATTGGAAGTTGGGTGGGCGAAGAGCACCGTCGAAAACCAATGATTGTGCCTGTCGTCATTGAGGTTTAACGGCGCGCCTTACCAAGTAAGAGTCAAGTAATTCTTTAGGCTTAGCAGCATATGGCTACACGTAAGAAAGCAAAATCAGCGAGCAATTCAAGGAAGAAGAAATCACTCCTTGGATTGATTCTTCGTGGCCTAAGCAGCATCTGGCGCTTAATCGCTAAGGCGCTTGGAAGCGCAATTCGATTTGTTTTTCGGGGCGCTCAAGAATTGGATCCAGAACATCAGCGTGACGGCTTTGCATTCCTCATTGTAATTCTTGCACTAGTTAGCGCAGCAGGTACATGGTTCCATCTGAATAACAAAGTCGGTGATGTGATTCGCTCGGGATTGTTTGGAAGCGTTGGACGTCTTGCAGTTCTTTCTCCTATCATTTTTATTTATTTTGCATTTAGATTATTTCGAACACCCGATGAAAGTCGCGCAACAGGACGTATCACAATTGGAACCATCGTCTTACTCTTGACCTCAACTGGACTGGTACATATTTTTAATGGATCTGTCGGATCCACGGGACTTACTGCAATGCACGAAGGCGGGGGATGGGTCGGTTACGCCGTTGCTACTCCACTTGTTGGGCTTATGACAAATATTTTGGCAGTACCAATTTTGTTACTTCTTTTTGTATTCGGCTTGCTCGTTGTAACAGCCACTCCCGTTTCACGAATTTTCCAGAGCGTTAAGAATCTCTTTGCATGGTCTAGAACAAAGGTTTCAGATGCGCGCGCGGCGCGAGAAGCTGAGGTCGAAGAATTTGAAATTACAGATACTCCCGCATTTGATTCACCTTTGATCCAAAATTTTTCACACGAGGATGATGAAGCTGAAGAAATCGATGAAGAAGAATTCGATCAGGAGTTCACCGTGGAAATTCCGGTGGAGAACCGCCCAAGCGCCACCAAAGTTGCTCCGCCGACAGGTCCGGCGCATCAACTTCTCTTGGCTGCTGACTCCACCTACACGCTCCCGTCTATGGATCTTCTTAAGGGTGGTCCAGCGAGCAAAGGTAAGTCAAAAGCAAATGACATCGTTGTTGCAGCGCTGACCCAAGTATTTGACCAGTTCAATGTCGAAGCCACAGTCACCGGCTTTATGCGCGGTCCAACTGTTACAAGGTATGAAGTTGAATTGGCTTCTGGGGTAAAAGTAGAAGCAATTACCGCTCTTTCAAAGAACATTTCCTACGCAGTGGCGAGTGGGGATGTCAGAATCCTTTCTCCTATTCCAGGAAAATCAGCGGTAGGTATTGAGATTCCAAATACTGATAGAGAAATAGTATTTCTTGGAGACGTTTTGCGATCTTCGGTTTCTATGAATGATCCACATCCAATGGTTGTTGCACTTGGCAAAGATGTAGAAGGTGCATTTGTTTGCGCAAACCTGGCAAAGATGCCACATCTGCTTGTTGCGGGAGCAACCGGCGCGGGTAAGTCCTCCATGATTAACTCTTTGATTGTTTCAGTGCTCATGAGAGCAACCCCAGATGAAGTTCGTATGGTGATGATTGATCCCAAGCGCGTAGAACTAAATTCTTATGAAGGCATCCCACATCTGATTGCTCCAATCATCACAAACCCAAAGAAAGCTGCAGATGTACTTGCATGGGTAGTGAGAGAGATGGACCAGCGTTACGACGATCTTTCGGCTTTCGGTTTTAGGCATATTGACGATTTCAATAAAGCAGTGCGCGCCGGCAAAGTGAAGTTGCCAGAAGGCAGCGAGAGAATCCTTGAACCATATCCGTACTTACTAATAATTGTCGACGAATTGGCCGATTTGATGATGGTCGCAGCCCGTGAAGTTGAAGAATCAATTGTGCGAATTACTCAACTTGCGCGAGCAGCTGGTATTCACCTCGTATTAGCAACCCAACGTCCAAGTGTGGATATCGTGACGGGTTTGATCAAAGCAAACGTCCCATCACGTTTATCCTTTGCAACTTCATCCCTTGCCGATTCGCGCGTTATCTTGGATACGCCAGGTGCGGAGAAACTTGTGGGTCAGGGCGATGGTCTCTTCCTTCCAATGGGAGCAAGCAAGCCGGTTCGTATACAAGGTGCTTATGTTTCAGAACGTGAAGCGGAAGCAGTTGTTCAATTCGTGAAGTCACAATTGCAGCCGGTTTACAGAATCGATCTGAATGCACCAATTAAATCTAAAGTTGTAGAAAATGATATTGGCGATGATATGGATCTCTTGCTGCAAGCAATTCAATTAGTAGTTGGAACACAAT
Organism: uncultured Actinomycetes bacterium; assembly: GCA_903827945.1. Lineage (GTDB taxonomy): Bacteria > Actinomycetota > Actinomycetes > Nanopelagicales > Nanopelagicaceae > PALSA-747. The sequence continues at coordinate 22,379 of CAIKKN010000023.1, read as the reverse complement.
TTGGTTCTACTTCAATGCTTCAAAGAAAATTGCGAATTGGTTTTGCAAAAGCCGGAAGACTTATGGACTTGATGGAAAGCCGAGGAATTGTTGGGCCTTCTGAAGGATCCAAAGCACGTGAAGTTTTGATTAACGCAGAGCAAATGCCGGATGTTCTGGAGGAGATCCAGGGCTTCAATTAAGCCTGAATGGGTGGTGGCTCGGGTAGATTTTTTCTGCCTACGCTCATTGAGCGGGGAAAAAAGTTGCTGAATTCTTGTAATTCGTTTTAGGATTTCCCCCTGCAAGAAATTCGAATTCCCCATTTGATTGAAGGTCCAGAATGTCTGTTGGCACTTATCTGCGCGAAGCTCGCGAGGCTTCGGGATATTCTGTTGAGCAAATTTCTGCAAAGACACGTTTGCGCGCAACTCTCATTAGAGATATCGAATCAGATAATTTTTATTCTTGTGGCGGCAACGCTTATGCACGTGGTCATATTCGCACAATCGGTCAATTGGTCAACGCGGATATGGATCGATTAATAGCTGAATTTGAATTAACAACGGGGGAAGAAGATCGCCCGATGATTGATTTGCTTACTGAGAACAGTGCAACAGGGCCAGCTGCCAAACACAATCTTCCGCATTTGTCGTATAAGTTCATGGCAACAAGTGCCGCAGTCGTTGTGGGTCTTATGATCCTTGTTCCGACAGCAAATTCAATGTTCAAATCAACAGTCAAGCCAGCTCACAAAATTTCGACAGTAAATCCGTCAGCGAAAGAACCTGTTCCAGCAAACCAGGCTGGTACCACTGTAACGAGGAAGCAGCAGAGTGCAGTTGCGGCAGTTCCAACTGCTGGCAATTTAGTTTTCTCTGCTGATAGTGGAACTACCTGGATTGCTGTCACAGATGCACATGGCAAGAATCTATTTACCGGAAAGATTTCTTTAGGACAGACTCAATCATTTGATGCTTCGCAACTTCTCAATGTGACACTCGGAAATTCAGGCGCCGTAACGGTTAACCTTGATGGCAAGAGCCTTGGCAGCCCCGGCGCACTTGGTGAAGTGAAATATCTGCAATATGGACCGGGCTCTGCATCGGTTTCAACAACTATCGCCGGCTAATTACTCCTGAGCGGTCGTAAGCAGTTCTAAGAAGGTAGAGTGGTGCCAATGAGCACCCAAGAAATTTCCACCCCTCGCACCGTTGCGCTCATCACTATGGGTTGTGCCCGTAACGATGTCGATTCTGAAGAATTAGCCGGTCGCCTCGCTGCTGATGGTTGGGTATTGGTTACTGATCCAGCACAGGCCGATGTTGCCGTTGTGAACACCTGTGGATTTATTGAAAGTGCAAAAAAAGATTCTGTTGATGCTTTGCTAGAGGCGCATGCGCTCAAAGGTCATGGCAAAACCCAAGCAGTTGTTGCTGTCGGATGTATGGCAGAGCGTTATGGAAAAGAGCTCGCTGAGGCGCTCCCCGAAGCAGATGCAATTCTTGGATTTGATGACTACGTGGATATCTCATCTCGACTCAACACAATTATCAGCGGTGGGCATATTCAGGCTCACACGCCAAAAGATCGCCGTTCTCTGCTTCCAGTTTCTCCGATTGACCGTGAAGCTCCAAAAGCTCCGCAACGCCAGAGGTTGGATAAAGCGCCAATCGCACCTTTGAAGATTGCTACTGGATGCGATCGACGTTGTTCATTTTGTGCGATCCCAATATTTAGAGGCTCCTTTGTATCTCGCAGGCCGACTGAAATCTTGGATGATGCTCATTGGTTGGCAAGCCAAGGAGTCTCCGAACTTTTCCTCGTTAGTGAAAACACGACTTCTTATGGAAAAGATTTAGGTGACTTGAAAGTCTTAGAGAAGCTGTTGCCTGAAATTGCTGCAATCGATGGCGTTGAGCGCATTCGTCTCTCTTATTTGCAACCGGCAGAGATGCGACCTTCTCTCTTGCAAGCCATGATCTCGACCGAGAAGGTTGTTCCGTATTTTGATTTGTCATTCCAGCACGCAAGCGGAACTGTCCTTCGCCGAATGCGTCGATTTGGTGACGGGGAGAAATTTCTGCACCTCATCGACCAGATTCGCGCGCTCGCACCTGAGGCTGGAATTCGCTCCAATTTTATTGTTGGATTTCCTGGTGAAACCGAAGCCGAATATCAAGAGCTCGTGGATTTCATTAATGAAGCGCGTCTTGATGCAATTGGTGTCTTTGGATACTCAGATGAAGATAAGACCGAAGCCCTCACACTCGAAGGAAAGTTAGATTCTGATGTAATTCATCAAAGAACTGAAGGACTTTCTACCCTAGTGGATGAACTTCTATTGCAGCGCGCTGAAGAGCGAATTGGTGAACATGTGAGAGTTTTGATTGAAGACGAAGAACTTCAAGAAGGTCGCGCCGACCACCAAGGCCCAGAGGTCGATGGCTCAACATTTATTCAATCTCGAAACAAATATCGTGTTGGTGAGTACGTTAGTGCTGTGGTGATTGATGTGGCCGGCGCAGACTTGGTGGCGCAGCCACTGTGAAAAAGAATTTTAACCTGCCAAATTTCTTAACAGTCCTACGAATCGTTGCAGTGCCATTTTGCGCGTATGCACTTTTTAAGAACGGTGGAAATGAGAGGCATTGGCAGATAATTGCTTGGTGTGGTTTCTTCACTGTTGGCCTCACGGATTTTTTTGATGGGCGTATTGCGCGATCTCGCAAGCAGATAACAAGCTTCGGAGCATTCTTAGATCCAGTTGCAGACAAGATTGCTATTGGAACAGCCATGATTGGCCTCTCTATGCTTCATAAACTTTGGTGGGCTGTGACAATCATAATTTTGGCGAGAGAAATTTCTGTGACGCTACTTCGCTTAGTGGTTATAAAGGATGGTGTGATACCCGCAAGCAAGGGCGGAAAGCTAAAAACTCTATTTCAGGGTTTTGGTATCGGCTTCTACATCCTTCCATTGCCTTCCTATTTGCACATACCAAGGGATTTATTCATGGCAGTAACAGTCCTGCTAACTATTACTACCGGCTATGACTACTTTAAGAAAGTTCTAACGAAATGAATTCCCTTGCTCAAGATTTAGTTAAGCAGCTTAAAAAGCGAGAGAAGACTTTGGCTACTGCCGAATCCATTACTGGTGGAGGGTTGGCTTCAATAATCACGAGCATTCCCGGTTCCTCTGAAGTTTTCTTAGGGGGAGTAGTTTCATACAGCGATCAGAGCAAAACGAAGTTTTTTGGAATTACTTCAGCGTTGCTGAAGAAGGAAACTGCAGTTTCTGAGAAAGTAGCCATTGCTATGGCGGAAGCAGCTCGTAAAGAATTTAAAAGTGATTTTGCGATTTCAACGACCGGTGTGGCCGGCCCTGGGAAGGCGTATGGGCAAAAAGCTGGAACTGTGTGGATTGCAATCGCTTCGAAGAAAGAGAGCGTTTCTGTCGCACTTTCCCTATCTGGTGACCGCGAAGCCGTGCGAAACGCAACAATTATTAGCGCACTTGCCACTTTTGCGCGTATTCTTTCCTCGTGACTTTACTTCGCACTCATCTGGGTTCCACGTTGCGTTCAGCGCGCGTGGCGCAAGGACGTACCCTACGCGAAGTTGCAAAATCGGCTCGCGTTTCACTCGGGTACTTATCTGAAGTAGAACGTGGACAGAAAGAAGCTTCATCGGAATTATTAAATTCCATCTGCTCTGCTTTGGATTTAACGCTTGGCACGGTATTGGTGGATGTTGCTCGCCAAATTAAGATTTCCGAAACCCCTGCACTAATCGTTGTGGACGAAGCCGCCGCTTAAGGTGACTTCACTTGCTTCCAATCGAGAAATACGCAACCCAAATGGCTACACACCAACGATCGCGAGAAGCGATTTTAAGCGGCGCAAAGAAGGTAATCGCTGAGGTTGGTTCTTATGAGTCGAACATGGTCAATATTGCAACTCGCGCTGAAATATCTCGAGCAACAATTTATAACCACTTCGCAGATCGTGAAGAGATGATGATTGGCATTGTTGAGTCAGAGATAAACAGACTTACCGAAGTTGCTATGAACGCTGACTCGAAGAGTGAATCGCTATTCCTATTATCTCGGGAGATATCTGCCGATCCTGCTCTGGCTAAAATGGTTGAAACTGACCACGATGACATGGTCAAGCTTGTGACGATTTCAGACCACCCGCTGTGGATTACTGTTCATCGCAATTTGGCGGATGTATTTGGGGCGAATGAAAATAACGTTGGTTTAATTCTTCGATGGTTACTTGCGCAATTCACTTCTCCACTCAACGAATCACAATCAAAAGTTCAAGCCGAAAAATTGGCATCTCTTCTCTAAATGCGCATTACTGAACTTCGCTCACGAATAAGTGACTACTTTTCTGATCCAGTGACATATTCGCAAGATATCGTTCATTCAGAACTCGGCGGACAAACTGTTAATCAGGCCATTGAGATGGGAATGGAAGCAGGGGATATCTGGAAGGCAGTCGTACGCCATAACCCAGAAATGCCTGAGAAGTTTCGGTAATCCAACTTCCGTGGAAGAATAGCCAAATGCCGAAAATCCAAGCACCTTCGATTGTTGAACACCGCGAACTGCGGCGCCACCAATTGATTGCCGCAGCTATGGAGTTAGCTATTTCTGGCGGCGCTGAAGCCGTTACTGTTTCGGCAGTTGCGCAAAAAGCAGGATTGTCTCGCAGCTCTATTTATGAATATTTTTCAAGCTCCGCAGATTTAATTGCTGATCTTGTTGTAGAGGAACTTGATTACTACACCGCGCGCCTAGCCGAAGCTATAAAGGATGCTACCGATCCATTTGAGAAGATTTCACTGTGGATGGCTGAAGGACTTCGCTATGTAGAAGATGGTCGCCATATGCTTGTGAAAAGTCTGAACACCGTTTCAACACCGGAGTTTCGCAAGGAAGAAATTGCGATGGGCCATCGAAGATTGATTTCCCCACTTCGCCAAGCACTTGCAGAAACTGGTATTAAAGAAGTTGCCTCCGCCGCGTCATTTCTTCAGAGCGTTACGGATGCTGCAAGCGTGCGAATTGATGCCGGAAATGACGCAGAGCTCGAAATCCAGAACGCTGTAACTTTCGCGCTTGCTGGACTCCGAGCCCTCGCTCGTTAAATTACTTTTTAACTATTGGGAAACTATCTGTTGCTGAATAAGCAGCGTAATTTGAAGTTCCAGGAGCCGAAGCAATAATTTTGCATGTTCCAACTTTTATCGCCTTGAATGCAACTCCATTCACCGAGCAACTACTCGTGAGAGCTTTGTAGGTGAGCTTCTCTCCAAAATTTGTAACTTTAGCCTCACTCCATTTCATACCAACTTTGACTTTGAATCCGATATGTCCAATTTTTGAAGTTTGAGCAGCTGGAACTACGTTAAATGGAAAATGGGACGATTTAGTTCCAACGGTTGCTGCAATGTCGCATTGACCAGCGCCCTTAAGAGCAGTGACAGAATTGCCAGATAGAGGACATAGGTCAGGTGTGTATGACTTAAAAGTTACTGGTGCGCCCGAACCGGAAGTTGCAGCGAATGTAACGACCTGACGGTAAGCGATAGTTCCCGGAACATTCTCTTTTGCATCGACTCCGTCGATTTTTACCGACAATGTATCCACTGGTGTAGTCACCGTAGTTGTTGCTGTGCCGGCCATGAATGTGATTGGAATAAATTGATCTTCGGAGGTATCTGCTGGCGCGGTGTGATCGAGGCGAATAAATAACCCACAAACCTGATGTTCGCAATCAGCATTCCATGCATGACCATTATCTACGTTGACGACGATGTCGCCTTTAGGATCGGTAGCACCCGGAGATGAACCAATCCACACTTGTGAGGCAGTATTAATAAATGTCGGACGCGCTCCTGCTTCTGGCTTCACCGCTTGATAGATGTAAAGTCCATGAGCAGTCGGATATCCCGAAAGAGCAAGATGAATCTTGTCGCCGGCCAAGTTGAGGTTGGTCAACGGGCCACCTTGAACGGTGGTTTGTGCCATTGCGCTTGGTGCCACGACAACCGTAAGAGCAATTGCTGAGATAACAGCGATTAGACGACGCATTTATTCTCCTGTGTTTGTTATTTCTTATTTGTGAATGAAAGTGGAACTGACAAATCGTGCGAGCGATCATCGCCGCGGGTGTGGTCTGCGCGAACGTAAATGGCGCACTTAACTTTTCGGCAATCGACCTTTCCAATCATCGGCGAAACTTTTACTGTGACGGTAAAGCGGCCACCAGGCAGGAAGGGTTTTGCGAGCCCTACTCCGTAAGACGGAGGGTTAGAAGAAATCCAAATGGATGCGCCGCTCGCTCCTGTTTCATCGATGCCACCGCCGCAAGGGGAGGGCAAGGTTCCAGTTTTGACTACCGTGCACATTGCCACATAGATGCCGATGGTTTCATCAAAGTGCTGACCAGAAACGAGTAATTTGTCACCGCTCTTAATGTTTGCAACTTTCGATACCTTGAGGATTTCACCGTGCGTACCTGTGACCGCTTGAGCGGGATTTACGAGCATGGTTATGACCATCAAGCTCGCAATTGATACCTTCTTAAGCACGGGAGAAATATAAATCCCTTGGAAGTTTCCGTTATCCGACAAAGCCACCTCACTCGTCGGCTAAAGGTTTGCCATACTCGCCTTTATGAAGAAGCTCCTTACCATCACGCTCATTTTGAGCGTTGCGGTCACTGGATGCTCTACACAGAAGCCGGCAGTGTCCGACATTTCTGCGACGGATATCGCACTCCCTATTGTTCAAAGTGTGGAAGTTCCTGCCGTTAAACGTGTTGTTGCACTGGCAAATGGAAGCGCAGAGATCATTGCCGCCCTTGGGTTCACATCGATTTTGGTTGGCCGCGATGTCGCCTCAAGTATTCCAGAGTTGAAAAACGTACCAGTCGATAATCCATCTCACAACGTATCAATTGAGAACATCCTTTCTCAAAATCCTGATCTCATTCTGATTGATGCAAATACATCGCCACAAACAGCTCTCGATACCTTACGCAAAAGTGGTATCAAATTGGTAACAATTTCTGATCCATTTAATCTCAATGGCGTTGCCATAAAGGAGAAAGAAGTTGCATCGGCCATTGGAACACCACTGGCAGGTCTAAAGCTCGCATCCCAAATTCAATCTGCCAACTTTCCAAAATCTGAATTAAAAGTTGCATTTCTCTACGTACGCGGAACATCTGCGATTTATCTCATTGGTGGCAAAGGATCAGGAGCCGACTCACTTCTGACTGCAATTGGAATGAGAGATATTGGGGCTGAAAAATTACCTCACCCGTTTAATTCAATGACGGCGGAAGAACTTATTTCTATGAAACCTGATGTTCTACTGCTCATGACAAAAGGGCTGCAATCGGTCAGTGGTGTTGATGGACTGGTGCAGTTGCCCGGAATTGCACAAACTCCGGCAGGGAAAAATCGTGCAATTGTGACTGTCGATGATTCACTTCTCCTGTCATTTGGCCCAAGGTCTGTAGCCTTACTTCCTAAGTTACGCGCAGCAATTGAGAAAGTGGCGAGGAAAGCGAAATGAAGAAAGCAATAGTTTCTGTTTTCATTGCAACGCTGATGGCTGCCCTCTTTGTGCTTTCACTTCGCACAGGAATCTTGCACCTATCCCACTCAGTTTTCTCTCTCATCGGCAAGCATGGCTCGACAGATGCCATCACCGTTTGGGATGTTCGCTTTCCTCGGGCCGTTGGCGCTCTCATCATCGGCGCAGGGTTAGGTGTCGCTGGTGGTCTTGCTCAAGCTATCTTTCGAAATCCGCTTGCTGAACCAACGCTGATTGGTCTTTCTAGTGGAGCGACTCTGGGTTCGATTACTGTCATTGGAACTGGAATTGCTGCATATGGATCAATAGTGAATGCCCTTTTTGCTGTTGTATTTGCAATGGGCGCCGCTTCATTGGTGCAATTGTTAGCGCCAAATAAGGGAAATGGTTTTCTTCTTACAGGTTTAGCTCTTTCTGCAGCACTTACTGCAATTGCTGGATTAGTCATCACCATCTCCCCGAAACCAGGAATTCAATCACTTGCATTCTGGAATTTTGGATCACTCACGCTCTTGAATAATTCCACCGTATTGATGATTTCCCCTTTTATAGTTATTGGCTTGATACTTGCATTTGCACTTTCACCTTCTTTGGATGGATACAGCCTTGGAGAAACGACTTCTCATTTCTTAGGAATTAATCCAAGAAAGTTACGTTTCATTTCGATTATTTCAATGGCTCTACTTGTTGGCGCCTCAGTGAGCGCAGTTGGTGCGATAGCTTTCCTAGGACTCCTCGTTCCACACATTGTCAGACTTCTCATCGGCCCTGCACACAGGGGAATGTTGCTTATGAGCGCCTTAGTTGGAGCGACTCTTTTGGTTCTTGCTGATTTGTTGGCTCGAACAATTGCACAACCGCATGAAATCCCTTTGGGACTATTAACTTCTCTACTTGGCGCCCCAGCTCTTATTATTTTGCTTCGCCTTCAACGTTCTCAGTGGGTTGATCATGATTGAGATTAAGGAACTTTCATTTTCAAGACCGACAAAGGAAATCTTCAAGGGTTTCAGCGCTCTTGTGCCATCAACTGGATCCACCTTACTAACTGGTGCTAATGGTTCGGGCAAGACAACTCTTATCAACCTCATTGGTGGAGTTCTAAAACCAAATTCAGGCTGCATCATTGTTAATGGGCTAGATGTCGCCAAACTCTCTGCAAAAGAACAATCGAAAATTAGATCAGTTGCTCCTCAAAGGCGGATTTTTGATTTGGCGTTTACCGTGAATCAATTATTGGAAATAGTTTCAGTTGAGAGACGCGCAGCTCATAGCCCCGACGTTCTGGAAGCTCTTGAGATAGAGGCACTCGCAGATTTGAAAATTACCGAACTCTCCCTTGGACAACAGCAGCGAGTGAGCGTGGCCCTCGCCTTAATTCAAGAAGCCTCCTTCTATCTTCTTGATGAACCCCTCAGCGCCCAGGATGTGAACCACCAGGATCGAACTCTGGATTTGGTCACGATGATTGCAAAAGAGCACGGCGTGCTCGTGGTCGCTCATAATTCAGCAGCCTTTGAAGCTCGTTTTAACGCTCATATCGGCATCTAGGGCGAAATTACCCTGCAGTTGAGCGTGTCTTGCTCATTCGAACAGATGTTCGGTAGTATACCTCTATTCGCGCTAACCGGCGTGGATATACCCAACCAGAGCGGTTCCACACTTCCGCCAGGCAAGCGCCTAGGCCGTCGGTGGTATTCCGTACCTTCTGGACCGAGACGTTGGTTCTGTTAAAGCGGGCCAACCAGACGAACGATGAAAGGTTCACACCATGGCTGCTGAAAAGCCAGAAAAGACAGATAAGGCGTCGCTAGATCGCGCCAAAGCTCTTGATAGTGCCCTATCCCAAATCGAGCGTCAGTTCGGTAAGGGTTCAGTTATGAAGATGGGCGATCGCGGCCCACAGATCATGGAAGTTATTCCAACTGGTTCAGTAGCGCTCGATGTTGCACTCGGAATTGGCGGGTTACCACGCGGTCGAATTGTTGAAATTTATGGACCTGAATCTTCAGGTAAAACAACCGTTGCGTTGCATGCAATTGCAAATGCACAGAAGGCTGGCGGTATCGCTGCATTTATCGATGCAGAACACGCACTCGATCCAGAGTACGCACGCAAGCTCGGTGTTGATATTGATGCACTTCTAGTTTCACAACCAGATACTGGTGAACAAGCTCTAGAAATCATGGATATGTTGGTTCGTTCTGGAGCGCTAGATATCGTCGTCGTCGACTCCGTCGCAGCACTTACACCTCGTGCTGAAATCGAAGGCGAGATGGGCGATTCCCATATGGGTCTCCAAGCTCGTTTGATGTCACAGGCGCTCCGCAAGATGACTGGTGCTCTTCACCAATCAAATACAACAGCGATCTTCATCAATCAGTTGCGTGACAAGATCGGTGTCTTCTTTGGAACACCTGAAACAACAACCGGCGGTAAGGCGCTTAAGTTCTATGCATCTATTCGCCTTGATGTTCGTCGTATTGAAACCCTTAAAGACGGAACAGATGCTGTTGGAAACCGTACTCGTGTCAAAGTTGTTAAGAACAAGATGGCGCCTCCTTTCAAGCAAGCAGAGTTCGACATTATTTATGGTGTCGGAATCTCGCGCGAAGGATCTCTCATTGACCTCGGCGTAGAACTTGGAATTGTTAAGAAGTCTGGTGCTTGGTACACCTACAACGGTGATCAACTCGGTCAAGGAAAAGAAAATGCTCGCTCATTCCTCATCGACAATCCAGACCTTGCAAATGACATCGAAAAGCAGATTCGCGAAATGAACGCACCGACTGCAGTTGATCCAGCTCTTGTCGCTGCGATTGATGAAGCCGGCGCAGATGTCGACTTCTAAAAGCGAGAAGCAAACTCAAGAACTACCTTCGGATTCTTACTCCGACGCGATGAACGTAGCGCTTTATGCGCTCGGGCCTCGCGCTCGGAGCAGGGCCGAGCTTCGCGCCCACCTGATCAAGCGCAATTTTGAAATCTCAACCTGTGAAAACGTGCTTGATCAATTGGAGATCGAAGGCCTCATCAATGATTTGGAATTTGCTCAACTTTGGTCTGAATCTCGTCAACGCCAGAAGAAAATGAGTAAGCGAATCATTTCTCAAGAGCTGCGCACAAAGGGAGTCTCCCAAGAGATCATCGATGAAGTTATTGAGCAGATTGATGATGAAAGTGAATACAAATTGGCCTTTGCGCTGGCGGAGCGGAAATACCGCTCCTGTTCACATCTTGAAGCCGAAAAGATTTATAGTCGAATTTCAGGCGCACTATCCCGCAAGGGGTTCTCAGGTGGCCTTACCTCGCGCATCATTCGTGAATTGACGGGCGCAGACTCCTAATAAGATTGGCGTATGTCCACTCGCTCATTTGTCGTAGAAACCTACGGCTGCCAGATGAACGTTCACGATAGTGAGCGAATTGCCGGACTCCTCTTGGATGCGGGATACACACAAGCTATAGAAGGCACTGAGCCCGACCTTGTCGTATTCAACACATGCGCGGTTCGCGAAAATGCTGATAACAAGCTTTATGGACGTCTAAGTTTTCTTGCTCCAATCAAAAAACAGAATCGAAATTTTCAGATTGCTGTCGGTGGGTGCATGGCGCAAAAAGACCAGGAAAGCATCATCAAGCGCGCGCCTTATGTTGATGTGGTCTTCGGTACGCACAACATTGGTTCCTTGCCGGCGCTTCTTGAGCGCGCTCGCATTGAAGAAGAGTCGCAAGTTGAAATCAAAGAAGCGTTAGAACATTTCCCCTCAACATTGCCATCTCGCCGTCATTCAGCGTTTAGTGCCTGGGTCTCCATCTCGGTTGGTTGCAACAACACCTGTACTTTTTGCATTGTTCCAGCCCTTCGTGGTGTTGAGAAAGATCGCGACGAGCACGATATTTTGAAAGAAGTGCGCGCGCTTGTTGACCAGGGCGTTGTCGAAATTACTTTGCTTGGGCAGAATGTGAATGCATACAAGAATGGCGGCTTTGCAACTCTGCTTCGCCAAGTAGGAAGTGTGGATGGTTTGGAACGCCTTCGTTTCATGTCTCCGCACCCTCGTGACTTCACTGATGATGTCATTGCGGCTATGGCAGAAACTCCCTCTGTAATGCCACATCTTCATATGCCTTTGCAATCGGGATCTGATCAAATTCTTCAAACTATGCGCCGCTCGTATCGGCGAGAGAAATACATGGGAATTATTGAGCGGGTCCGTAAAGCAATCCCAGAAGCAGGAATTACGACGGACATCATCGTCGGTTTTCCGGGAGAAACCGAATCAGATTTTGCGCAGACCTTGGAAGTAGTTGAAGAGGCGCGTTTTACTGCGGCATATACATTCCAATATTCAAAGCGCCCTGGAACACCAGCAGCCACAATGCCAAATCAAATCGACGATGCAACAATGGCCGATCGCTACGGGCGATTGCATATTGTGCAGCAACGTATTTCCGAAGAGATCAATGACGCATCACTTGGAAAGAGTTATGAACTCCTAGTTACAGAGAGCCGGGATACCCGCACACCAGATTTTCGCTTAGTTCACATACCTGAAGGCGTTGATGCTCGCCCTGGAGATATTGTTACCGGAAGAATCACGCAGGCAGCTCCTAATTTCATGGTGGCAGGAGAAGTTGGTTCTGTCCGCCGCACACGCGGGGGAGATGCCCATGAAGCGCGCGTGGCAGAAATTGGGCCTGAACCAATCATGATTGGCATGCCATCGCTCGCGAAATTGAAATTAATTCACGGCTCATGACCCTGATCGTAATCTGTGGTGCAACAGCGACAGGTAAGAGTGATTTGGCTGTGGCAGTAGCAAAAGAAATTGGCGCAGAAATTGTTAACGCAGATTCGATGCAGCTTTATCGCGGGATGGATATCGGAACCGCGAAGCTATCTTTAGAAGAACGTGAAGGCATACCTCACCACCTCCTCGACATTGTTGACGTTAGTACTGATGTAACTGTTGCTTTCTATCAGGAATTGGCCCGTGCGAAAGTCGATGAGCTACTCGGAGCGTCAAAGCCCGTCGTCATCGTCGGGGGAACAGGTTTCTACATTAAGTCGATTTTGGATGATTTGAATTTTCCAGAGACAGATCCAGAAGTCAGAGCCAAGCTCACAGAAGAAGCCGAGAGAATAGGCGCAGCGGCTCTTCACAAGCGCCTTGCTACTTTGGATCCAGCAGCTGCAGTGGCTATTCCAAAAGAGAACGTTCGACGAGTTGTGCGCGCTCTAGAAGTAATTGAAATTACGGGCAAACCTTTCACGGCAAATCTTCCTCGCGAAGATTCGACCCGCTACCCGCAGGCGCAACAATTTGGATTGGCACTTGATCGCGCCCTCCTAGATGAGCGAATTGATGAACGTGTTGAAAGAATGTGGGAGAGAGGTCTTGAAACCGAGGTTGATAAGTTGATTGAGTTAGGGCTGCTGGATGGCAAAACGGCTCAGGCGGCTTTGGGATATGCCCAGATCATCTCTGCGAAGAGCGGTTTAAGCGCCGATCCAAAAACTGAAACAAAAATTGCTACCCGCCAATATGCCCGTCGCCAGGAAACTTGGTTCACTCGTGATGAGCGCATCACGTGGCTCAAACCCGAGCCCACAACTGTGCTCCTTGAGCGCGTTCTAGCGTCTATTATCAAATCATGATTGGAACATACGGCCACGGAACACACAACGATTTTGTGTTGCTTTTCGATCCGGAGAACCAGCTAGAAATCACTCCAGAGCAAGTAAAGAAGATATGCAACCGTCAAACAGGGATTGGCTCTGACGGTCTTATTCGGATCGGCAAACTCGATGGCAAGTGGTTTATGGATTATCGAAATGCCGATGGTTCTCTTGCAGAGATGTGCGGTAATGGGATTCGCGTAATGGCACGCTACTTAGTTGAACGAGGCCATCAGCCCGAAGGAATATTTGGAATCAACTCGAGAGCAGGCATGAGATATCTGGCTGTTCCCGCCGACGATGACATCTCCGTCAACATGGGTCACGCAGTTCTTGATGATGAGTACCCAGAGGTTGCAGTGACGGTGAATGGAAAATCCTGGCCAGCTTTCAATATCAACGTTGGCAATCCTCATGCAGTTGTATTTGTGGATGACCTTGCAGAAGCAGGGGAGTTACTGGTTGCTCCAGAAGTAGATCCAGTAGAGGCATACCCAGAAGGCGTTAATGTCGAATTCGTTCAGATCCTGGCGAATGGTGAACTTGCAATGCGAGTACACGAACGCGGTGTCGGAGAAACTCAATCCTGTGGAACTGGAACGTGCGCAGTTGCGCTCGCTGCCACGCTAAAGCTTGGCAAAAAACTTCCGTCGCATTGGGTTATCAATCCTCCAGGTGGACGGCTTGTGGTTGATACAGATGGCCACAACAACGCAACACTTATTGGCCCTGCAGTCTTGCTCGAGGATCGCGATGTGAGTCAATATTTGTGAAAGATGAACCTCTCGATTTAGATATCGATCAACTCCTTCGCGAATCGGCAATGGCCGCTGCAGAGTTTGATGCTGCCGAAAGTGATGCAAACTATGCAGAAAGTTCGCAGCATGATTTGCAAGATCGCCAAGCGCTCCGACGTGTAGCCGGGCTCTCAACCGAACTTCAAGATATTTCAGATGCTGAGTACCGCCAACTCCGATTGGAAAAGGTTGTGTTAGTCGGCGTATGGACCGAGGGCACGGCGAAGGACGCAGAAAACTCCTTAAAGGAATTAGCGGCGCTGGCAGAGACCGCAGGCTCGGAGGTTTTGGATGGATTGATTCAACGTCGAGATAAGCCTGATGCTTCAACATTTATTGGCTCTGGAAAGGTTGAAGAACTCCGTCAAACGGTACAAGCGACCGGTGCGGACACTGTCGTATGCGATGGCGAATTATCTCCTGCGCAACTTCGAACTCTGGAACAGAAAGTTAAAGTAAAGGTAATTGATCGAACTGCATTGATTTTAGATATTTTTGCGCAGCACGCAAAATCTCGTGAAGGAAAAGCTCAAGTTGAATTAGCACAGATGTCATACCTCCTTCCACGCCTTCGCGGTTGGGGTGATTCACTTTCGCGTCAAGCAGGCGGTATCGGGGGACGCGGTCCCGGTGAGACAAAAATTGAAACTGATCGTCGTCGCATCAACGACAAGATGGCAAAACTTCGTCGTGAGATAAAAGAGATGAAGACTGCTCGCGACACTATGCGTCAAGAACGCCGCAGAAACAATATTCCCTCCGTTGCAATCGCGGGATACACAAACGCTGGAAAATCATCTCTCATGAACCGCTTAACAAACGCTGGTGTATTAGTTGAAAATGCTCTCTTTGCGACACTTGACCCAACGGTTCGCAAGGCAACAACAAGTGATGGTCGAATATTCACTCTTTCAGACACTGTGGGTTTTGTTAGGCACTTACCGCATCAATTAGTAGAAGCCTTTAAATCAACTCTTGAAGAGGTCTCTCAATCTGACTTGATAGTGCACGTTGTAGACGGCTCAGATTCAGATCCCCAAGGACAGATAAGCGCTGTTCGCGAAGTTATAAATGAAATCGGCGGCGGTGACATTCCTGAAATCATCGCGATTAATAAGTCTGATGTAGCCTTGCCAGAAGTTCTTATGCAGTTGCTTCGAGAAGAACCAAATAGTTTTGCTTTCTCCGCCCGAACTGGATTCGGATTAGAAACATTGCTCAAGGCGATTGAAACGTCTCTTCCAAAACCACGCATAGAGATTACGGCTACTATCCCATTTAGTCGTGGTGATCTGGTGTCGGCCATACACGAACGAGGCGAAATCATTTCCGAGTCATATTCAGAAGATGGAACAATCATTCACGCATTTGTCGATGGTTCTATCTCTCGTAAACTTGAAGAGCTAGGCTAATCACGTGAGCGTTTTCTTAACACTAGATTCTGAGGAACGGGATGCGACGAAGGATGCAGTTCTTCGGAGCATCAAAGCGGGTTCTGTCGCAGTCCTAGCTTCAGAAAATGGATACATCTATGTGGCGGATGCTTTTAATTCGGCCGCAGTCGAGCGAATTCACGCAATTCGAAAAACAGAGACCGGAACTGCATGCCAAATTCTTGTCGGATCTCTTGCGACAGCTCTTGGCGTTGCTCGCAATCTGGAAAGTGATGTGAAAATAGTCGCTGAAAAATTTTGGCCAGGCCAACTCACATTACTTCTCGCGCCACAACGCGGATTGAGTTGGGATCTTGGTGACGAGGGAGCGCTTGATGAATTCGCTCTTCGAATTCCCGCGAGCAAATTTCTATTAGAAGTGCTCAGCGAAAGTGGACCTGTGGCAGCCGCATCGGCTTCGGTGGCTGGAAGGCCACCAACTTTGGACATTAACTATGTGCCCGCGCTACCAAGTGATGTTGGTATTTATGTCGATGAGGGGCCCATTGCACAGGCAGGAACCTCGACAATTGTTCGAGTTGGAATCTCAGGATTGGAGATGGTCCGTGAGGGAGATATCTCATTTGCCCAACTCGAAGGGGTTGTTTCTGGCATTTCTCACGGCACGCTCTAGGCTTGCCCCATGACAACTTTCTTCGGTCCAGATTTCGATGCACTAAATTCACAAGATCCAGATATCGCAGCTCTCTTATTGACCGAGCTTGATCGCCAACGCAAAAATCTCCAGCTGATTGCGAGCGAGAACTTCACATCCTCTGCCGTTCTCACTGCGCTTGGTTCAACCCTTTCTAATAAATACGCAGAAGGCTATCCAGGAAAGCGTTATTACGGTGGGTGTGAAGAAGTTGATAAAGTGGAAACGATTGGGATCGAACGCGCAAAGGCTCTCTTTGGCGCCGAACATGCAAACTTGCAGCCACACTCAGGAGCGAGTGCGAACGTGGCCGTCTATAAAGCTTTTACAAATCCTGGCGATACCGTTCTTGCAATGTCGTTGCCACATGGTGGTCACTTAACCCACGGTGCAAAAGTTAACTTTTCAGGCAAGTGGTACAACATCGTCTCCTATGGCGTTCGCCAAGATAATGAATTAATTGATTATGACGAACTTCGAGATCTGGCTATCGAGCACAAGCCAAAGATGATTTGTACCGGCGCAACCGCCTATCCCAGCCTGATTGATTTTGAGACAGTGCGAAAGATTTGTGACGAAGTGGGAGCAATTATGTGGGTGGATGCTGCTCACTTCATTGGTTTAGTAGCTGGAAAAGCAATCCCTTCACCAGTTCCATTTGCTGACGTCGTTTCATTCACGACGCACAAAGTATTGCGTGGACCAAGAGGCGGAATGATTGTTTCAAAGGCAGAGCATGCAGCAGCCTTAGACAAAGCAGTTTTCCCAGGAATGCAAGGCGGTCCAATCATGAGCGCTGTTGCTGGAAAAGCGATTGCATTGAAGGAAGCAGCCCAACCCGCGTATCAGGCTTATGCAAAGAAAGTTATTGAGAATGCACAAGCACTGGCAGCATCACTTGAAAGCGAGGGTATGCGAGCAGTTTCAGGTGGAACACAAACCCACCTTGCACTGATGGATATTCGTGGAACTGGAATTAATGGAAAAGTTGCTGATGAGCGTTGCGGACTTTCAGGAATAACGTTAAATAAGAATTCGATTCCATTCGATCCAGAAACCGCTGCTGTTACAAGCGGTATTCGCGTTGGAACGGCTGCCACAACAACTCAAGGCATGGGTGTGCCTGAGATGCAGCAGATTGCCTCACTTATTTCTCGCGCAATCAAAGATGGCGCGGATGAATCAAAGGCAGCTGCAATTCGCGCAGATGTTCACGCGCTTACCTCAAAATTCCCTGTTTATCCTCACTCATAAATTTCAGGTAGATGCGCGAATATCTTCTCACCGCTAGTTTTGCGGCAACGCTCTGTTTTCTGATAACTCCATGGGTTGCACGCTTTGCTATGCAATCTGGGGCGTTCATCAGTATTCGAGAGAGAGATATTCATAAATCTCCAACCCCGCGATGGGGCGGAATTGCGATGTGGGCAGCGATGTCAGTGACGATGATTGTCGTGAGTCATCTTCCGCTCGTCAGTAAATCATTTGGACGAGAAGCTCAGGGAATTTTCTTGGCCGGTACGTTCATCATGTTACTCGGCGCACTTGATGATCGCTTTGATCTTGATGCTGTAACAAAGTCGGCGGGACAAGCACTTGCAGCAGGAATTCTTTTGCTGCATGGGGTGCAGATTCTCTGGCTCCCGATTAATGGAATTTTGACTTTGCCACCGGCGCTGGGGCAAGTTCTCACGGTTGTCTTTGTAATGTTGGTAATCAATGCTGTTAATTTCGTAGACGGTCTTGATGGGCTGGCTACCGGAATTGTTGCAATCTGCGGCACGGCCTTCTTTATCTTTTCCTACATACTCGCAGTTGTAAATGGATTTAATCGCGCCGGCGCCCCATCACTCATTACTGCTGTCTTGGTTGGAATTTGCATTGGGTTCTTGCCGCATAATTTTCACCCTGCCAAGATTTTTATGGGGGATTCAGGAGCCATGCTTCTGGGCCTCCTACTCGCATCAAGTGCAATTACTTTGACTGGCCAAATTGATTTAAATGCTATTTCACAATCAAATTCACGAAGTACTTTCCTGCCACTTTTACTGCCATTTACAATTCTTGCAATTCCGCTGATTGATCTTGGAATGGCAATTGTGCGCCGCCTCCGTGCTGGACGATCACCTTTTGCTGCTGATAGAGAACACCTTCATCATCGACTTCTATCAATGGGTAACTCGCATAGGCGCACAACATTCATTTTGTATATATGGACAGCGATGTTTGCCATCCCCACAGTTATCGCTGCATTCGCACCTCTTTGGATCGCAACAGTTGTGGCGCTCTTTATGCTTGCAATTTCACTTGCCATGATTGGCGACACTCTAAGAAGAAATCAGGTGCTCGAAAATGTCTCAATCTGAACAATCTGAACAATCTGAACAATCTGACCAATCTGCAACTGCCATGTGGAAAGGCGCCGTCATCCCTTCAGTCATTGTGGCAATTATCTGTTTAGTGGGTTCTGATTTAATTCGACACACATCAGGTTTTTGGGGCGCTCTCATGGCGAGCGCAACCGTAATAATCTTCTTTTCAATCCATCTGATCATCAATCAGCTTTCCAAAGATCTAGACCCGATTGCGACAATGGCGTTGGCGATGTTTTCGTATTTTGCCAAGGTCCTCGTGATGGGTGCCTTTTTGGTGATAGTTACAAAGACAACAACCCCTGACTCCGTGGACCGACCAGCCTTCGCTGTGACAGCTCTGGCAATTACGGCAGCCTGGCTGGGCGGGGAGATTAGAGCCTTTCTGAAGCTCCGCTTGGGGTTACCATTGCCCTCCAAGGCAGGCGGTTTAGATAACGGCGTTTCAGGAGGCTCAAATGGCACGAAGTAACGAAGAAGGTGCAATGTGGTCGATCTTCGGGTACCTGCTTTCGGGGCTATTGGTCTGGGGCGGCATTGGGGCGGCAATTGACCATTGGGTTGTTCACCACAACCACTGGTTCATGCTCGTTGGGTTCCTCCTGGGCATGGGGGCATCCCTTTACCTGGTCTGGCTCCGCTTCGTTAAGGAATGATGAATTTTTAGTTGAGGTAGCTAGTAGCCCGCATCACAGCCCGCTGGATTTCAACTTTCCGCAATTAACTAATAAGGTTCAACCGTCTTCCCGTTTACCCTCAATTGGGCTCTTATGTAGGAGTTTGTGTGCGCGCTTTTGCTTTTGAAGGGGGCTTCGTCCCACCTAGCACTGCCGACTTTAATCTCCCACCCGCATTTGGAAATAGCGAATTTACAACTAAGCCGATTCTCTTAGTTTTTCTCTCAGTAATCCTTGTTTCTGTCTTCTTTGTTGCAGCATCTCGCAAAGCACTTGTGGTCCCAACAAAACTTCAATTTGCTGGTGAATTGATCTACGGATTCGTTCGTAACGATCTTGGTAAAGAAATTATCGGCGCTGAATTCATGCGCTTTGTTCCTTTGCTTTTCTCACTCTTCACATTTATTTTGACCAACAATATTTTTGGAATCGTCCCACTTTTGCAATTTCCTGCAATGTCGCACGTTTCATTTCCATATGTCTTGGCAGCTTTTCCATTCATCGTATTTCACTGGGTTGGAATTAAGAAGCAAGGCCTAGGACATTACCTCAAGGGCATCGCGTTTATGCCTGGTGTTCCAAAAGCCGTATATGTTCTACTCACTCCAATTGAAATTGCTACATTCTTCTTAGTACGCCCACTGACACTTTCACTTCGTTTATTTGCAAATATGTTTGCGGGCCATTTACTACTTCTCGTTTTCATTATGGGCGGAGATCACCTCATTAAGGGTGTCATTGGACTCAAGCTCGTTGCTCCGTTCTCATTTACCCTTGGCATTGTCATGACATTCTTTGAATTCATGGTTCAGTGCTTGCAGGCTTACATCTTTACTCTTCTATCAGCGCTCTACATTGCTGGCGCGCTGTCAGACGAGCACTAACACGAACAAAACCCAAAGCACCATCTACAGAAAGGCACCACAATGAAAGGCACACTCAACCTGGTCGGTTATGGCCTATCAGCTATCGGACCTGCTATTGCAACAGGCTTGATCTTCGCTGCATACATCAACGGCGTTGCTCGTCAGCCAGAAGCTCGTAGCGTTCTACAGCCAATCGCGTTCCTCGGATTCGCACTTGCTGAAGCTCTTGCTCTGTTCGGTCTCGTTCTCGCATTCGTTCTCTAATCCCGAGTTATTTCGTACTAGCTAATAATTAGGAGATTTGAGTGAAAACTAGGTTTGCAGCTGAAGCAGCAGCCAATCCATTAATTCCGCATACAGCTGAATTAATCGTTGGCTTCATCGCCTTCACCTTGCTCTTCCTTGTCCTTCGCAGGGCAGTTGTGCCAATGTTTGAAAAAGCATTCGCAGCTCGCACCGAAGCAATTCAAGGCGGCATTGAAAAGGCAGAGCGCGCGCAAGCAGAAGCAGCAGAGGCGTTGCAGTCATACACTGCGCAACTTGCTGATGCTCGCGGTGAAGCAACAAAGATTCGTGAAGAGGCGCGCGTTCAAGGCGCAGCAATCATCGAAGATTTACGTTCACGTGCGCAAGAAGAAGCTGCTCGCATCACAGCACAGGCTCACGCTTCAATTGAAGCTGAGCGTCAGGCAGCGATTACCTCACTTCGTCTTGAAGTTGGTTCGCTTGCAACAGATCTTGCATCCAAAATCGTTGGGGAAGCTCTAGAAGACCAGGCTCGTCAATCTCGTGTTGTCGATCGCTTCCTTGAGGATCTTGCTACAGAAAAGGGACGCAACTAAAAATGTTGAACCTTGGTGGAAACTCTCGTCAATCGCTATCCGCGATTCGCGTTGTACTTGATGGAAAGCTCAAGGGCGTTTCATCTGCTGAGTGCACGGTAGTTTCTGCAGAACTGTTCAATGTATTACTTGCGCTTCAATCATCAGGCGCACTTCGTCGCGCAGTCACTGATCCAGCACGCGACCATGAGGCTAAGACAGCTCTTGTCACGGATGTATTTGGTTCATCGCTATCAAAGTCGACGTTGGACTTGGTTGTTCAACTTGTCGCACTTCGTTGGTCACGCACCTCAGATATCGTTCATGCAATTGAACAATTAGCTGTAGAAGCAGAAGCAACGGCAGCGAACACTGAAGATCAACTAGACCAAGTTGAAGAGGAACTTTTTGCTTTCTCTAAAGTCTTGGTTGCAAACAATGACCTCCGCCAGGTGCTTAACAGCTCACTAGATTCTGGAGATCATAAAGCCGAGCTCATCAAGACAATTTTTGGTGGTAAGTACAAGCCATCATCAGTTCGCTTGTTAGAACAGCTCGTGCGCGTACTCCAGCGTCGAAGCATTGAGCTAGCGCTCCTTGCCTTCATTCACGGGGTTACTGCACGTCATTCCCGCCTCCGTGCGGTTGTGCGAAGCAGAGTTGAACTAACCACTGCACAACGCGAGAAGTTGGCTTCAACTCTCACAAAGCAGATGGGCCAACCAGTTCACGTTTCAGTTGAAATTGATGCCAGCGTTATCGGTGGCATCGAAGTCCGATTTGATGATGAAGTCATCGACGGAACCATCAGTAATCGTTTGGCAGAAGCGGGCAGAGCGCTCGCAGTTTAAGAATTCTTTACTAATCACCCAGTAAAGACCAGTTAGAGGATCGAGGGAGTACAAATGTCGGAGACAACAATCCGCCCTGAAGATATTCGTGATGCGCTTGCAAAGCACGTTGCGTCATATAACCCAGGCGCTGCAGCTCGCGATGAAATCGGTATAGTCACCGAAGCAGGCGATGGTATTGCGCGCGTTGAGGGTCTGCCTTCAACCATGACTAACGAACTTTTAAAGTTTGAAAACGGAACTCTTGGTTTGGCTTTGAACCTAGACGTCCGTGAAATCGGTGTCGTTATTTTGGGTGAATTCACCGGCATTGAAGAAGGAACAACCGTTCGACGCACTGGTGAAATTCTCTCAGTACCAGTCGGAGATGGTTTCCTTGGTCGCGTTGTAGACCCACTTGGCCGCCCAATCGACGGCAAGGGTGAAATCGTCGCTGAAGCTACTCGTGCACTTGAACTTCAGGCTCCTTCTGTAGTTCAGCGCCAACCAGTCAAAGAGCCAATGCTCACAGGTATTAAAGCTATCGACACCATGACAGCGATTGGTCGCGGACAGCGCCAGCTCATCATTGGTGACCGCCAGACAGGTAAGACTGCAATTGCAATCGATACCATCATCAACCAGAAAG
>CAIKKN010000022.1 GCA_903827945.1 uncultured Actinomycetes bacterium | reverse complement strand
TCTTTGGAGCCTAAAGCATGAAAGCTGTACAAGATTAGTTTAAACTTCAATAGCATACTTAAAGCCAAAATCCCAATAAGTCCCTTGGGAGGATTGTGATTGTGAAACGTTCCCAGTACTGTTTTCAGTTTGCTGTTGCATTTGTCCTGAAGTTGTAACAGTAGGCGAAACTGTAACTGTTGGAGTTGCTGAAAGGATAGGAGAGTTGCTGAGACCGACTTCTGGAGAAAGAGATAGGTCATATCGGATTTCTGAGGTAACCAGTGTGCCGTTTCGGATTTCCGATTGATCCACCAAGTAGGTCTCTTGATGTGTAGGTGCTGTTGTTGATGGAACTTCAGTTGGAGCTGGCACTGTTGGTGTAGCTGGTTGAGTGTTGGTGATTTCTTGAATTTCTGAAGGAACCAATGGTTTGGTTTGGAAATTCGAAAGATTGTTCGAATTTGAACCATCATCCACCAAGTCAGTCTTTTGTTGTGTAGCTGCTGTTGGTGATGGAACTGTTGGTGAAGCTGCTGGTGCTGTTCGTGAAGCTGGTGGTGAAGCTGCTGGTGAAGCTGCTGGTGCTGTTCGTGAAGCTGGTGGTGAAGCTGCTGGTGAAGCTGCTGGTGAAGCTGCTGATGAAGCTGGTGGTTCTGTTCGTGAAGCTGGTGGTGAAGCTGCTGGTGAAGCTGGGCGAGCAACATCTGGTAGAGTGGGTGCAGAAATACTAGCAGGTAGAACCATAGTTGGTGTTACAATTGGTATGTTATCTTGTGTTTCTGGTTGCGGGACGTTGTTGACATGTTGGAAATCTGATTGAGGTGGGTTGCTTTGTCGGATTTCTGGGTGAGGTAGGACTGGGATCAAGCACTCGTTGACTTCTTAGTAAAGACATTTGGATCTAAGAACGGAATCGATCTAACAAAAGACAAGATGGCAATGCAACGTATTCGCGAAGCTTCTGAAAAAGCAAAGATCGAATTGTCAGCATCCGCATCAACATCAATCAACCTTCCATACATCACAGTTGATTCAGAGAAGAATCCATTGTTCTTGGATGAGACGATTACACGTGCTCAATTCCAAGCAATGACAGCAGATTTACTTGAACGCACAAAGAAGCCTTTCCAAACCGTTCTTAAAGATGCTGGAATTCCAATCGCTGATATCGATCACGTTGTACTTGTTGGTGGATCAACTCGTATGCCAGCAGTTGTGGACCTCGTCCGCGAACTTACTGGTGGAAAAGAACCTAACAAGGGCGTAAACCCAGATGAAGTTGTTGCCGTTGGTGCAGCGCTCCAAGCTGGTGTTCTTAAGGGTGAAGTGAAGGATGTGCTTCTACTCGATGTAACACCACTTTCTCTTGGTATTGAAACTAAGGGTGGCGTGATGACAAAGCTCATTGAAAAGAACACAACAATTCCTACAAAGCGTTCTGAAATCTTCACAACAGCTGATGACAATCAGCCAGCAGTGCAGATTCAAGCCTTCCAAGGTGAGCGCGAAATGGCAGCCTATAACAAGCGTTTGGGCATGTTTGAGCTAACAGGAATTGCTCCTGCGCCTCGTGGAGTTCCACAAATTGAAGTCACATTCGACATTGATGCAAATGGAATTGTTCACGTAACAGCAAAGGATCTAGGAACTGGAAAGTCTCAGTCCATGACTATCACAGGCGGTTCGGCTCTTTCTAAGGAAGATATCGAGCGCATGATGAAGGATGCAGAAGCACACGCCGATGAAGATAAACAGCGTCGTGAAGAAGCAGATATTCGTAACGCCGGAGATTCACTTGCTTACACAACAGAGAAGTTCTTGAAGGATAATGACGAGAAGTTGTCGACTCCTGAAAACGCGGAAAAGAAGGCTGAAGTTGAAGCAGCACTTGCTGATTTGAAAAAGCTTCTTGAAGGCGCAGACTTCGCTGGTATTAAGTCAGCAACCGAGAAGGTATCTGAGTTGTCACAACAACTTGGAGCCGCACTCTATGCATCAGCAGATGCAGCGGCCAATAGCGCTGCTGGATCAGAAAAGCATGATGGCGTAGATGAAGCCGAGGTTGTTGAAGAGTAATGACTGATTCACAAAATCCTGCCGAGAGTTCTTCTTCAAACGAAGAAGAACTCTCTAAGGCAGTTGAAGAAGCGTTAGCCGACATAGCCGATAAAGATCCTCTTGCGGTTTTAACAGAAGATCTACAAAGACTTACAGCTGAATACGCGAATTACCGTAAGCGCGTTGATCGCGATCGTATCGTCGACCGGGAAGCCGCTTTCGCACTTGTAATGTCAGAGTTACTTCCAATACTCGACAACATTGAGCGCGCAGATGAGCATGGTGAATTAAACGGCGGATTCAAGGCTGTTGCTGATCAACTAAATGCGGTCACAGAACGTCTTGGATTAACCAAGTTCTCTGACATCAATGTTGCATTCGATCCAACAATTCATGAAGCGCTAATGCATGAAACCTCACCTGATGTAAAAGAAACCTCTGTTACAAAGGTCTTGCAACCAGGATACAAATTCAAAGAGAGAGTGATTCGCCCTGCTCGCGTAGCAGTGGCTGATCCAGAGTAGTAGTTATGGCAGCCAAGGATTTATATGAGAAGGATCTGTATGCGATCCTTGGCGTCAAAAAATCTGATGGCCTAGATGCCGTCAAAAAACAGTATCGCAAACTAGCGAGAGAGCTTCATCCCGATAAGACAAAAGGGGATAAGAAGCTTGAAGAGAAGTTTAAAGATGTCTCCGAGGCCTATGAAGTATTGAGCGATGATAAAAAGCGCGCTGAATACGACGAGATGCGTAACTCCTTTAAGGCTGGCGGGATTCCACGTGGCGGTTTCCAACAACAACCTAGTGGTTTCCAACAAGGTGGAGATTTCGCAGATATTTTCGGAGATTTATTTGGTGGAAGACGCGGCCCATCTAAAGGCCAAGATCTTCAAACGCAAACAAGTATCTCTTTTCGTGATTCTGTTTATGGAAGTGAAATTACGATTCGCACTGGCGCCGAACCATTCACAACGCGAATTCCCGCGGGCATTAAAGATGGCGGAAAGATAAAACTTAAAGGTCGAGGTTCACCTGGCCAAGCAGGACCAGGAGATCTCTTTGTCGTTGTACACGTAACCCCTCATCCACTTTTCAAACGTGATGAAAACAATTTACTTATGACTCTCCCAGTCACATTTACCGAAGCAACACTTGGCGCAGACATTTCTGTTCCAACACTGAGTGGTGAAGAAGTGAAAGTTCGTTTAGCCCCAGGAACACCAAATGGCAAGAAGTTGAAGATTAAAGGCCACGGCATCAAGCGAAATCATGAGCAAGGGGATTTGATTGTGACTATTGATGTTCAAGTCCCACAAAGAGTCGATGGGAAAGCAAAGAAAGCGCTAGAAGATTTTGCGGAAGCAACCCAAGAATTTAACCCCCGTTCAGATCTCAAACAAAGGTCACAAGCATGACAAAGAATGAAGATCACGAAATCGCAGAGGATGAAGCAGTTTATGTAATCTCTGTTGCTTCTGAGTTATCAGGTATGCATCCTCAAACACTTCGCCAATATGATCGAATGGGTCTTGTTACACCAGGACGAGCTTCCGGACGAGGCCGTCGATATTCACTTCTTGATATTGCTTCACTTCGAAATATCCAACGACTGGTCGGTGAGGGTGTAAACCTTGCAGGCATCAAACGAATCATGGAGTTAGAAAATGCAGTGGCAAATATGGCAATTGAAGTAGCCAAACTGCGTACCGAGGTCGATGCTCTCATTGAAGCAAATCCGCCAAAAAGCCTTGTAAAACGTGCACATCAGCCCATCGTTGTTTACCCAAAAGAGTAGCGACTAGGATTTAGGCATGACCTCAAATGCCGCTGAATTGTTAAAATCCCAAATTCTTAAGAAAGCTGTTGTTCACGGAAAAGTAATTTTGTCCTCGGGTAAAGAGGCGGACTATTACGTTGACCTTCGAAGAATCACCTTGGATAGCGAAGCTGCGCCACTTGTAGGCGCCGTGATGTTGGAAACGACAAAGGATTGGGATTACGAAGCAGTCGGTGGTTTAACCCTTGGAGCTGATCCTGTAGCGACAGCAATGATGCATGTGGCAGCCCAACAAGGTCGCAAACTTGATTCGTTTGTAGTGCGCAAAGCAGAGAAAGCACATGGACTTCAACGTCGCATCGAAGGACCAGATGTAAAAGGAAAGCGAGTTCTTGCGGTGGAAGACACTTCCACCACTGGCGGTTCTGTTATGACAGCAGTTGAAGCACTTCGCGAAGCCGGCGCAATTGTCGTTGGAGTTGCAACAATCGTTGAACGTGGCGCTGCCCCATTGCTTGCTGAAAATAAACTTGAATACAAGTACGCATATTCACTTACTGATCTTGGTTTATAGATTTACGACAAGTGCTTGCGTGTGCGCCATTCTTTAACAACTTCCCAAATAATTGGCGCAATTGAAACAAGAACAATCACAGCAACTATAGGAACAATGTATTGGTCAACTGATCCCTTGAGTTTTTCACCAATCCAGTAACCGCCCCAAATAAATCCCTGTGTCCAAACGAGTGCGCTAATAACATTCCAGTACAAGAATTTTTTGTAAGGCATTTCCAAAATACCTGCAACTGGGTTTACAAGGTGGCGAACAATTGGAATGAATCGACCTAAGAAAATCATCTTTCCATAACCATATTTCGCCATCCACTTTTCCATAGTGCGAAGACGAGATGGATTAAAGTATTTTGACTCTTCTTTTTGGAAGAGCTTGATGCCGTATTTATATCCAAGCCAATGACCAAGTTGTGATCCGGCGATGGCGAAAATTGGCGCTCCGATTGCAAGAGCGGCCATTGAAATCTTGAGATGAATCGCTGTTCCAGTTCCAGAGGCTGCAACCCCGCCAATAAATAGGAGGGAATCACCCGGTAGCCCTAAAACAAGTGGCAACCCAGTCTCTAAAAAGAGAATTGCATAGATGCCAGCTAGCCCAAAGGTATTTATCGCGCCTTGCGCAGTCCATATATTCATTAAGCCAATTGTACTGGGAAGACCCCTTAAAACTAGACTGGTCAACTCATGAATAGACACCTAAGGCTTCTTCTCACCTCTCTGGCAAGCGCAGGATTACTGCTTGCATCTGTTCATGCTTACGCTCAAACACAATCAAATCCACTGAAAGAATTTCAGACCCAATCCTTGAATTGGAAAGATTGTGGAGATGGTCTGCAGTGCACGACTTTTAAAGTGCCAATGAATTACGACGCTATTGATAAGAACATATTCACTCTGTCGGTTGTGCGACATGCAGCAACAGACCAAAGGAATCGCATAGGCACACTTTTTGTAAATCCCGGTGGTCCAGGTGGATCGGCCGTTAACTACGCATCACAAGCCAAGTTGATAGTTTCAAGTGCGATTACACAACGTTATGACATTGTTGGTTTTGATCCTCGAGGGGTCGGCAAATCCGAGCCTGCACATTGCCTTTCAGATAAAGCCGAAGATACTTACATCTCATCGGATACCGCGGTACTTACAAAAAATGATTTGAATAATTTATTGGCACAAGCAAAGAAATTTGCAGATGCTTGCGCGAAAGAAACAGGTCCGAAAATTGGACATTACGGCAGCGTCGACACGGCAAGAGACATGGAACTTCTCCGAGTTATTTTGAATGAACCAAAGGTTAATTATCTTGGTAAGAGCTATGGAACTTTCCTTGGAACAATCTATGCAGCTCTTTATCCAACCCACGTTGGAAAATTTGTTCTAGACGGCGCGATCGACCCAACTGCTTCAAACGGCGCGCAAAACCTAGCCCAAGCAATTGGTTTTGATACCGCACTACTTGATTACATAAAGAAGACAAAAGGATTTACACAGAAGGAGATAGTGGCTTTTCTCAATACCCTTCACTCAAAACCATTGGAAATTCAGTCGGGAAGAAAGCTCACTTCTTCTCTGGCAATTATTGGCATTGCATCAACTCTTTATGACAACGTAAGTGGTTGGCCGAATTTGACCGAGGCCCTTAATGAAGCGATAAATAAGGGGAATGGACGTCCACTTCTTGACTTGGCGGATGCTTATAACCTTCGAGATGCAAATGGTCACTACTCGAATGAGAATGATATTGCCGAAATAATTTCGTGCTTGGACCTTGCAGAACCGCGCTCTGTTGCACAAATGACAAAAGATGGCATTGTTATGAAAGCAAAAGCCCCTGTATTTGGCCCCTTTCTTACATACGCAGGCTTAGCGTGTAAATATTGGGATCACAGCGCATCAAAGAAACCAAGTATGAAAAAGATCCTCACATCCCCCGTCATAGTAATTGGTGTAAATAAAGATCCAGCCACTCCTTATGCCTGGTCACAAAAATTAGCTGCAATCTTCTCGGGCAGTACGCTCATTACATTTAACGGAGAAGGACATACGGGACATAACCGTGGGAACAAGTGTGTTGACTCACGCGTCGATTCATATTTGTTGGGCGGTTCAGCAGGCAGCAATCTCACCTGTTAACAATTTTTTGTTAAAACGTCTTTCCTTTTAACATTTCTTATGGTTAGGTTTACCCTTAAATGTTACAAATTCAGGTAAGTACAACCATTAAAGAGAGAGGGAAGCTCGTGAGCACCGAGTCATTATCTGCCACAACTAATAAACGTGCCGTGCGCCAGCGCGCCCTCTCACGCCTTGTAACTGAACGCGGCTCCCTTTCCGCTCAAGAACTTGCAAATGAACTCAGTGTAAGCATCATGACAGTCCATCGCGATCTCGACGACCTAGAACGCCAAGGCGTAGTGAGAAAATTCCGTGGAGGCGTATCAGCTCAGCCATCTGTGGTTTTTGAATCAAATGTAGATTTCCGACTCGATGCCAATCCAGTTGAGAAGCGTTCTCTCGCTCAAGCCGCTAGCCGATTCGTTGAACCAGGAATGACAATAGTTTTGGATAACTCCACCACTGTCTTGCAAATGGTCCCGTTTTTAGCTGAAGTAACTCCCATTTACGTAGCCACAAACTTCCTCAAAGCTATCAATCAGCTTGCCATGATGCCTGATATTCGCCTTGTGACTTTTGGTGGAGATTACGATCCGACGAGCGACACCTTCACCGGCGTTTTAACAGAGCAAGCGATCGAATCCATCCGAGTCGATGCGGGATTTTTTTCAGCCTCCGCAGTCTCCGGTGGCTCCGCTTATCAACGACAAAGTAGGATCGTTGCCTTCAAACAGGCCATGATGAAGGCAGCGAACTCCAAATATCTGCTTCTCGATCACACCAAACTAGACAAGGTGGCCTTCCATAAGCTAGCCCCACTCAACGAATTTGACCTGGTTTTAATTACCGAAGGAGCTTCACACGAATCCTTAAGCGAGCTTTCGCGCGCGGGAGTGAAATTTGAAGTGGTAGCACCATAACTTTTGTTAATTTAACACTCCAAAAGTTACAAAATTGTTATAAAAATGGCGCTGTTTACCACCTATTCGCTATTGACACGCTAAATCCCAGGCTATTAACTTCGGTATTGTTAATTTCACATAAAATAATGTGTTTCTTAACAAAATTAATAACACAAAATGTTAACTGGAGGACGCGAAGTGAGAGCTGTCGTATTTGAAGGCACGGGCAAACTAGCCGTTACAAACCTGCCCGACCCAACGCCTGGCGAAAAAGATGTCGTCATTGAGGTGGCTGCGGTCGGAATGTGCGGCACAGATATCCATGTCTACGACGGTGAATTTGAAGGTGGCGTCTTTCCAATTATTCCAGGCCACGAGATCTCCGGAAAAGTTGTAGCTGTCGGTTCGGCGGTTAAGAACCTTCAGGTCGGAGATCTTGTAGCCGTGAATCCGACACTTACCTGTGAAGATTGTGAATTCTGTTTGACTGGCCGCAGCAATCTTTGTCGCAACTGGCAGGGAATGGGCGTTGTAGCAAATGATGGAGCTTCCGCGGAATTCTTACGCGCCCCCGCTCGCAATTGTCACAAACTTCAACCAGGAACAGACCTAAACCATGCCGCACTTATTGAGCCGCTTGCATGTGCAGTCAGAGGATTCGATGTATTGCCTCGCGAAATGGGTTCGCACTACTTGATTTATGGCGCAGGAACAATGGGATTACTCATGGCACAACTTGCTCGTCGCGCCGGCGCAGTAAGTATTTCTGTAGTCGACACAAATGCAAAGCGCTTAGAAGCGGCGCGGGCAGTCGGAATCGAACACACATTCACAAGCGCTGATGAAGCAAGCAGAAAAAATTGGGAAGTGGTTATTGATTGCACCGGCGTTGTAGCTGCAATTGAAGATGGACTACCACGGGTAAAGCCTGGTGGCACTTTTCAAAACTTTGGCGTTGCTCCAGTTGAAGCGCGCGCGAAATATTCACCTTTCAGAATTTATCGGGATGAAGTTTCCGTTGTTGGAACAATGGCTACGGTCTCTTGTTTCGGTCGCGCAGTGGATCTTTTCGAAGCCGGCGCAATAGACCCAACACCAATGATTTCTCATTTCTATTCCCTTGATGATTATGCAGCAGCGATGGATATGTTCAGAGCGGGTACAGGTCGTAAATTGCAAATTCGTCCAGGCGCTGCTCAATCTGGAACTTTACTCTCACTTTAATAAAAGAAAATACAAGGAGCAAACAACGAATGAAATTGAAATTTCAATTAACCAAACTACGGATATCGCTGATTGCAGTTGTTCTAGTTTTGGTTGTTGCAATGGCTCTCTCAACAAAAGTGGTGAGCTTGTCAGATGCGAATAGTGCGTATCGCACAGGTACAACATCTTTACAGGCAAATCCAAAGTTGTCAGTCTCTTTCGCTGATAAAAAATGGCCAGAAGTACAACCTTTTATTAAGGCTCACGCAGTCGACATCGTTGAAGTTGATAAGGCTATTCAAGCAAATCTTGCTTCTGCAGGGCCAAAGTACGGTCACACCGACGGACCAGGAAATGCATACGCAGTACCCGTTAAATTCACGGGTGTTGGACAAGCAATGGTCAATGATTTTCTTCCCGTTAAAGTTGCGGGATTATCAGCTGCAGCCACTATCTATATTCAAATGGGCCCCGCCCTCAATGGAACTTCTCTTCGAGATGTAACCGGCACGGTGAAGTTTGAAGATTTCGTAAACCAATTGGCTTACCAAGATGCAGCCACTAAGTTAAACGACAAAGTTCGCGAAAACGTTTTAAAACCATTTGCTAAAGGTGCGCTTGTTGGAAAGACAATCACAATTTTCGGCGCCATGTCTGTCACGAATCCTACGAATTACATCATCATCCCTACACAGATTGATGTGGCTAAGTAATGTCTCAACCAGACGTAGTTCTACGGGCGAAGAAGGTCCGCAAAGAGTACGGGCTGACTGTTGCGCTCAATGATGTGGATTTCGATCTCGTCCGTGGAAAAGTCACCACTCTTTTCGGTGAAAATGGAGCCGGAAAATCCACTCTGATGAAGATTCTTGCTGGAATCGAACGACCAACTTCTGGTTCTCTTGAACTTGACGGGCAAGATATTAGTTTTTCTAATTCAACTCATGCTAAATCACACGGTATTTCAATCATTCACCAAGAATTGAGTTTAGCTCCCAACCTAACAGTGCGAGACAACATGTTCCTTGGGAGTGAAATTCGTTCGATGGGCGGCAGAGTCAATTACACCGCAGAGAACGACAAAGTTCGCGAAATCATGAAGCGCTTACAACATAACATCAGGCCCGATGAACTGGTTGGCGACTTACGACTCGGACAACAGCAAATTGTGGAGATTGCTCGCGCGCTTGCGTCCGATGCTCGCATCCTGATTATGGATGAACCAACGTCTGCTCTCAGCAACGTTGAAATTGAAATTCTTTTCACCGTTATTGAAGATTTGAAATCTCACGGTGTATCAATTATCTACATATCACATCATCTTGAAGAGGCACTTCATGTAGCGGATTACATTTATGTTTTACGCGACTCGAACATGATTGCCACTGATGAAGCGAAGAATGTTGACCTTCCAGGCATTGTCCGAATGATGATTGGTCGCGAAGGAGTCGGTGCAACGGCTTTAGACCAAAAAACAGATCAGATTGTTTTGGAGATTCGCAACCTCACGATTGCTGATCCTTCAAATCCAGCTCGCCTAGCAATTGATAATTTTTCTTTGAAGGTTCATGCTGGCGAAGTTGTTTGCCTGTATGGGCAAATGGGCGCGGGCCGTACAGAATTGCTGGAGACCATCGCTGGTCGGTTGCATCAAATCTCTGGAGAAATCCTGCTTAACGGCGTCGACATCTCTGGGCTCACCATAGGAAACCGAATTAAAACTGGAGTGGCTTTAGTACCCGAAGATCGACAACGCGATGGTCTCGTGCAGCTACTCACAGTTGGTCATAATATTTCACTTTCAAGCGTGAGTGATTTCGTGAAGAAATTCATAATGCGCACAAATCCTGAAATTGTCAGCATTGAGAAGAAGATCCAGGATGTACGAGTCAAAACTTCAAGCCATAAGTCACTTATTACCTCTCTCAGTGGAGGAAACCAACAAAAAGTCGTTATTGGAAAAGTTCTCTTAACCGGACCGAAAGCGATCATTCTTGACGAGCCTACCCGCGGTATCGATGTGGGCGCTAAAGCTGAAATATTTCAACTTCTGACAGAACAAGCTAAACACGGGTTAGCAGTTCTATTTGCGACATCCGAAATAAGTGAAGCAATGACTGCAGCAAATCGAATAGTTGTTCTTTCCAAAGGCCATATCTCCGCTGAAATGGATCCAAAAAAGGTATCACAACCTGATGTCATGGCGGCGGCAGATGACAAGACGAGTAAACGACGCATTGGAGCAGGTGCATGAGCAATATCGTGAGTAAAGTAAAGAAGAATCCTTTTGCAGGATTTACCTTTAGTAAGTTACTAACAGAGGGACGTGCTTTTATTGCCCTTGCGGTAATAATTGTGGTCTTTGCCTACTTGTCTCCTAACTACTTGAACTTAAGCAACGTCATCGTCATGACTCGCCACGTAGGATTGAACGCACTTCTTGCCATTGGAATGTTGCTCGTTATTTTGACTGCAGGTATCGATCTCTCTGTTGGATCAACGGTTGGCCTGAGCGGCGTTCTTGCTGGATTTATGTTGATGCAGGGGATTCAAGTTCCAGGCACACACACGGTTCTCTATCCATCGGTATGGGTGATTGTCGTTCTTTGCTTATTCGCTGGAGCACTCGTCGGTTTGTTAAATGGAATTTTGATTACTCGCTTTAAAGTCGCGCCATTCATCACAACCCTCGGCACTTTATACGTCGTTCGCGGAACCGCTCTTCTCATCGCAAAAGGGGAAACTTTCAATGATATGACAGGTAAGCCAGAGCTGGGAAATACTGGTTTTAACGTCCTGGGCCTTGGAAAATTCCTTGGATTACCAACTGGAGTCTGGGTGATGATCGGTGTTGCACTTTTAACAGCCGTTCTTCTCACAAAGACAGTCTTTGGACGTTGGCTTTACGCCCTAGGAGGAAACGAGCGCGCAGCTGAACTTTCAGGCGTTCCCATTAAGCGAGTGAAGATTTGGGTGTACACACTCTCAGGAGTTTGCGCAGCAGCTACAGGTTTAATTATCGCTTCAGAGTTAACGGCCGGGGCCCCACAAACAGGTCAATCCTATGAATTGAATGCAATCGCAGCCGTGGTAATCGGTGGCGCTGCACTTTCAGGTGGGCGTGGCCATATTCGCGGCACACTACTTGGTGCATTCGTTATCGGCTTCTTGGGTGATGGCCTCGTCATCGTAGGAGTCTCATCTTTCTGGCAGATGGTTATTCAAGGCGCAGTAATTATTTTGGCCGTAGCTCTCGATGAAGCTCAACAAAGTTCAAAGAAGAAACAAAAGTTAGCAAAAGCCGCTTCAGACAAATAAATAAGTTTCTGGTGCCTTCGCGGATTACCGGATTAATGTCAGAAAATCCTCTGGCATTCGAAGATAGAGAAAGGCAGTACATGAAGAAAAACATCAAGATTGCCGGAATTGCAGGAGCTCTTCTTGCAGTTATTGGCATGACAACTGTTGGAGCTACTGCAGGACATGCGGCTGCTAAGAAAAAGGGCGGACTGATCTCAATCATCACCGTTACTTTAAAGAACCCATTCTGGCAGGCAGAAGTTAAGGCAGCAGAAGCAGAAGCTAAGGCTTTGGGATACACAACAAAGTCAGCTGCTCACGAGCAAGATGTAAACAAGCAGAGCCAACTCATTGACGCTGCTATTGCAAACCACTCAGTGGCTATCATCCTCGACAATGCCGGTGCTGACGCATCTATTGGGCCTATCACCAAGGCAACGAAGGCTGGAATTCCTGTATTCCTAGTTAACGCAGAAATCAACAAGACCGGTATTGCAAAGGCTCAGATCGTTTCAAACAACGCTCAAGGTGCTGCAATCGGTGGAGCTGAATTCGCTCGCGTAATGGGCCAAACAGGCAGCTACCTCGAGCTTTACGGAAACCCAACAGACAATAACGCTGAAGTACGTTCATCTGGCTACAAGTCAGTGTTCTCTCAGTACCCAGGACTAGTACAAGCTCAAAAAGAGGTTGCTAACTGGGATCGTCAACAGGGCTTCGCAAAGGCTCAAACAATGCTTCAAGCACACCCTGATGTAAAGGGAATTGTAAACGGAAATGATGAAATGGCTCTTGGCGCAATTGCTGCTCTTGCAGCTGCTGGCAAGACTGGCGTAATCGTTGGCGGATTCGATGGATCTCCTGATGCTGTTACTGCTGTTAAAGCAGGAACACTTGCTTACACAGTTCTACAACCAATCACCGTTCTTTCAAAGATGGCTGTGGATCAAGCTAATTCATACATCAAGACAAAGAAGACAGGTGCTAAGTCAGAAAAGCAGACTGTTGACTGCACACTTATCACAAAGGCAAATGCTGCTAAGTACACATCTTGGGCTCTTAAGGCTTAAGTAGTAATTAACAAGTAATAGCCAGAGGTTTGATTGAGAGCACCGCAGAGTTCCCGACTCTCGGTGAAGGCACCGGTGCTCTCTTTCAAACTAAGAAAATTCCAGAAAAACATTAGTAGAAATTAAAAAACGAAAAGAAATGGTGAAGTAAATTGGCTTACCTGATTAACGATGCCTCCGAGTTTGTAGATGAAATGACGGAAGGTTTCGTCGCTGCAAATTCACACTTGGTGCGTTCGGTTTACGGAGGCGTTGTACGCGCACAAGCAACTCCGGCAGATCGTGTGGCAATTGTTATCGGTGGCGGCTCTGGTCATTACCCAGCTTTCTCTGGTGTTGTTGGACCTGGCCTTGCTCACGGATCTGCGATGGGAAATGTTTTTGCCTCCCCATCCGCACAACAAATTTATAATGTTTGCAAGTCCGCCGCTGGTAAGTCGGGCGTCTTCATGTCATACGGAAATTACGCCGGTGATGTCATGAATTTCAATCAAGCGCAGGACCGATTGATTTCTGAAGGTATTCAATGCAAGACCGTGGTTGTCACGGATGACATTATGAGTGCTTCCAAATCTGAAATTCACAAACGTCGCGGTATTGCAGGCGACCTCACTGTATTTAAAATTGCTGGAGCAGCATCTGATGCGGGCTACTCCCTCGATGAAGTAGTGCGAGTTGCGATGGATGCGAACAATCGCACGCGCACAATAGGAGTCGCCTTCTCGGGCTGCACACTTCCAGGTGCAGACCACCCACTATTTACAGTGCCAGAAGGCATTATGGCCCTTGGGCTTGGAATTCACGGCGAGCCAGGGCTATCTGAAGCGCCAATTCCAACAGCAAATGATTTGGCCAAAGATCTCGTGGCGAGATTGCTTGAGGAAACTCCCGAAGGTTGTTCTAATGAAGGCGCGCGAATAGTGGTCCTTCTCAATGGTCTCGGTGGCGTTAAGTACGAAGAACTTTTCGTTGTTTATCGATCTGTTTCTCTACTTTTAAAAGAAAAGAACATCACTATCGTAGAACCTGAAGTTGGAGAATTGGTTACAAGTTTTGAAATGGCGGGAGCATCGCTTACTTTTACGTGGCTTAACGAAGAACTTGAAACTTTATGGGCCGCTCCCGCATATACGCCAGCATTCAAGAAGGGTTCTGTTCAGTTAACAGGTTCTGATGGAAGCTTCGGAGGAACTGAAATCCTAGAAGAAGTGATTCCTGAAGCTTCCGCAGAATCTATTTCTTGTGCAAAGAACATAGAGAAAGTTATTGCAAGTATCGATGCAACTATCACGAAGAACGAAGTTCACCTTGGTCAACTTGATTCTTATGCCGGCGATGGTGATCATGGAATTGGTATGGCGCGCGGAACACACGCAGCCCTCACCGGTGCGAAAAAGTTTGTTGCTCTTAACGCAGGCGTAGGAACAACCCTTGAAAAAGCTGGAGATTCTTGGGCAGACCGCGCTGGTGGAACATCCGGTGCAATCTGGGGAATTATTCTTCGCGAGATCGGTAAAGAGCTCGGAGATTCTGCGAAACCAACCCCACAATCTGTTGTAAAAAGTATTGCTCGAGCAATGAACGAAGTAATGTCTTTCGGTAAAGCACAACTCGGTGATAAGACCCTTGTTGATGCACTAGTTCCTTTTGCACAGACACTTGAATCAGAAGTTTCAGCCGGGAAAAGCCTTGGCAATGCTTGGGATACCGCAGCAAAAGCTTCCGTGTTGGCAGCGGAGTCGACTTCAAGTTTGCTCCCAAAAATTGGTCGAGCTCGCCCTCATGCGGAAAAAAGCGTTGGCCATCCTGATCCTGGAGCCATCTCATTTTCACTGATAACAACCGATCTTTCATCGCTCATTAGAGAAATTGAGTAGGGATATGACATTTATGGATAGGAAGCTGAATATCGTCATTGGATGCGATGATGCTGGATACCAATATAAAGAGGCGCTCAAAGCTGATTTATTGAAGAATCCACTCGTCGGAAATGTTGAAGATGTTGGAGTAGATGCTCAAAGTCATACCGCTTATCCATCCATCGCGACGGCTGCGGCTGAAAAAGTAGCAACTGGTGAATTTGATCGTGCGCTCTTGATCTGTGGGACAGGGCTTGGCGTCGCGATAGCAGCAAATAAAGTAAAGGGCATTCGCGCTGTAACGGCTCACGACAGTTTCTCTGTCGAACGAGCAGTTCTCAGCAACAATGCCCAAGTTTTGTGCATGGGTCAAAGAGTCGTGGGAATTGAGTTAGCCCGCCGCCTAGTTAAAGAGTGGCTTACTTATAATTTTGATCCGACGTCTGCCTCCGCGGAAAAAGTGGAACTCATTAACCAATACGAAGCGAATTGTTAAGACGATGCCATTTATTCGCCCAGAAAAAGTTGTAGGCGTTAGTCTCAAGATGTATATGGACCGCGAGGCAACAATCGCGTGGGTCAAGGAGGTGAAGTCACTTCTAGCGGAGCACCCAGCGGTGATTTCAGACTACTTAAGTATTTTTGTACTTCCTAGTTATCCACTCATTAATGATGTCAAAAGTATTTTTCAAGGAACTAAATTGATTGTCGGATCACAGAATTTGTCTCATGAAGATTCAGGTGCACTGACAGGAGAAGTGAGTCCCGTCGTACTCAAGCAACTTGGGTGTGAATTTGCTGCAATTGGACATTACGAGCGCCGCACACATTTCAAAGAAAATGAAGACGAAATTGCGATGAAGGTGATTGCCGCATATAGAAATGAAATTACTCCTGTGATTTGCGTAGGAGAAGCGACATATATCGATGATGAATCTGCAGAACTAGAGACAATCGCTCAAGTTCAATCAGCACTTCTCTCATCACCCGAATATAAGGACGCTCCAACTGTGATTGCATATGAACCTTCATGGGCTATCGGGGCCGAAGCGCCTGCTTCGCCTGCCCACATCAATAGAATTTGTGCGGCGATTCGCAAAGAGGCATTGACGCTCGGCCTTTCAAAATTTTGGGTAATTTATGGGGGTAGTGCTGGGCCTGGTTTATTAGAAGAGGTATCAACGAGTATTGATGGGCTTTTTTTAGGGCGCATGGCTCACGAGACGGATGCGCTAGTTGAAGTGGTAGATGAATTTTGGTCGGAAAGCGATGTTTCAAACGTTTCATAATTAACCCTGCAAGCGAAGGAGATTGAAAATGTCTGGAAAAATGAAGGCAGTCATTTGCCACGGACCAATGGATTACAAACTGGAAGAAGTAGATATTCCTAAAGCAGGTCCAGGTGAAGCTCTTGTGCGCGTGGAAGCTGTCGGAATTTGTGCGAGCGACTTAAAGTGCTATCACGGCGCTGCGAAGTTTTGGGGAGATGCCAATCGCCCAGCTTGGGCTGAAACAGAAGTAATTCCTGGACATGAATTTGTTGGTGAGATTGTGGAACTTGACGAGGCTGCCGCAAAGCGTTGGAACGTCAAGGTTGGCGATCGAGTTGTTGCTGAACAAATCGTTCCATGTGGCGAATGTCGTTATTGCCGTCGTGGTGACTATCACATGTGCGCACCTCACACGCTCTTTGGATTCCAACGAGTAACTCCTGGCGCAATGGCTTCATACATGGTTTTCCCTGTCGAAGCCCTGGTTCACAAAATTTCAAAGTCGGTAAAGCCTTGGCACGCTGCATACGTTGAACCGCTTTCATGCGCTTTACATGCGGTCGAACGCGCCAACATTCGATTCGATGACGTTGTAGTTGTTGCAGGAGCCGGTCCAATTGGACTTGGCATGGTGGCAGGCGCACGTGCAAAGAATCCTCGCCTACTAGTTGTTCTTGATTTTGATGATCGTAAGTTGGCTGTCGCAAAGAAATGTGGCGCCGACATCACAATCAACGTCGGCAAAGAAGATGCTATTCAGAAGGTGCTTGACCTAACTGAAGGATACGGAGCCGATATCTACCTAGAAGGAACTGGTCACCCAGCAGCAGTTCCCCAGGGATTAAAAATGCTTCGCAAATTAGGAACTTTCGTTCTCTATTCAGTTTTTAAAGAGGATGTAACCGTTGATTGGTCGATTATCTCGGATGACAAAGAGCTCGATGTTCTCGGAGCCCACCTTGGACAAAATTGCTGGCCAGCTGCAATCAAAATGATTGAATCAGGAATTTTGCCGCTCGATGAAATTTGTACACATCAGTTCCCTCTTGCCGACTTCCAAAAAGGTCTGGATATGGTGGATGCAGGAACTGAGTCAATCAAAGTTTCATTAATTCCGTAACTACTTTATTAAAGCATCTCGAATGATGCCCTGAACCGCCATAGCATCATGCTTGGATTGCGCCGCGTTAAGTGCTGCGAAATCCAAGCGATCTACGCATGCTTCAAGCTTGCGTAGGGTTGTAACGCTTTCCTTCACTGCCGAAACAGGACTTTCGCGGTAAGGGAAGAGGTCGAGCTTGAGAGCTGATTCCCAGCCAATTTTCTTCACTGTGTAGAGAAATTCAAGGGTTTCTACAAGGTGAATTGAACCTGCAGTCAGATCGTCGTCCCATTCGCGATAGTTGTCGCACAGCTCGATATCAACCAGGCGACCTTGACCGTGAATCAAACTGAGTACCTCGGCTGGATTCTCTTTCGCAAAGAGTGAATGGCCAAAGTCGATTACAAGGCCGAGATTATCTACTCCCACTTCTGCGATATTTATCAGCGAAGCATTCGCGGTACTCCACAGCAAGCGAGTACGTGGCTCTTTCAATTTATATTCAATAGCAAACTGCGTCTTGGGGTGGTTCTGTGCGACAGAGCGAATTCCGCCTAAACCATGTTTGCGAAGTTCTGTGTAATCAACTTGGAACGGGTAGTCGTAACCGTCTTGGCCCGGCCAAAATTTCACATACTTTGCTCCCATTTGATTCGCAACATCAACAGATTCATCAGCCAAATCATTAGCTGCCTTGCGCACCTGGGCATCTGAACTGGAAAAGGAACCTGAGCGATACTTACGGCTATAAATCGAAGGAGTAATACAGACCGCATCTAGACCTGCAGCATCCAACGTTGACTTAAATTCTTTGGGTGTTAAATCTTTTTCTGGCCACGGATAATTAATATCGATTCCGGAAAGACCACTCTCCTTGGCATCTTTCACGATATCTAAAGTTGCACGTGGTTCGTTGTAGCCGTCCGTTGCGTATCGGTCGATGATCTGACCGTAAACCCACATTCCACCGGTGTATTTGCGCTCTGTGCTCATTCTATTTCCTCGATTTCTATTCTGGCTTTGGATAATTTCGTGCAAGCGAAAGCGATCTCTTCCACTGCGATACGACTTCTTCGACTTCTTTGACCGTTTTCATCGGTGAAAAAATTTGCGTCTTCCCGTTTTTTAAGATATCCCCGGCCCATACCTTTGCTTCGATCCCTGCCAGGTAAGCGACACCGAGTGCTGAATAATCAGATGATTGTGGGCGATTCACCTTCATTTGCAATAGATCACTTTGAAGTTGCATTAATCCATCATTCGCGCTTGCCCCACCGTCAACATCCAATGAATTAATCTCTGATCCAATGGAATTCATGACTAGAACAACATCATGAACTTGAAGAGCAATCGACTCAATAGCTGCTCTGGCGAATTCGGCTGGTCCATCGGCAAGGGTTAAGCCAGTGAGCATTCCTTTTGCTTGAGAATCCCACCAAGGTGCTCCAAGGCCATTAAATGCCGGGACTATTTGAAGCTCTGTCCTTTTAGCGTTCTCCGCCAGTGAAACAAGTGTTGCAACATCTAACCCCGTTATTTGTGAAAGCCACTTTAGTGTTGCGCCAGCTGAGCGAATATTTCCTTCCACTGCATGAGTAATGTTGCTTCCAATAGCCCACGCAATCGTTCTACATATCCCGCTATTTGAAGCAGCCACCTCAGAAGTTAGGGACATAACCGAGGAGCCGGTTCCGTAAGTGACTTTAGCTCTTCCTGGCAATTGAATCCCGTGACCATAAAGAGCAGCATGGGAATCACCCAAAATGGCGCGCACCGGAATGGAACCCAGGGCTCCCTCGCGATGAAGCTGCGTAGAGTAATTAGACGATCGCACAACAGGAAGTACTTCCAACGGGATCTTAAAAATCGAAAGAAGTTCCTCGGACCACTTTCCACTTTGGATGTCGAGTAACTGGGTACGCGAAGCATTTCCTACCTCAATCGAGTGATTGCCTCTACTTCTGGTCAACCAGGAATCGATGGTTCCCACTGCCAATGCTCCCGATGCGGACATTTGTCTTGTTGGATCATATTTGTCGAGCAACCATCGGATTTTTGGGGCCGAAAACATCGGATCAAGCGGAAGGCCACTAAGTTCTTCCACACGGTCCCTTGCACCACTCGTTGCAACCTCGTTACAAATTTCTGTAGTGCGTGAATCCTGCCAACTTACGACAGGGGAGATTGCTTCGCCACTTTCTTTATTCCAAAGAAGAACCGATTCTCGTTGATTACTAATTCCTACAACAACCACATCAGAAATCTCATACCCCTCAAGCGCTTGCTGAATGGCTTGATAGACACTTGTTTCGATTTCATTGGGATCTTGCTCAATCCATCCATTGGCAGGATGCGATTGCGAAATCGAACATTCTCCGCGCGAAATTATTTTTGCAGAAGAATCTAGGAGCAGTGTTTTAGTCGCGCTTGTACCTTGGTCGATGGATAGCACTAGTTGTGCTGACGTCGCCATGGTTACCTTGAATTTCTATTCAATGTTACTTAGTTATGCAAGCCTATGATGCACAACCATCTCCGTCAAGAGTTCGTACTTAGATTTGCGACAACTTTTCTGCCGTTTTAGAGTCAGTGATCAGAACATTTACCCAGCCACCTAATACAGCAGCTTTAATCGCTTTGAACTTCTTAGCTCCACCGGCAACGGCGACGCGTCGCGGGACAATTTTAATTGATTCCTCCGAGATGCCAATGATTCTCTTATCAAGAGATGATTTCACATGCTTGCCTTGTGCATCGAAATATCTCAGACAAACATCCCCTACCGCTCCAGCTTTTACGAGTTCTGCTTTCTCTACCGCTTTGAGAGTAAAGCCACTTTCCTTAAGAAGTTTGGATGGTTCAATGCTTCCAATACCTACAAGGAGTAGAGAAAGTTTTTCTGTTAGTTGAAGGACTTCTGAAATGTTTGGATTAGCTACAAGAGATTTTTGGATTTCACTTGTGTTGACGAGTCCTGGAGCAGCTAGGTAAACAGCTTTTCCGCCTGTTACCTCCGACAGCCTGCTTGTAAGTCGAATCGCATGTGATTGTGCGCTGGACTCACCAACTCCACCAATAACTTGCACAACACGATCTGCAACTTTGTTGAGCTTTGGTCGCATGGCATCTACCGTTGCAAGAAGACTTGAACTCCACGAAGAAATACCGATTGAATCCCCTCCGGTAAGAGTTGCTTCTAGATAATTTGCTGCAGCAGAACCAAGTGTCAAGTTGATGCTTTTCTCATCTTCTAAATCTGAAGTCTCAACCACTACAACTTCTGATAATCCAAATTTTGATTCAAGCAAATCTTCGAGTGGAGCATGAATGGCTCCAGTGTTGATCACGGTTGTGCGCACAATTCCAATCTCACCAGCTTTCTTCAATAACCTCGAAACTCTCGATTGTGAAATATGAAGTTTTTGAGAAATGACAGGTTGGCTCAGAGATTGCTCGTAATAAAGCCGCGCAATCTTGGTGATCAAGCGCAAGTCTTCATTTGACGAGTTAGAAAGTTTTGCTGCCATAGCTCAGAAGTCTAGACCGAGGTGAATCTTTATTCACTCTTGACATTCAACCCAGAGGTGCGATGATTCGACTGCAAGAAAATGCACTAGTGAATAGGTATTCATGCTCCCGAATAGTCCAGCACAAATTGAGCTCTGGAAAGCCTTCCGCAAGGAGATTTCCGAGTCAGATGCCGCCCGTACCCGCTACATGATTCTCGAGCAATCTCGCCTTGCCCGTACAGAAATATTGGCAATGATTCAGATCGCTGGGATGGGACATGTAGGTGGAGATTTCTCCGTCATCGACATTCTCACCACACTATATTTTGCTGAACTCAATATTGATCCTTCAGATGCCGCAAAGGAAAACCGCGATTGGTTTATTTTGTCGAAAGGCCATTGCGCAGCAGCTTTCTATGCAACTCTGGCTCACTCGGGTTACTTCGACCCGCACGAGCTTTCTACATTTATGCAACCGATGTCGATGTTAAACGGCCATCCAAGTAAGGGAAAAATTTCTGGAATCGAAACAAGTACAGGTCCGCTTGGACACGGGTTACCAATCGC
This sequence comes from uncultured Actinomycetes bacterium, assembly GCA_903827945.1. Taxonomy (GTDB): domain Bacteria; phylum Actinomycetota; class Actinomycetes; order Nanopelagicales; family Nanopelagicaceae; genus PALSA-747. Next base: position 26,064 of record CAIKKN010000022.1, on the reverse strand, counting down.
CGTTGGCGTCGCAATTGCTGCAAATATTCAAAAACAAGACCACAGAACATTTGTAGTGCTTGGCGATGGCGAATTACAAGAGGGAACCAATTGGGAAGCGGCCATGACGGCAAGCCAATACAAACTCTCAAACCTTATTGTGATCATCGATAGAAATCGTTTACAACAAGGTGCGGGCACGGAAGATACAAATGGATTGGACCCGCTTGACGGGAAATGGGAAAGTTTTGGGTGGGATGTTCAGATAGTTGACGGTCATGAGCCGCTGGAACTCTTGGATGCTATTCGCCGCGGAGGGAATGAGAAACCTCGCTGCATCATCGCCAATACAGTAAAAGGCAAAGGCGTCTCCTTTATGGAAAATCGTGCCGAGTGGCATCACAAAGTTCCTTCGGCTGAACAAAATCTCGCGGCGCTTAAGGAGTTATTTTCATGAGTAATGACAAAAGTGCGGCCCAGGGTTTTGATAACAGAATTGCATTTGCTGAAACGCTTATTAAACTTGCGAGTTCTAATCCACGTATTGTTGCTGTGGCAAGTGATTCAGCGGGCTCCTCAAACCTCAACGCATTCAAAGCGGCATTTCCTGACCGTCTAGTAAATGTGGGCATTGCAGAACAAGACCTCGTTGGAGTCGGCGCTGGCCTTGCAAATGCCGGCCTCATTCCCTTTATTTGCGCCGCCTCATGTTTCCTAACGGCTCGCGCGATGGAACAAATCAAAGTGGATATTGCATATAGCAACACACCAGCAATTCTTTGCGGTATGAGTCCCGGAATCGCCTATGGCGAACTTGGTCCCACGCACCATTCGATTGAGGATTTGGCGTGGCTACGAGTCTTGCCAAACATCACTATTGCCGTTCCGGCGGATGCTATCGAAACAGAACATGTTGTGCGCTGGGCTGCCCAAGCAAATCAGCCAACCTTTATTCGAGTCTCTCGCCATAAAGTTCCGCTGCTACCAGGCACGGAACGTAAATTCCGCCCAGGAACCGCTCACACGCTTGCCCAGGGTGAGGACATCACGATCGTTGCTCTTGGAACAATGGTGAGCGCAGCCCTTGAAGCATCCAAACTTCTCAAAACCAAAGGCGTTTCAGCTCGTGTCATTCATGTGACAACCTTGAAGCCCCTCGATGACGATTTAATTATCAAAGCGGCCCGGGAAACTGGAAGGATCGTCACAGTCGAGGAAGCCTCAACAATTGGAGGACTTGGTGGCGCGGTCGCCGAACTACTGGCCCAAGTGCATCCAACTCCGATGAGGATGATTGGCATCCCAGGAATCTTTGCTCCCACCGGTAACGTCGACTTCCTCTTTGAACGATTCGGGATGACCCCGGAGGGCATCGCTGAAACCTGCCTCAAATTTTAATTTATACCTATTTATTAGGCCGATTTCTTGTAAAATTCAGCGCTCGCCCCTTACCCTAAGCGAGCAAACCGGCCCGGCCACTCGAGAAGCGGGCTCGTATTTCAGACCGACACTCAATGAGGAGTCTTTCCACGTGTCCACCACCGAAAATCTCGTCCAAGTTTCAGGTTCCAACCTCGTCTATGTCTATGGCGTCCTAGGAATCTCTCTGATCGCCCTCGCCATCGCGTGGGGCCTTCGCGCTCAAGTCCTTGCAAATGATGAGGGCACTGAGAAGATGAAGGAAATTGCCGGCGCAGTTCAAGAAGGCGCAGCGGCATACCTCAATCGCCAATTCAAGACACTTTCATATTTCGTAGCGATCGTCTTCGTTGTCCTCTTCGCCCTTCCAGGCGCAGCTGATATTCGAATCGGCCGCTCAATCTTCTTCCTCGTCGGCGCAGGATTCTCCGCCTTCGTTGGTTATAACGGTATGTGGCTTGCAGTTCGCGCAAATGTGCGCGTTGCAGAAGCCGCTCGTCAGAAGAGCGCAGAACGCGCAGTCAAAATTGCTTTCCGCACCGGCGGCGTCGTTGGTATGACCACAGTCGGCCTCGGTCTCTTTGGAGCAGGACTCGTTGTAGTTCTCTACCGCGAAAACGCACCATCAGTACTTGAAGGCTTCGGTTTTGGCGCAGCGATGCTCGCGATGTTCATGCGCGTTGGTGGAGGTATCTTCACTAAGGCAGCTGACGTCGGCGCCGACCTCGTTGGTAAAGTTGAAAAGAATATTCCTGAAGATGACCCACGTAACGCCGCAACAATTGCAGATAACGTTGGCGACAACGTCGGTGACTGCGCCGGTATGGCAGCGGATCTCTTTGAGTCATACGCTGTAACACTCGTAGCAGCTTTGATTCTTGGTAAGGCAGGATTCGGTAACGCTGGTTTGATTTTCCCATTGATCGTTCCTGCAATCGGAATCATCACCGCAATCATCGGTATCTTCATTACGCGTCTTCGTTCTACAGACCGTAGCGCAATGCAGGCAATCAACCGTTCATTCTTCCTCTCCGCAGTTATTTCTGCGGTACTTGTTGCTTTCGCTACATATTCATACCTTCCAGGTTCTATGAAGTTGCTTGAAGGACTAGATCCATCAGCAGTCGATGGCAAAGTAAATCCACGCATCCTCGCACTTGGTGCGGTTTTGATTGGTATTGCACTCGCTGCCGCAATTCAAGTTCTCACTGGCTTCTTCACCGAAGTTGGTAAGCGCCCAGTGAACGATGTTGCCGCTTCCTCTAAGACAGGATCTGCAACAGTGATTTTGGCTGGTATTTCCGTAGGTTTTGAATCAGCAGTATTTTCCGCCATGCTCATTGCAGGTGGCGTACTTGCCGCTTACCTCCTCGGCCAAGGCTCAATCGTTCTTTCATTATTCGCAGTCTCCCTTGCAGGTACCGGCCTTCTCACAACAGTGGGCGTTATCGTCGCAATGGATACCTTCGGCCCTATCTCAGACAACGCACAAGGCATTGCTGAAATGTCTGGCGATGTTAAGGGTGAAGGCGCACAGATCCTTACAGGTCTTGATGCTGTCGGTAACACAACAAAAGCAATCACTAAAGGTATTGCAATCGCCACAGCAGTTCTTGCTGCAACAGCTTTGTTCGGTGCATTCACCGAAGCAATTGTTAAGGCAGTAAAAGACAGTGGCGTAACAACAGCAGATCTTCAATTCCAAGGTGTACTAGACGTCGCAAATCCTAGAAACTTGGTTGGTCTTATCCTTGGCGCTGCAGTTGTCTTTATGTTCTCTGGTCTTGCAATCAACGCGGTCTCACGTGCAGCTGGCGCAGTTGTTCACGAAGTTCGTCGTCAATTTGAACTACACCCAGGAATTATGAAGGGCACTGAAAAGCCTGAATACGGAATGGTTGTTGATATTTGCACACGCGACTCACTACGCGAACTTGCAACACCAGGACTGCTCGCAGTCATGATGCCTGTCGCAGTTGGTTTCGGTCTCGGTGTTGGCGCACTTGGTGCATACCTCGCTGGCGCAATCGGCACAGGAACACTGATGGCTGTATTCCTATCTAACTCTGGTGGAGCATGGGATAACGCAAAGAAGATGATTGAAGATGGACACCACGGAGGAAAGGGCAGCGATGCTCACCACGCAACAATCGTTGGTGACACAGTCGGAGATCCATTCAAAGACACAGCTGGTCCAGCAATCAACCCACTCATCAAGGTCATGAACCTTGTTGCAGTTTTGATTACTCCAGCAATCGTCAGCTTCGCTCTCGGTGGCCACGATGTCACTAACCGCATCATCGCTTCAGTCGCAATGCTTCTGATCATCGCGCAAATGGTCCGTGCTCGTCGGGCGGCCACAGTAATCGCGTAACCAGAACACAAGAAAAAAGATAGAAAGTAGTAATTAGACCCAATGGCAACAGCTAAGAAGGCCGCTAAGAAAGTAGCCAAGAAAGCTGTTGCCAAACGGGCAGCAACAAAGAAAGCCACCGCAAAGAAGACCAGCAGATCAAAGAAGTTTGCCCCTCAAGAATCAGCCCCACGTAACCTCTCTGCCGCAGGCAAAAAACTGGTAATCGTGGAATCCCCCGCAAAAGCCCGCAAAATCAGCGGCTATCTAGGCGATGACTATGTCGTCGATGCCTCAGTCGGTCACATTCGAGATCTCCCACAGCGCGCAGCTGACATCCCAGCCGAATACAAGAAGATTGCTTGGGCCAAAGAAGGCGTCAACATCGAAGAAGATTTCGCGCCTCTCTACGTCATTAATCCTGACAAGCGCAAGAAAGTCAGCGAACTCAAAGCCCTAATGAAAGATGCCACTGAACTTATTCTGGCTACCGATGAGGACCGCGAAGGTGAAGCTATTGCTTGGCACCTCATGGAAGTTCTCAAACCAAAGATTCCTGTAAGTCGAATGGTCTTTAATGAAATTACAAAAGAAGCGATTCAAAAAGCAGCGCACGAAACTCGCGACCTCGATTACAAACTCGTCGACGCCCAAGAAACACGAAGAGTATTAGACAGACTTTATGGCTACCGCCTCTCTCCAGTTCTCTGGAAGAAAGTTATGCCGCGTATCTCTGCAGGACGTGTTCAATCAGTCGCCACAAGACTCATTGTGGAACGCGAACGCGAACGTATGGCTTTCATATCTAGTTCATGGTGGGATCTCAAAGCAGAAACAGATAAGAACTTCACAGCACGGTTAATAAGTCTTGATGGTAAAAGAGTCGCTCAAACAAATGACTTTGATAGCAACGGCGGCTTCAAAGAGTCCAAAGATGCAAACAACATCCTGCTTCTCGACGAAGTACAAGCTAAGAAATTAACAGACGACCTCAAAGGTGAACAACTTAAAGTAATCAGCACAGAAGAATCTCCGCGCACCGAACGCCCTAAAGCGCCTTTCACTACATCTACTCTTCAACAAGATGCCGGATCACGGCTTGGTTGGGGTGCACAAATCACCATGCGCGTAGCGCAACGCCTTTATGAAAACGGCTACATCACCTACATGCGTACTGACTCTGTAAACCTAGGCCATGCCGCAATTCAAACAGCGCGCCAAACAGCGCAATCACTTTACGGTCCCGAATACGTACCAACTGCCCCACGCATTTATGAAGGCAAGTCAAAGAATGCACAAGAAGCTCACGAAGCAATCCGTCCTGCCGGAGATCACTTCCGTACGCCCGGTGAACTCGCACCAGAACTATCAAGAGATGAATTTGCCCTTTACGATTTAATCTGGAAGCGCACCGTTGCCTCACAAATGTCAGACGCTAAAAAGCAGCAAATGCGCGTGGATTTCAGCGCTAAAACACTCGATGACAAAGAAGCAATATTCCGCGCCAACGGATCTGTCATCACATTCCCAGGATTCCTTGCTGCCTATGAAGATATCGATGACGTTGAAACAAAAGACAAAGACGACACCGAAAACACAGATAAGAAATTGCCACCAATGAAGCAAGGTGACTCCATTAATGTCACTGAATACACATGCGAAGGCCATGACACAAAGCCTCCAGCCCGTTACACCGAACCGACTCTCGTGAAGAAACTAGAAGAACTCGGCATCGGTCGCCCTTCCACTTTCGCATCCATCATGTCAACAATCCAAGATCGCGGCTATGTCACTAAACGTGGACGCGCAATGGTTCCCACATTCCTCGCATTCTCCGTAACAGGGCTACTTGAACAACATTTCTCCAAGCTTGTTGATTATGAATTCACTGCCTCTATGGAAGAAGATCTCGACAAGATTGCTAATGGCACCGAAGAACGAGTTCAATGGCTAACTAAATTCTTCTACGGCCACGATGACCAACCAGGCCTTGAATACCTTGCCCAAGACCTCGGCATGATTGATGCTCAACAGATCAACACGATGAAACTTAGCGAAGACATTGAAATCCGTGTCGGTCGTTTCGGTGCCTACGTCCAACAGGGTCAAGGTGATGACCGTAAGTTTGCAAACATTCCCGAAAACGTTGCACCAGATGAACTCACGCTACAACTAGCAATAGAACTTCTTGCCAAACCTTCAGGTGAACGCGAACTTGGCATTGATCCAATTACAAATCTTCCATTGATTGCAAAGTCAGGACGCTTCGGTCCATACGTCACTCAAGTTCTTCCAGAACCAGAGCTAGTTCCAGATAAGAAAACTGGCGAACTTAAGAAACCTCGCAAGAAAAAAGATGCACCAAAACCAAAGACCGCATCACTTCTTTCAACAATGGATCTCGACACCATCACACTCGACGATGCTCTGAAACTGATGTCTCTTCCACGCACTCTCGGTGAATACGAAGGCGTCGAAATCACAGTTCAAAATGGCCGTTACGGTCCATACATGACACATGGAACTGACTCGCGAACACTCACTTCTGAAGATCAGCTCTTCACGGTCGATCTCGACCAAGCCATCGAGATCTACAAACAACCAAAGGTTCGCCGCCGTGGTGTCGCAAAACCACCACTCAAAGAACTTGGCATCGACACCGCCACCGGCCGCAATGTCATCATCAAAGATGGCCGCTTTGGCATGTACATAACCGATGGCGAAACAAACGCAACCCTGCGGCGTGGCGATACGGTCGAATTTATGACTCTAGAGCGCGGCCTCGAGTTACTTGCTGGACGCAGAGCGTGGGAAAGCGAGAATGCACAAAGTTGAATTTTTCAAGAAGTGGGTCTACCGATTAAAAAAATCAAAGTAATGACCACTATTTCAGTTTAGGAATTATAAAAAGAAATACAATTAATCCATTATCAAGCGAATGGAAATTGAATCTTGCTCAACCAGGTCAGTGAATTAGTTAGTTTGTCAGATTGGCTTGCTGCATTTCTATGTGAAAAAAAAGTCTCCCAGGTATTTCATTTATCCGGTGGAATGACCACTTTCATGATGGACGCCATTTATAGAACTAACAGAATTCAAATTGTGAATACGAAACATGAGCAAGCAGCGGGTTTTGCAGCAGAAGGCCAAGGAAGGATTTCAGGTACTCCAGGCGTTGCTTTTGCTACCAGCGGTCCCGGGGCAACAAACCTAATCACCGCGATTGGCTCCGCATTCTTTGATTCAACGCCAGTCGTACTCATCACGGGGCAAGTAAATTCAGCAGAAATTCGATCAAATCGAAAACAACGTCAAAACGGCTTCCAAGAGCTCGATATTTGTTCGATGGTATCTGGAATCACGAAAGACGCCGTACAAATTAACTCAGTTGAGGAATTTCCCAAAATATTCGAAGCATTATGGAAATTAAGCACCTCTGGAAGGCCAGGCCCAGTGCTAGTCGACATTCCAATTGATCTACAGCAACATTTCTTGCCCAAGTACACTTCTGTTTTAACTTTAGACGAATCAAGTAGCGTTCAAGATTTCGTGCTACCAATTGAAGCGATTCGCGAAAAAATATCAAAATCTGATATGCCCCATAAGCCGACTGTCATCAGAAGTAGCGACCAAAAAATAGGTATTCCCAGCTTTGCAATCCAGATGAGTGGCACTTCAATTAATGACATACCCGGCGTCCAAAGGTGCACAATCCAAAATTGGGTAGTCCGGTCGATTTGATGAAATTTTGACCAAGTGAGCGCTGTATCTAATAACGACCCTGCATCTCCGGGGCCCCAGGCATTACGTATTTGACTTGGTGTTGCATTGTTTTGCAAGCCGATGGTTCCGATTCTTGTTTTAAACCCATTTGGAAGTGCAATCACTAGGAGAGAAATAATCCAGATTGAGGTAGCTAGAGTTGTTTCACGAATAGACCTGTGAACTGAAGCACTTTTTGATTTTGAATTGATAATTTTTAGAAACCTAAATAGTGATTCAAAATTTGTCATTACTTGGCTTTCTTTTGATGACTGCCGCAGGATTACCAATCACAGATGTGTTTGGTTCAACATTATGCGTAACTACTGAACCGGCTCCAACAGTTGCGTTATGACCAATCCTAATTCCGGGAAGAATTGTTGCGTTGGCTCCGATCGAGGCACCACTTTCGATGGTCGTGACAAGTAACTGAAAATCTTTATTTCCACTTTTCGGGTATTTGTCATTTGTAAAAGTGACATTTGGACCAATGAATACGTCATCCCCGATTCGAAGTCCGTCCCAAAGTTGGACGCCAGATTTAATTGTGACGTTATTTCCAACCATCACATCGTTTTCAATGAAAACATGATCACATATATTGCAGTTTGAGCCGATGGTTGCGCCAGGCAGAATGTGGACGAAGGCCCAGATTCTCGTGTCTTCACCGATATTGGATGACTCACAGAGAGCGTGTGAATGTACGAATGGTGCTGCCATTTATCCGTTACCTAATTCCCTGATACCACTTGATTGCGTTCGCAATTCCACTTTGAAAATCTACGAGAGGTCGATATCCAAGTGTTGAAATTTTGTCCCAATTTACCGAATAACGTAAATCATGACCCTTGCGATCTTCGACGTATTCAACAAAGTCTTCGAATTTTCCAAAGGGTTCTACGAGCAATTTTGTAAGTTCAATGTTTGAAAGTTCCGTTCCCCCGCCAATGTTGTAAATTTCTCCAGCGAGGCCCTTCTCCAGCACTATTGCGATTCCACGGCAGTGGTCGTCAACGTGTAGCCAATCCCGTACGTTCAGGCCATTTCCATACACAGGAACTTTTTCACCTTTTATCAATTTTGAAACAAATAAAGGAATTAATTTCTCAGGGTACTGATTTGGGCCGTAGTTGTTGCTGCAGCGAGTTATGACGGTATTAAGTTGGTGGGTACGGTTGTAAGCCCGGACCAAGAGATCTGCAGAGGCTTTGCTTGCTGCGTAGGGCGAATTTGGTAACAACGGTTCTGTCTCCGTCCAAGACCCTTCGGAGATTGATCCATAAACTTCGTCAGTTGATACCTGCAAATATCGCTTTATGCCAACTTCAAGGGCCGCATCTAACAAAACCTGAACGCCTAAAATGTTAGTGCGAATGAATTCGGTTGAATTTTCAATTGAGCGGTCAACATGGGATTCTGCCGCGAAATTAACGATTGCGTCTACGCCCTCCAGTGCTTCTCTGACGACAAGCGGGTCACATATGTCACCTTGAATGAATTCAAAGCGTGGATTGTTTTCTGCGAAATGGAGATTGTTCCTGTCTCCAGCATACGTAAGTTTGTCCAAGACGGTGACTTCGGTAATCGATTCAAAATCTCCCCCGAGGGCCATACGAGTGAAGTTTGAACCAATAAACCCCGCTCCGCCAGTCACAAGTACGCGCATAATAGAATTGTATCTTGGGTGTGTTCCGAACCTAAGAGAATAGAAACATTAAACTAGTCATGGTTTTAAGATTAGAGAGAGGTGGGCGCCCCAGTGCAAAACTTTATAGACCCACAAATTCAAGCTGATAGCCGAGGAAGATTGACGATTGTTGAGTTCAAAAATCTCCCGTGGGTGCCTCAACGAGCCTATTTTCTTTCGCATTCCGATCCAAAAAGCTCTCGGGGATCGCACGCACATAAGGAACTGCATCAGTATTTTATTTCGTTGCGCGGCCAGTGGACCCTCCGATTATTCGATGGAACGGAATGGACGGAAATCGAGATTATCGAGGGCGGGGCTGGGCTACTCATTGAGCCTGGTTTATGGAGAGAAATTTCCACGGATGCTGAAGATGCTGTTCTTGGTGTTTTCGCGTCACAGCCATATTTTGAATCGGATTATATTCGCGATATAGATGAATTTATAGAGTGGAAGGCATCATGACTTCAACAACAACCATTCCCTTCTATCCGCTTAAAGAATACTTGGAACGCCATCGCGATTGGGTAGAAGGAGCTGCGACGTCAATTATCGATTCTGGCTACGTAATTGGTGGCGAAGCAGTAGAAAAATTTGAATCCGACTTTGCCGAATTCACGCAGGCAAAACATGCCGTCGGGGTTGCCAACGGGCTTGACGCAATTCGACTTGCTTTACAAGCGCTTGGAGTGGGCCCTGGAGACGAGGTAATAGTTCCAGCGTTTACTTTCATCGCCACCTGGTTGGCGGTTACCCAGGTGGGAGCTACGCCAATTGCTGTGGACGTGAGCACGGAAACCGCAGGCATGAACATAATCGACCTTCCAATTACAAAGAAAACTAAAGCAGTGATTTTTGTTCACTTATATGGGTACCCAACAGATTTAACTAATCTTGCGACAGACTTGAAGAAGTTAGGTGTCTACTTAATTGAAGACTGCGCCCAAGCACAAGGAGCTCGAGTAGGCGGAAAACATGTAGGCACTTTTGGTGATGCTGGGTGTTTTTCCTTTTACCCAACTAAAAACCTAGGCGCTATTGGCGATGCTGGTGGAGTGATTACGAATAACACAGAAATTTGCAAGTCATTGAAATCACTGCGGTCATATGGCGCGGGAAAATCTAAGTACGATCATATTGATTTGGGAATGAATTCTCGGCTCGATCCGATCCAAGCAACATTTCTAAGTGCAAGACTCGGAAGTCTTGTGGAAGAAAACAAAGCTCGCTTGCAGATTGCTGAAGAAGTAACTAGAAGTTTGGTCTCTTCCAAAGTTCTAAAACCGTTGGCACGTAAGACTCAAGGGATTGATGTTTTTCACTTGCTCGTAGTAATTTGTGAAGGAAATCGTGATCAATTGCAGAAAAATCTTCTTGAGGTTGGTGTTCAAACGGATGTCCACTATCCAAAAGCTATTCATCAGCAGGCTTGTTACTCGACATCTGAGTACGAATATCTGAAGGCGAAAAAATACCCCTCTTCAGAATATCTGGCTCAGAACGTGCTTTCGCTTCCAAATTTTCCCTGGATGAATGATGAAAGATTAACTCATCTGACAGAAGCGCTCGCTTCTCTTGATAGCTAAAGACACAGTCAATAGTGCCAAACATTAAGATAATAATTCCTTCGATTGGGCGGGGCGGTCTGACGGATTCAATAAAGGCAATTTCGACCGATGCTGAAGAGTATGAAAATGGAAACGTTCATGTCCTAATAATTTCAGATGGGGTCGTTCCTTTTGAGATAAATACTAATCAAATTTCAAATCTGCAATCAGTGCTCTCGCCCAATTTAGTCATTGAACATTTTCTAAATCCAAAAAAAGGAGTTTCGGCCGCACTTAATTATGGACTTTCCTTTATAACAGCAGATGATCTATTCATGATTTTCACGGACGATGACGAATGGGTCCATGCTCGAATTAAGACTCTAACTCTTGCACTTAGAGATTTTCCAAGCGCAGATATTATTCTTTCCCAAGCCCTTCTTAACGATGAAAATGGCATAAAACTCCGCCCAAGAATACAAATTGACTCAAATCAAAACATATTGGATTACCTTTACGGAAGAGAGATTTTTCTCGAGAACCCAGTCTATTTTTCTTTGGTTACATGTATTGCAAGAGGAAAAGTTTCAAAAGTTAGATTTCGTGAGCAATTTTCATCGCATGAAGATGTCGTGTGGCTAGCAGAAGTCCAAGCGCGAAATTTTCGCATTTCTGGAATATCTGAAACTACAGCCAAATTAAATGTAAGTCTCGGCAGAAGTTCAGCCCGCATGAATTCAGGTGCCGATAAGCCGTTTCTTGAATGGCTTGAAGAAACCAATTCCAAAGTATTCTCGAATTATGTTTGGGTTCATGCTCAGCGCGCAAATAGTTCTCAAGGTAATTTCGTAATCGTTCTCAAATCTTTCATAAAAGCAATTAAAACCTCAAAGCCAACACCAAGACAAGTTCTGATTTCAATCTTCCTGACTTGCTTAGCTCTAGTAAGGCGAATTAAGAAATCAATTCCCTAATTTCATCGAGCATATCCGAATTTACTTTGACTGAGTGATGGCAGTAAAAACGGTAGTAGGGGCTGGGCTCATCCAACTCAACAGGACTTTTTGAGACTACTTGTCGATAGTCGAGTCCAAATAGTTTTGCGATTTGAGCGTGCATATCAAAAGGAGCTGAAGCTTCAGTAGTGATGGAGATGAACCGCGTCAGTGGATTTCCGAATATTAAATTTGCCCAGGCGGCACCCCCAAAAGTAATAATTGTCTTTGCCGACTGAAAAAGTTGAACTTGTTCACTAAAAGACAACTCTTGCGGATTTATAAATACAAATCCATGTTCTTCCAATATTTGTTCAAACTCTTCAGTACCAACAGGGGTTCGAAATTTGGAGGATCTTCTTAGATAAATTCGACTTGGCACATTTGCATTTGGTTTTACTTCTTTCAGTACTTTATTGCTGAATTCCTTAATAATTTTTTCATCGCACTCAAACATTTCTGAAGCGTAAATCTGCCCCGAGTCTAGGGTTCTAGAGTTAAATTTTGGAACATGCAAGGTGCCAACTCGTACCCAGTGCGATTCTGATATATCGATTAAACGTAACTTAGGATTTATCAAAAGGAGTGCATCACGAACCGATTTCGGCATCTCGGAAGAAATAAAGGCTGGAACAGAACTTTTCAATTCTACATTCAGAAGTCGAGGAGCATATTCAATCAAGGAATGCCAGTAATTACTTGAGCATCGGCCCGTAAGGTCGATACCTTCCAAAAAGTCTCCAGCTATTGTTCCGCTTTGCAATGTCCCGTGAAATGTAATCTGATTGTGAACGCGGCTAAATGAAAAGTGATTCCAAAGACCAGCTATAAACGTGCTTCGGGGGTCTGCTGCAGGGTCTGAGAGATATACGGACTTTTTGGAATCTCTCAAGATTCCACTTCCGCTTAGTAGTACGTTCTTGAAAACCTTTACAGCAGGTGCGTTCAAAGTCCCATTTTCAAAGGAATAGTGGTCCTGGACCAATCGGTATCTTTGGGCTTTTAATCTTTGAAGAAGAAAATGATCGCGGTTCTCTCTCTCCGCTATTTTTTCTAAAATCTTGGGCATTCTGTTGATTTCACCATTTATTTCCAAGAACGCGGCAACCCAGAATGCAATTTTCAAGGTTTTTATAGACTTGGCGATTGGATTGAATATGAAACGATGATTTCCACCTAGTGGAAATAGTTTTGCGGTTCCAAGGCTGGGAGGAAATTCCCCTAGATATTCGTAAATCGTTGCTTCGATTTTAGATTTAGGAACAGATCTCAAGAGAAGGTTTAGCAAGGTCTTCGAATAAACGAAATCCCGTGCCCAGTTCGCCCTCGAAATTTCCTCGGAGGCGCTAGGTTCGGTTTTTCTCTTCGCTTTCATGTGCAAACCTTATTCCCAAAATCCTCATCTTTGCTTTGAAGTCTAGGTGCATTGGAATGTCTGACCATCTAGAATCTCCTAACGCATCAAAGTGAAGCCAATGAGACGGGGTACGCAGGTGAAAGGCATAGTTCTTGCAGGTGGAACCGGCAGCAGGCTTTGGCCATTAACGAAAGTAATTTCAAAACAACTTCTTCCTGTTTATGACAAGCCAATGATTTATTATCCAATTTCGACCCTGTTCCTTGCTGGAATTAGAGACATTGCCATCGTTACGACTCCGGAGGAGCAAAGTCGGTTTAAGAGCCTTCTTGGCACTGGAAGTGATTGGGGAGTTAGTTTCACATATGTAGCTCAGGCCAAACCCACTGGGATCTCTGACGCATTTGTGCTTTGCGAAGAGTTTCTCGCAGGATCTCCTTCCATATTAATTCTAGGTGACAACCTTTTTGTTGGCGCCGGACTTGGCAAGAGTCTCGCTCGGTTTCTTGATCACACATCTGGCGCTCGGATCTTGGGCTACCATGTAAAGAATCCATCCGACTACGGAGTTATTGAAGTTGATGAAAATTTGAAAGTTCTTACGATTCAAGAAAAACCCGCTCAACCGCGAAGTAATTTGGCGATTCCAGGTTTGTACGTTGTTGATTCGACGGCGCCTGAGAAAGCGCGACAAGTTCAGCCCTCAGCTCGAGGAGAAAAGGAAATTACGGAATTCCTAAGCGCCTACATGCTTGAAGACAATTTGCAGATAGAAGTAATGCAACGTGGAAGTGCTTGGATGGATATGGGAAATCCTCTTGATTTAGCAGCAACCTCAGATTACATCAAAGTTATAGAACAACGCCAAGGAACAAAGATTTCCTGTCCCGAAGAAATCGCGTGGAGAAGTGGCTGGATCACTGACGCAAAGCTTATTGAATTAGGCAATAGATTAGCTCCATCAAGTTACGGAAAGTATTTAGGTTCCCTACCGAGATGACTTTAAAAATTCAGGGCGGAAAAGCTTGGAAGCTTTCAGCTCAGGTCCTATTTCACGTGGAGCGAAGAAACTTTGTACGTGCTAAATTCTTTTTGATGCTGATAGATTCAAAATTTCTTCACAAGAAATATGCGAAATCACAATATTTCAGAGAAAAAGGACAATATTCGAAAGCCATAGCAATGGCCCTCGCTTGTGTTGAAGAAAATAGAGATCAAAATTTAGTTGTTCTGTATCTCTCAAATTTACATTCTCTGCCTTGGAGCCCTTCAGTATTGTCAACCTCAGAATTTCAAAAATTCTTAAAGCCTAGAAAGAATACGGTTAAGTACAATTTCCCTACGCTCCAACCCGAATTAATTTCGATAAGCCAAAGTGCGGTTATGAAATTAACGGAAGATCGTTTCGAAAACGGACTTCACCTAGATACTTTAAGTAATACCTGGACCAAGGTTAATCAAGAATACCTTCTAGTAGAAAATGCTAACGAGGTGCCGCTTGATCCCATTGTCGGTATTTCGGGAATGAAGCAAGCGTCCGTGGGCGAAGTATTGAAATACGTCGATTTTGTTGAGAGCGCGTTACCAGGCCACTGGGACTGGCATGCTACTTTGAAAAATCAGCAATTAATCAAGTTAACTGACCTAGGTTCCCTAATGGATTTAACCCTAATTAGTAGGTACTTACAAAAGAAGAGTAATTTGCAAAATATTCGTATATTAGAAATTGGTGGGGGATATGGGCGTCTTGCCGAAGCGCTACTTAGTAATCTTTCCGCGGATATAACAAAGTATGTAATGGTTGATGCCATACCCGTTTCGCTCGTATCCGCATCTGAATATTTAGGATTGGTTTTTCCCAATGACAACCGCCTTTTGATTGTAGAAAGCTGGAAATTCTCACCTGAGAATTTTGAGTCCTTTGATTTGGTAATTAATGTGGAGTCTTTTCAAGAAATGGAACAAGCCTACGTAGATTATTGGCTAGCGACGATTGAGTCTCTTGTTATACCTGGATCCACTATCTATTTTTCAAATAGTTTTGATTATGTAAATAAGACAATGTATTCATACCCGAGAAATTGGCAAACGGAATTTTCCCAAAACACGCCACGTTCTTGGACGACAAATCATCCAAGCACGGTAATGACGGTTGGTTGAGAACGTAAGTGCAAGCCAAAACAAAAATTCTTAGTTTGTCGCCCTAATCAGGGGGGTTACCCCCAGAATCCTGAGTGGGTGTTCTCAGATTCGAGTGAGAAACTTTCCGCGCCTACGGAGGGAGCGGTGATGGAAAGCTATAAAGAGTTGGTATTTGCAATTCACGAAGTACAGAAGGCTGTGGATTCGATCCTCAGAGCAATTGACGAAGGCCATCGGCCTGATTGGGCAGAGCTCTTTCATAGGAAGGGTCTGGCTGATACGCGCTATGAGCTAGCCGTGTTGTCGCATGGCTTGTTGCCATCGTGGCCACCGCAAACGCACGAGGGCCGCAAGAGATGGGGCTTATCGGAGGAGCAAGTGAAGACAATCCTTGTGAAGAGCAACAAATACGCCAGCTGATAAGTAAATAGAGGGCCGCTTAATCTTCCTGCGGGGTCACTTCAAATCGCGGTAAAAATTTTCGTGACTTCCAAAAGTAAGTAATTTCAGCTCTTCTGTGGACTGAATGCGGTAAGCGAGAAGCCATTCGCGATCGCCTGACTTGAATTTGTAAACGTAAACTCCTGCGAGGTCGCCAACCTTTTGATCACCGATTTTTGGGTTGGCGCAAATGGCATTGATTGCCTTATCCAGGGCAGCCTTTTGTTTCGGAAAGAGTTTCTTGGCATCCTTGTTGAATCTCGGCGTCGTGATTGGACGCATTAGTTAAAGGAGTATTCCTCGGTGGCTTCCTCAGAATCAGCTTTGAGAATCTCTTTGATCAATTTAAATGAAAGGTCGGGATTGGCTTCCATGATGGCCGCAATTTTGAAGTAATACTCAATTTGCATCGGGACAGACCGATGTTCGTGGTTGGCGATTCTTGTTGCTTGCTCAACCAAAGAATCAGAAAGCTTTACTGGTATTCCCATTTGATGACCCCCTCGAGCATTAATGATAGTTGTAAAAGGTAACCTTTTACAACCTGCTTGGAAGCCTGGGGATGGCGTTGGGCGGCTCTAGACTCTCTCCTATGTCACAGCAGATGCCATATCCCGGCGCCCCGGCGCAGGCGGATTCAAGAAGTGTGTTGTCGATCCCGGCTTTTAGGAAGCTCTGGAATTCGATGGCCTTCTCCTCCTTTGGTGATTGGCTCGGCTTGTTGGCCACAACTGCGCTCGCTCAAGAGTTAGCGGGCTCGGATTACAAAAAGGCGAACTTTGCTATCGCAGGTGTCTTTATCGTCCGTTTGTTACCAGCTGTATTTCTTGGACCAATCGCGGGTGTGATTGCCGATCGTTTTGATCGCCGCCGCCTCATGATTGTCTGCGATATTTTGCGTTTTGGTTTGTATCTTTCAATTCCAATCGTTGGAAATTACCTCTGGCTCTACACGGCAACTGTTTTAGTCGAAGCAGTGACCTTGTTCTGGTCCCCCGCCAAAGAAGCTTCCGTCCCTAACTTGGTACCTAAAGCAAAGCTGGAATCGGCAAACCAAGTAACACTTCTTGCTTCTTATGGAACCGCTCCCGTCGCTTCGATTGTGTTTGCGCTGATTGCGATTGCCGGCGCTGGCTTGAAGCACACCAAGTTTGCAACACCAGCAGATCTGGCTCTTTATGTGGACGCGCTCTCCTTCTTGTATACAGCTTTTGTTGTCTACCAACTCAAGATGCTTCCTCGTGGAGCGGCTGATGCAAAAGCGAAGAGTGAAAACATTGGCAAGTCCTTGTTTGAAGGTTTCAAGTTCGTAAAGAGCAACAAGGTAATTAGCGGTTTGATCTTTGGCATGCTCGGTGCGTTCTTTGCGGCCGGCGCTGTTATCGGATTGGCTCGTACATTTGTGGGCGATCTCAATGCTGGTGATGCCGCCTACGGTATTTTGTTTGGCGCTGTCTTCCTAGGTCTCGCACTTGGCATTTCACTTGGACCAAAGATCTTTGGGCAATTCTCTCGCCGCCGAATTTTTGGCGCATCGCTAACCGTCTCCTCCTTCTTCCTATTGCTCCTTGCGATGGTTACAAACCTCGTTTTAGCCTTATTTATAGTCGTTTTATTGGGTGCATTTGCCGGCCTCTCATGGGTCACCGGCTTCACGATGCTTGGCCTTGAAGTCGAGGATGAAGTTCGTGGTCGCACCTTTGCCTTCGTGCAATCCCTCATTCGCATCTCTTTGGTTGGCGTTCTAGCAATTGCGCCCGCAGTGGCCGCGGCCGTGGGGCGCCACACATTCAATGTTTATCACTTCCACGTTTCTTATAATGGCGCAGCATTCACGATGTTTGGTGCGGGGCTAATTAGCGTGACTGTGGGAATTGTTTCTTATCGCCGGATGAAAGATCGCCCAAACATTTCCTTGTGGTCTGACATCATGATGGCTTTCCGTGGTGAACTCGGAGCAATCACCGGTGCAACTCACCAAGGTGTATTTATTTCATTTGAAGGTGGCGAAGGTTCGGGAAAATCAACTCAAAGCAAATTGCTTAAAGAGTATTTGGAATCAACCGGCGAAACAGTTTTGCTGACTCGCGAACCAGGTGGAACTGATTTAGGTGTGCAACTTCGCGGCATTTTGCTTGCAAATGAAACTGGCCACATCTCTCCACGCGCAGAGGCTTTAATTTATGCGGCCGATCGCGCGCACCACGTTTATTCAATGATTCGCCCGGCGTTGGACGCGGGCAAAGTAGTTATCACCGATCGTTATTTGGATTCTTCAATTGCTTATCAAGGCGCCGGTCGAGTTTTGCAACCAGCGGAAGTTGCCCGAATTTCTAGGTGGGCGACCGAACAATTGACGCCAACGCTAACAATTATTTTGGATCTGCCAGCCGATGTCGGAATTGGCCGTTTAACATCACGTGACCGATTGGAATCTGAACCTTTGGATTTCCACGAGCGCGTGCGAACAGAGTTTTTAAACCTTTCGCGCGTGGATCCAGATCGTTATTTGGTGGTGGACGCCCAACAGAGCGTGGAAGCAATCCATGAAGCCATTCGTGAGCGCGTAGATGTATTGCCACTGCTCAAGGTCAATCAGAAGGCCAAAAAGGCAAGTAAATGAGCGTTTTTGACGCTCTGAAGGGGCAGAAGCAGGCTCTTCCTATTCTGACAATGGCTGCGAAGGCTGCGGCGAATGACGCTTCCGAATCCCAGGAGATGACCCATGCGTGGTTATTCACTGGCTTTGGGCGCGAAAAGGCTGCCTTGTTATTTGCAGCCTCACTTCTGTGTAAAAGCGAAGGATGCGCAGATTGCAGTGATTGCAAAACCGCACTGGCAGGATCACATGGAGATTTAGAACTTGTTAAAACAGATGGCTTGTCTATAAAGATTGATGACGTTCGCGAATTAGTGCAACGCGCATCATGGAGTCCATCGACTTCAAATTATCGCGTCGTCATTTTAGAAAGCGCGGAGCGCCTAACGGATTCAGCGGCAAATGCTTTGCTTAAAGCAATTGAAGAGCCGGGCCTACGAACCGTCTGGATTTTATGCGCGCCGTCGGCTGCAGATGTGATTCCAACAATCAGAAGCCGTGTTCGTACATTGGCCTTTGTCGCACCTGCGCAATTGCCAACCACAACATCTGATGAAATCTTGCGCCTGCCTTTTGAAATTAAAGATATCGCTGGCGCATTTATGGCCGCGGCAAAGATTGTCGAGCTGGCGAAGAGCGGCGCCGAAAGTGTTGCAGAAACTTTGAATGATGAAGAGTTAAAGAAAGCAAAGGAAGCGTGGGGCCAACAGGGAAGTAAGTTGACTGCAGGCGGAAGTAAGGCAATCAAGGAGTTGGAGAAGGGCCAGAAGTCTCGTCAGACAAGAATGGTTCATGACACCCTAGATACGATTTTGCTCGATATCGCAGTGAAGTATCGCGATCAATTAGTCGGCGTAGCTAGCGATTCTGAGAAGTTGAAAATCATCGCCAAAATCGATGCAGTGATGGATGCGAGGGCGAGATTGGCCCGAAACGCGGCGCCATTGTTGACGATGGAAGCGTTGATGGTTTCCCTCCGCTAATCGCGGAAAATCTATTTATATAACGTTTTTGTTGCTTTTTTCACGCGTGAAGTAGCCCCACAATTGGTAAAGAGCACCCCTTTCTATGGTGCAGAATTTCCCCATGCGCTTAGACCATGTCTCTTATGCCACGACCCACGATCAAATTTCTGATGTCGTCCAAAGAATCGGTTCTCAAATTGGAACAGCCTTTGTTGACGGTGGAATCCACCCACGTTTTGGAACCCGCAACTTTACGGCGCCACTCGTAGGGGGCCAATACATTGAGGTTGTGTGCGCACTTGATCACCCAGCTGCAGAACAAACACCATTTGGTAAAGCAGTATCAAGAAAAGCTGCTGAAGGCGGCGGTTGGTTGTCTTGGGTACTTTCAACAAAAGATATTTCAAAGTTAGAATCACGTATCGGCCGCGAAGCTGTCGAAGGACATCGTCGTCGTCCAGATGGAACAGATTTAAAGTGGAAGCAACTTGGAATTAAAGAATTGCTACACAACGAACAACTTCCATTCTTCGTCCAATGGTTGTCCACGGATCACCCATCATCAGATGGAAGTGCAAGATCTCGAATCGAAAAACTTGTTATTGCAGGCTCGCAACAAACTGTCGAAGAGTGGCTTGCTGGAGATATCGAAACTCACCTTGGTGATATCGATGTTGAATTTGTTGATCCATCAGAAAACGATGGCGAAGTTGGAATTGTTTCTGTTGTTCTGCAAAACCATTCAGGAGAAGTAAGTATCTCCTAGTCGTCTTGTGCGACTCCATGAACGGAAGCGGCGCTTCCTATAGTGGTTGGAGCTAATTGATGCGCTGCAAGATTGGAACCAGAGGAAGCCGATGCCAAGCCAGGTGCTGCAGAACTGATCTGAGAAAAAGTAGCTCCGGCGGCGATGATGATGCCAAATGCCAAGATTGCTATGTGTCGTTTCATGTCCCTACCTTGATTGATGGACCTTGGCAGGCACGCAGAACCGCCTGTGAGTGAGGTGGGAGTTTTTGCCGGTTAGAATTACCGCTTAATAGCCCGCCTCAGTGGCTCAGTGGTAGAGCAGTCCACTCGTAATGGACAGGTCGCCGGTTCAATCCCGGCCTGAGGCTCCAACCTTCGCAACGGATTTATACTGACTTAATGAGTACTTCCAAGGCAGACGCGCTTGCATTGATCCGCGTTGTACCCGATTTCCCAAATCCAGGAATCACTTTCAAAGATGTAACTCCGATGCTGAAGGACGCCGAGGCATTTGCGACGGTTGTGGAAGAGATTGCTTCCTATTCAGAAAGTTATGATCTCGTCGCCGGAATTGAAGCTCGTGGATTTATTTTGGCTGCTGCTGTTGCGGGCTATGCCGGCAAAGGATTTGTACCGATTCGCAAATCAGGAAAACTGCCTTACCTCACGCATTCAGAGACGTATGGTTTGGAATATGGAATCGACACTTTAGAAATACATCAAGATGCGGTGTTGGCTGGTGAGCGCGTTTTGCTGCTCGATGATGTTCTTGCAACCGGTGGAACGCTGAAAGCTGCGTCTAAGTTAATTCAACGGTGCGGAGGCACGATTGATGCTGTGGCCGTTTTGCTTGAAATTCCTGGTCTTGGCGGCAAAGCTAAATTCAATAAGGAGTTTCCAAACATCGCGGTTCATACGGTATTTCCTGAATGAGACTCACTTTTGCTTTGCTGGTCGCCCGTCTAGCGGGATGGGCCTCGCATTCCTTACTTGGCAAATCTGGTGAAACCATTTCTGGGCGAGTTCTTCTCATTCTTTGCCCAAACGCTATTTCGAAATTAGCCGCTGGCCGTAAGGTTATTTTGGTCTCGGCAACGAACGGAAAGACATCAACAACGCGTGCGCTGGCTGGCTTTATGGCGACTGCGGGAAGCGTCACGACATCCAAATCTGGATCCAATTTGCCCCGTGGTGTTGCAAACGCATTAATGACGAAATCCGAGTACGCAGTACTGGAAGTAGATGAACTTCACCTTCCTGCCGTTGCAAAAGCAACAAATCCAGAAGCGATTTTGTTATTGAATCTGACTCGCGATCAACTGCACCGCATGCATGAAGTAAAGCGTGTGGCAGATCGCTGGAGAGAGATGGCCGCATCGTCAAATGCGACGTTTATTGCAGATGTGGATGACCCATTCGTTAATTACGTTATATCAAGTGCCAAAAATAGTGTGCGCGTCTCATTCGGCGGCGCAGCTGGCCGACATCCTGATGGAGCAGTTTGCCCATCATGTGGTTCATATCTAGATTGGCACGGCGGACTTTACAAATGTGTGTGCGGATTAAATAACCATTATTCAGATAAGCAGTTTGAAGCAAGTTCGGCGGCGCTTCGCAATGAAGTTCTTGCAAACGCCACTGCCGAACGCTTTGGCGTACCGTGGCACGAAGTTGATGTCGCAAGCCTCGAGCGAAAAGTTTCTAAGAAATTCATCAACGCAGATTGCGCAATACGCTTAACAAAGAACCCGGCATCGTGGCGTGAAGCACTTGCGGGCATCACTGGTGAGAAAGTTATCTTGATTCTCAATGCTCGCGAAGTAGATGGCATCGATACTTCCTGGCTGTGGGATATTGACTTTTCATCTCTGCGCGGCAAACACGTTGTCGTCACCGGTGAGCGCGGAATAGACCTTGCCTATCGCCTGCACTGCGAAGGCGTAATCGCAGAACTGGTTGCAGACTTCAATGCAGCAGCCGCCAAATTTGCTGGCCCCGTAGAGGTTTTAGCAGCCTACACAGCCTTCTTTGAGTTGGTGGGCTAGATGAGCATCCGCATCGTTCGCATTCACAACGAATTACTTGGAACATATGGCGATCGCGGAAATGCCGATGTCTTGGCCTTTCGCGCAGGGCTAGCAGGAGTAAAGGCCCACATCGTTGACGTCTCCTACCGCGATGAACTTCCGGATGATGGCGATATTTATTTATTGGGTGGCGCAGAAGATGCAGCGCAGGTTCTCTCGTGCAAGGCACTCAAAGGTTTTGATTTCACATCTCGCGTCGTTCTTGCAGTCTGCGCAGGTTTTCAAATTCTTGGTAATTCATATTTTGCAGGCGGCGTGAAACAAGAAGGACTTGGTGTAATTGATATGGAAACCATTCCTGGATCATCACGTTTTGTTGGAGATATCAAAATCTATTCTGATGTTGTGAACGTTGAATTGACTGGCTTTGAAAATCATGGCGGCCAAACGAATCTCGCTGGTGGAATTACACCGTTGGGACGTGTAATTACAGGGTCTGGCAATGGTGCGGGTGGTGTCGATGGCGCTGTTGTAGGAAATGTATTTGGTACCTATTTACACGGACCTGTACTGGCGCGTAATCCAGAGTTTGCAGATTTATTGCTTGAACGAGCGTTAGGACGCGAACTTTCACGCGTGAATGATCCACTTGCAGACCAATATGCCGCATGGCGTAGAGCAGTAATTAAATAAGTTACAATTGGCTTATTGCATTACTTGCGAGTCTTTTCTGGTCAGCCAGTTATCGAATTCTAAATAGATGAATCGAGTCGGGACACGCTTGTTCTATAAAGCAACTCTCGATTGGTAGTAGTTTCATGACGTTCAAATCTTTAGGTGTTCACCCTGCTCTCATTGCCGCTCTTACAGAAGAAGGCAAAACAACCCCATTTCCTATTCAAAAAGCAACACTTCCTGAAGCGATTTCAGGACGCGACGTACTTGGCCGCGGTCAGACCGGTTCTGGAAAGACCCTTGCTTTCGGTTTAGCAATGATGACTCGTTTGGCTGGACAGACAGCTCGTCCGGGTCGCCCACTTGGTCTTGTACTTGCTCCAACCCGCGAACTCGCAGTTCAAATCAGCGAAGTTCTAGCGCCATTGGCTCGTACCGTTGGATTGAATTCACAAGTTGTTGCAGGCGGAATGTCTTACACAACTCAGCAAGCTGCCCTAAAGCGCGGAGTCCCAATCATTGTTGCGACACCAGGTCGCTTAGAAGATCTTCTAAAGAAGAAGTACATGGTCTTGGACGATATCCAAATAACAATCTTGGATGAAGCAGATCAGATGGCAGATATGGGCTTCCTCCCAATCGTCACACAAATCTTGAACTTAACTCCCCCAAATGGTCAGCGTCTCTTGTTCTCTGCAACTTTGGATCGCGATGTCGACGCCCTTGTGCGTCGCTTCCTAAAAGATCCAGTAACTCACTCATTGGAAAATGAGAAGTCAACTGCAGGAAACATGGAGCATCACGTTCTCATTGTTGATCAAATTCACCGCGACACAATCTTGCAACAGATTGCAGCACGTGAAGGTCGCACAATCATGTTCGTGAAGACAAAGCATGGTGCAGACAAACTTGCAGACAAACTTCGTCAACAAGGTGTTGCAGCATCCGTATTGCACGGTGGAAAGACTCAGAGCCAACGCACACGCGTTCTCGAAGGTTTCAAACTTGGACATTCAACAGCTTTGATTGCAACAGACGTTGCAGCTCGTGGAATTCACGTAGACGACGTTTCCCTTGTCGTCCACGTTGATCCACCGCAAGATCACAAGGATTACTTGCACCGCGCAGGACGCACAGCGCGTGCCGGAGCAACAGGAACTGTTGTTTCAATCGGAACACATAAGCAAAAGAAGAGCATCTTTGGCCTAGCAATTCGTGCAGGCGTAAAGCTCAAGGAATCTTTCGTGCATCCAATGCATGATGATCTTGTCACCATCACCGGCGCACAAGAGCCATCAGGTATCCCAGTAATCGTCACAGAACCAGCACCTCGTCGTAACGAGCGTTCAGGTTCATCTCGTGGCCGCTCAGGTGAGCGTTCTTTCGATCGCTCTCGTGGCGAGAGAAGCGACCGCCCTGGAGACTTCCAGAAGCGCGATCGGGCTCCAAAGCGTGATTTCGACAAGAAAGAATTCCCTAAAACGGATTACCCAAAGCGTGATCGCGATGGTGGATTCACCTCTCGCGCAGACCGCGAAGCACCAAAGCGCGAATATGAGAAGAAAGAGGCTCCTAAGCGCGAGTACGCAAAGAAGGATTATTCTAAGCCTTTTGCGGAGAAAAAGAAGTTTGAGAAGCCAGTTGCAGCAAAGCCTGCACACAAAAAAGAAGAGCGCGTTTACAAGCCAATTGTAGAAAAGCGTGAAGTTCTTCGTATTGTTGATGAGACAGAGCAGAAGCGTCGCGATCGCGTTAGCAAGCCAAAATATCCAAAGCGCGAAGATAAGTTCAACGTAAAGCCTGGTTCAAAACCAAGTAAGCCTGGTGCTCGCAAGCTTTCTCCAGCAAAAGCTGCTGTAAAAAAGTCTCGCGATAATGATCGCGCCGAGCGTTTTGCAAAAACGACAGGTGCTGACTCAGAGAAAAAGACTTTTCGTACAAATAAATTTGATCCAGCAGTAAAGAGTGCTGCCCGTAAAAAAACTTCAACGGGTAAAGCTGCACCACGTGCCTTGGCAAAGGGCGGCAAGAAAGTCGCTGCAAAGAAGCCTCGTCACAAAAGTGCACCAACTCGCTAAGTGAGTAGAATTAAATAACTTTATAAAGGAGCAGAAATGCGCAAAATTATTCTTATCCTCGCCGGCATTCTTATAGTCGGCGGCGGAGCGCTCGTTGTTTTCCATGGCGGAGATGACGAAGGCGCAGCAAAGATTGCAAAACCTTCAAGCTTAAGCAGCACTGCTTCTGCAGCGCCGATGCTTGGTGGTAAGCCATCTATCTCTGCAGCACCTGGTGGAGCTGAAGGCACATCAGGACACGAAGCAGCAGAAGGTGGAAACGGCGAAGGCTAAGCCTTCTTCTTTCCAAGCTGTTCGGAAATTTTCGGAATCAATACCGATACAAAGGTTATTAGCGTTCCCACAATTACCCATAAGCTCAACTTCGCGTTATCAGCGGGTGCAATCGCATCGACTATTAATGCGGTAACAACCTGACCGGCAACGCTAAACATAATAAAGTTCAGAACACCTAGTTCTTTAATTGTGTAAGCAGAGATCGCAATGAAGGTTAATCCGATAGGTCCACCTGCGTACATAAGTGGATTTCCTGGAAGTGATCCAACCTTGCCACCGAGCAATAGATTAACCGCAAGGAAAACAAGGAGCAGCGCGGTTCCGGCTGCAAAGTTAAACCAGGCAGTCACAATCGGGCGCTGGGCGACAACATTGAGGCGACCATTAATTGCTTGCTGGAACGAAACGATGACTCCTGTAAGAAGCGCCAAAATAATGTAGATAAAACTAAATTTTCCTTGCGAGAGCTTGGGAAGAACGGCAATTGTCACGCCAAGAAGTGTGAGAAGAGCTGTGCTCACTCGAAGAAGAGTTACAGGCTTCTTGCCACTTGGAGAGATGCCCAATTTATCCACGAGAAGTGAGGACGAGGTCTGTCCAGCCACAAGCCCGATGGTGAATAGAGCAATGCCGACAACTGGAACGCTAGAACTTTGGACGGCCAAGAAGAATGCGCCTCCAAAACCGCCCATTACTTCCCAGAGCTTGATCTCTCGGTGACGTGAAGCCTTAAGAACGCGAATAAAACTAGTTCGATCCTTCTTGGAGAAAGCCAAAATAATAAAAATCAGCGACCATCCGGTTAAGTTGGAAACTAGGCCAGCAAGAATGCCGTTGTTGAGATGAATCGCAAGACGTCCATTTGCCCGAGATTGCAGGGCGGTGAGGGCACCGACGAAGAAAGCTAAGAATCCGAACACAGGATGAGGGTAGTGCCCTTGAGCGTTCTTTCTTACCGATTAATACTCGTTGGCGATGAAAAGTTCATCGGCAGGGAATTTAGTAAGAATGT
>CAIKKN010000021.1 GCA_903827945.1 uncultured Actinomycetes bacterium | reverse complement strand
GCCCCCATAGCTCAGTCGGTAGAGTGTTTCCATGGTAAGGAAAAGGTCATCGGTTCGATTCCGATTGGGGGCTCGGCGGGGTAGCTCAGCTTGGTAGAGCAAGCGGCTCATAATCGCTGTGTCGTGGGTTCAAATCCCGCCTCCGCTACTAGTACGACAGGAAAACCTGAGCGTGAAATACGCTCAGATTTTCTTTAAATAAGAGGGTGAAGTAGCCTTCTGCTCTTGATTTAAGTAAATCAGCAGCTGGTAAGCAATATGTAAAAGGAGCTCAACAAATGGCAAGTAAGAGTGCGGATGTCCGCCCAAAGATCACTATGGCCTGCGTTGACTGCAAAGAGCGTAACTACATCACCAAGAAGAACCGTCGTAACGACCCAGATCGTCTTGAGCTGAAGAAGTTCTGTCCACGTTGTAAGTCTTCAACACTTCATCGCGAGACTCGCTAACACAGATGCTAAATCCCGACGTCGTCGGGCGCACCTTTGTTGGTGCCAAGGAATTTATCGTTTCGCAAGAATCAATCACTGCCTTTGCGCTCGCTATTGGTGAACCAAATATTTCTGTAGCGCCGCCAACTTATTCAATTTCCATCTCTTTGGCCGAGTCACAAAGTTTGTTACAGGAATCAGGTTTAGATTGGACTCGAGTTGTCCATGGCGACCAGCGATTTGAAATTCATCGCCCCATAGTTGCCGGAGACAAAATCATTTGTTCATCCACAATTGAATCTGTGCGTGTTCTTGCTGGAAATGAAATTGCGACAGTGCGCTCTGACTTACACGCTGGAGATGTCCTTCTTGCATCTTCATGGTCAACGCTAGTGGTGCGCGCATGAGCTTTGACGTCGGTCAAGAATTAGCTCCACAAACTTTTGCAATCAATCGTGCGAAATTAGTGGCATACGCAAATGCAAGTGGCGATCAGAATCCAATTCACCAAAATGAAGATTTTGCAAAATCAGTTGGGTTAGAAAACGTTATTGCACATGGGATGTTTACGATGGCGTTGGCTGGCCGCTATGTAAGTGACGTTGCAAAGGGAAGTGAAAAGGTCAGAGAATTTTCTGCAAGATTCACAAAGCCTGTGGTTGTGCCAGCAGATACTGAGGTCGAGTTAGTTATTAGCGCCAAAGTCTCCAGCGTCGAGGCAGGGCTAGTAAAGATTGATATCACTGCACTTTGTAATGAAGTAAAGGTTCTAGGAATGGCCAAAGCGACTTTTTCGGTATGACATCAAATCCTCGCTACATCACAGTCCAGCGCATTGGCGATATACGTCGTATATCGAAATCAACTTTTCCTGTTACGTGTGCTCTAATTGTTGATGGCTACGCAGAGGATGCGGCCAAATCCATTCAAAAGATAAAAGAATTTGCGCCTGCAGGTACGGGAATTGCTGTTATTGCAGCCGGTGACTTCGACGTACAACCCCTTGCACAAGAGATGGATGAGCGAACGGTTCTGATTCATATTATTGGTGGGGTCGGCTGGGGAGAAGCCGCTAACACCTTGTTGAAGTTTTCTCCATCTCCAATAATGATTCTTATGGACCCCTCCACAATTTTCACTGGCGATGCAATCACGCCAGTCATGCAGAAATTTGAGGAAGATTCGTGGAGCGTTATCGGTTGGCACGGCGGACTTATAAATGTCGAAGATGAGTGGCGTAGCGTGAGCGATGTTGGTCCCGGCGAAGTTGATGTTCTGTTTAGCTATTTCATGGCAATGAAAGTTGAAGATGCGATTGGAGCAACAGGATTCAATATTCGTGCGGCTTATTACCGAAATGCAGATATTGAATTTTCCCTTCGCGTTCGGCAAGGGTATGGGCGGCTTTTGCAGATGGATCTGCCGTTGGAGCAAGGTCGTCATCACGGCTATTACGACACTGATCCGGAGTACCGCGACGCTCAATCTAAGAAGACGTATGACCGAATTTTGGATCGCTTTCGTGGGAAGAATGAGATCTTGGTGCCTCGGCGTTAGCCTTTACCTATGACAGCGCTTTCAAAATACACGACTCTTCGCGTTGGGGGACCAGCGAATCGAATTGTGCATGCGCAAACAGAAGCAGAACTTATCGATGCAATTTCAAGAGCCGATGATGCAGGCGAGGCAGTTCTGATTCTTGGCGGCGGTTCAAATATTCTTGTGTCAGATACAGGCTTTAGCGGAATTGTGATTCGAGTAGAAACAAAGGGTAATTCTTACGAGATTGATGCATGCAGCGGGGGAATGCTGCAAGTAAGCGCCGGAGATAATTGGGACGAATTTGTTAAATTCACTTTGGATAAGGGGCTAGCAAATCTGGAATCACTCAGTGGGATTCCAGGAACTGTAGGCGGAGCCCCGATTCAAAACATTGGTGCATATGGGCACGAAGTTTCTGAAGCAATCGCTCGAGTGCGAGCTTATGATCGAATAGAGAAGCGGGTCACCACTTTTGCCGCCGCTGATTGTGATTTCTCTTATCGCTCATCTAAATTCAAGAAAGAGGCAGGGAGATTCGTTATTCTCGATGTCACTTTCCAATTGAGACGTGGAGTTGAGTCGTTGCCAGTGATGTATCAAGAACTTGCAGCCGAACTTGGTGTCAAAGTTGGAGACCGGGTAGATACAAAAAAGTTGCGCGATGCCGTATTAACTATACGAAAGCGTAAGGGAATGTTAGAAGGTGAAGTTGCTTCTGCGGGTTCCTTCTTTACCAATCCAATTGTTTCAGTCGATGTCGCGGCAAAACTCCCTGTGGATGCGCCACGTTGGCCGCAACCTGACGGGAGCATTAAAACGTCTGCGGCTTGGCTAATGGAGAACGCCGGGATCCATAAAGGCGATAAATCTGGTGGCGCAGCAATTTCAAATATGCATGTGCTTGCACTTTCAAATGCTGGTGATGCAACAGCAGAAGACATTATTAAATTGGCGCGAATGGCACGAGATAAAGTTAAAGAGGTTTTTGGAATTACCTTGGAACCGGAAGTTCAAATCGTAGGAATTACCCTTTAATTTTTACTTTGCTTCGGCTAAAAGTTTTTGTACTCGTGTAATTCCTTCAACGATATCTTCATCGCTCAAAGCATAGGAAAAGCGAAGGTATCCAGATGGTCCGAAGGCTTCACCAGGGACAGCTGCGACTTCCACTTCTTCCAAGATGAGAGTTGCAAGCTCAGCAGAAGTTTGAGGACGCTTACCGCGAATTTCCTTACCTAAGATGCCTTTTACCGATGGATAAACGTAGAAAGCACCTGTTGGCGTTGGGCAAACTACGCCTGGAATTTCGTTGAGCATTTTCACTATGAGTTTGCGACGACGATCAAATGAAACGCCCATCTCTTTCACTGCATCAAGTGATCCAGAAAGTGCTGCGATTGCCGCACGCTGCGAAACGTTAGAGACATTTGATGAAAGATGTGATTGTAGATTTGTTGCAGCTTTTATGACATCTTTTGGCCCAACCATCCAACCTACGCGCCACCCTGTCATTGCATAAGTTTTTGCAACACCATTCAAAATAATTGTCTGGTCTTTCATTTCCGGAACTAAGACTGGAAGGCTTGGAGATGTCGCGCCGTCGTATAGGAGATGTTCATAAATTTCATCGCTTATGACCCAAATACCATGAGCCAGTGCCCATTCACCGATTTCTTTAACTTGCGCTTCTCCATAGACAGAACCGGTTGGGTTTGATGGTGAACAAAATAGAAGTGCTTTTGTTTTAGGAGTGCGTGCTGCTTCAAGTTGTTCAACGGTGACTAAATAGTTTTGACTTTCATCTGCAAATACTTCTACTGCTTTACCTCCTGCAAGTTTGATGCACTCTGGATAAGTCGTCCAATATGGCGCAGGAAGTATTACTTCATCACCTGGATCAATGATGGATGCAAATGATTGATAGACAGCTTGCTTGCCACCATTTGTTACAAGCACTTGATCGGCAGTAATTTCATAATTTGAATCGCGCTTTGTCTTTGCAACGATTGCATCGCGAAGTTCAGGAAGACCCGGTGTTGGTGTGTAACGATGGTTTGCAGGTTTTGCTGCTGCTTCGATTGCTGCTTGAACAATGTAATCCGGTGTAGGAAAGTCTGGTTCGCCTGCGCCAAAGCCAATTACTGGCCGGCCGGCTGCCTTGAGAGCTTTTGCCTTGGCGTCCACCGCGAGGGTGGCTGACTCGGCGATTGCTGCAATTCGGGCAGATACACGGGATTTAGGTGTTGAGGTCATGCTCGGATTTTACCTATATTGCCAAGCCCCCTAGACTTCCCGGTCTGGCGCTTGCACCTAATCCTCGGATTTGATGAAAGGTCATGCTTCTGCATGCCTGAACTCGAAGACGCGAATTGAGTAAACGCTTGAAGGGCAGTAGCTCAACTGGCCAGAGTTCCGGTCTCCAAAACCGGCGGTTGGGGGTTCAAGTCCCTCCTGCCCTGCAAGTACGTGAAGTAGTAAACGAATGAAATGTTTTAAACGAATGAAAGAGGAAAGGTAACAACGTGGTTGATCAAGTTCATGATGAACACGAAAGCCAAGAGTCATTAGGGCTCTTTGGTCGAATTGGCCTTTTCTATCGCCAAGTTGTTTATGAGTTAAAGAAAGTTGTATGGCCAACACGCAACCAACTCACAACGTATACAGCTGTTGTAATGGTCTTCGTTCTTTTCATTATCGCCGTAGTTTCTTTGCTTGACGTTATTCTCACCAAAGTAGTCTTCTTGGTGTTTGGCTAATGACAATGGAAAATCTAGAAACTCCTGTAGACGCATTCGAGGCAGCGCTCGCCCAGACCGCAGATGAAAATACTGAGGCGCTGGTTCCAGCTGAAGATTTGATTGAAGATACGCACGTGGTTGAAACTGAGGAAGCAACTATTGAAACGGTTGATTCTGACAACGACGACAACGACAACGACAACGACGAAGAAGAAGAAGTTGATGAAGAGCGTGCGGAATTCCGTCGCGTCCTTCGTGCCGCTCCCGGCGACTGGTATGTCGTCCACTCATACGCTGGTTATGAGAAGAAGGTAAAGGGAAGTCTTCAAAACCGTATTCAGTCTTTGAACATGGAAGATTATGTTTTCCAGATTGAAGTTCCAGAAGAAGAAATTACTGAGATCAAGAACGGTCAGCGCAAGCAGGTTAAGCGGAATGTTTTCCCTGGTTATGTTTTGGTCCGCATGGATCTCACCGATGAGTCATGGTCTTGCGTACGTAACACTCCTGGAGTTACTGGTTTCGTTGGAAATGCGCACCACCCATCACCGTTAAGTTATGAAGAAGTTGAGAACATCTTGTCTCCACGTCCTGCAAAGGCTGGCAAGGCAGATATCAAGCTTGTTGACTTCGAAATCGGAGAGTCAGTTACCGTTATGGATGGTCCATTCGCAACGCTTCCTGCTTCTATTTCAGAAATCATGCCTGATCAAGCAAAGCTCAAAGTTCTTGTTTCTATTTTCGGCCGCGAGACCCCTGTAGAGCTTCACTTCAACCAAGTCCAAAAGATCTAACGAACTTTTAAGAAAACCAGAAAGAGGAAAAGAAAATGGCACCAAAGAAGAAGATAACTGCACTTATCAAGTTGCAGATCCAGGCAGGAGCAGCAACACCAGCTCCACCAGTGGGTCCTGCGCTTGGCCAACAT
>CAIKKN010000020.1 GCA_903827945.1 uncultured Actinomycetes bacterium | reverse complement strand
CAAAAATCGACCTTTGCTCCTCCAGAAAGCAAGCGCCATTGGCCTAGCGCGCCCCGGAAGCACAAGCCATACCTATGTCGGCGCAGAGGCACCAATCAGGCATCACCGGGAAGGTGGCAAAGGCGCCTCTTCTGGTTTAGATACCCTTGCCCCGTGCATTTTTCGATGCGTCCTTGTGAGGGAGATAAAGTTTCATGAAGTTTTCATACCATCATCGCAAGAAAGTCGCGCTGACTTCACTGGTTATTGCAGGAGTTACTAGTTTTGTTCAACCAGTCAATGCCGATACCCCAACTATTCCCACACTTATCGCATTTACAATCTCACCAAGCTCAGTAGATATTGCCTCTGCAAATAAAACTGTCAGTATTGATCTTGTAGTGAATAATCCTGCAGGAATCTCAACTATTCAGGCCCATGTCACATTTACAGATGATGGCGTGAATAATTTTGCCCTTGATATACCCCGCACCGATTCACCCTTGAATAGTTCTCTTCAAACAGTGGAGTTCAAAGGAACCTATCCAATTCCTTCTCTTCTTCCTGCTGGCGTTTATCGGGCAACGGCTGCTCCTATCATTGGACTGACGTCAACCGGGGCTCCAGGTTTCTCCACTGCGGCATTTACTCCTACTTCTTCGTCGACAGTTGTTGGTGCAACAAACGCACTCCTTGTTCGAAGCTCTGGATATTTAAATTTCGCATACGCAACTTTCACTGGACCGGCATTTAACAAAGCAATCGCAAGTCGCTTTGTTAATCCTAAATACGCCACGGTCACCGCACCAATTTGGAAAGTTGGAGAGAGCATCAACCCGAGTGATCATTACGAACTAAACGTTCCCACCCTTGCGTTGAAAGTTAAAGCAATGACTCCCACGGTATGTACCAGTGATGGAAAGTTGGTAAATTTTATAGCAGTTGGTGATTGCGAATTTATTGTTTACACAGATAAGACTCTTGATTATCAATATAACCAAGATGTTGAGGTCGTCAAGATTTCAGCAGCTCGCACCAAACCTACGATTGTGACTGGAACAGTTGCAACGCAGAGCTCGGCCATACTTCCGCTCTCCATTCCCGGCCCCTTTGTCTTCGGCGTTGACGGTGTCATAACCCCAATTAGTGCTACGCCTACTGTTTGCTACCCGGTTGGAATTTACATTTCTATTATCAGCGGGGGAACTTGCACTCTAAATTATTCATCCCCTGCAACTGCCGATTACCTAGCATCTGATCCCACCCCGCTTACCTTTGAGATTACTCGGGCTGCCCAATCAATAAACTTTTCACTTCCTGCGACAGTGTCCCTTGCGAAGAAATCCCTGGCGTTAAGTGCGAGCGCTTCAAGTGGGGCAGCAGTGAGCTTTCAAACTCAAACTCCAAATGTTTGTTCGGTAACTGGGAATTCACTTAATCTTCTCCGACAGGGCAATTGCCAAGTCCAGGCCCTACAAGGGGGGACTGCTACGATCGCTCCAGCGTCATCCGCGCAGTCACTGATGGTCATGGGAAATGGGCTTGCGACGGCAAAAAAGCCTGCAGTGAAAAAGCTCGTGTGCGTCAAGAATGGAAAGATCAAGACCTTCATCGGGCAAAAATGTCCACAGGGGTATATTTCCAAGAAGTAATTACGGATACTATTTGCCCGCGTAAT
>CAIKKN010000019.1 GCA_903827945.1 uncultured Actinomycetes bacterium | reverse complement strand
TAATACTTTGACTGAAATTGATATAAAGACCATGAAAGTGATTGCGACCTACCCCATGAAGAAAGGGCCCCAGCATGTAGTGCCTTCGTGGGACTTGAAGACTTTATGGGTTAATAACAATGAAGGAAATTATTTGACACCTATTAATCCCGCTAATGGCATCCCAGGAAAGCCGATTTATGTGCACGATCCCTACAATCTTTATTTCACTCCAAACGGCAAATACGCGATTGTTATGGCAGAGGCAGATAAACAACTTGTTTTTCGCGATCCACACACAATGGCAATTAAGAAAGTTGTTCCGGTTACTTGCAAGGGTTTAAATCACGCAGACTGGACGAAAGATGGAAATTACTTCGTAGCAACATGCGAATTTACGGGGCAACTCCTTTGGGTCAACACGGCAAAGATGAAAGTCGAAAAGTATGTTTCGATTCCACGGGCGCATGCCCATAAAAACATCCCGATGCCGCAGGATGTGAAAATTTCGCCCGACGGTTCAACTTTCTATGTTGCCGACATGATGTCTGACGGTGTGTGGACTATGCCTGCCAACAAGTTTGGAACATTTGGTTTCATCCCTACAGGTAGAGAAGCTCATGGGCTTTATGTAACCCGCGATTCAAAGTACATGGTCATTACAAATCGAGGAGAAGGATCGGTTTCACTTCTTCGATTTAGTGATAATAAAATTGTTGCAAAGATGAAGATCCCGGGTGGAGGAAGTCCTGACATGGGCGGAATCACAGTGGATGGAAAACAATTTTGGGTATCGGGAAGGTACAACGGGGTTGTTTATGTTTTCGACCTAGAACATAGAAAATATCTTCGTTCCATAAAAGTTGGTAAAGAACCGCATGGTCTTGCGATTTATCCACAGCCCGGAAGATATTCACTTGGTCACACGGGTATTTTTCGCTAATGAGTATCCGTAACTCTGTTCCACTTCTCATTGGTCGTTTCACATATCTCGCAGGAATGGCAGACATTTTATTGAATGTGCTTAGGCCAGTTAAGGCACATGCAAAACAATTTGATCGTTACTTGCCGATCTTTGTAGATTCTGCAGCTTTCGCTACATCTGTCTTCACGGGAATTGTTCTGATTATTTTGGCCAGAAATTTGATCCGCAGGAAACGTCGGGCCTGGTCATTAACAATTGCCATTTTGATACTAAATATTGCATCCGACTTCTTTCGACTTCACTACCATCCGGTTCAACTCGCCGGCGCTTTCACTCTGTTGGTACTTTTGTTAATTTTTCGAAATGAGTTTTACGCAAAATCTGATCCCACAACAAAACTGCGTCCGTTTTACGGCTTTGTTTTCACCTTTTTAGTGATGTTTATCGCGGGAATTCTTATCCTGCTCAATCGCCATCAAGATGCATTCACGGGCTCACCTTCCCTTCTTAATATCGCCATAACTGTGTTGCTTGGGTTTGTGGGAATATCAGGGCCTTTAAAATTTGCTAGCGAGCGAATGTCTGACATAGTTTCAACAACACTCACGATTCTTGGGTTCTTTATTGTGGTTGTTCCCTTTGGAATGTATTTTCGACGGGTTAAGCCAATTGAGGTTATGGAAGATTCTGACCGAGAGCTTGTGAAGAAATTGATTTCTCACGATGCAGAGCAAGATTCCCTTGGCTATTTCGCCACTCGAAGAGATAAAAATGTTATTTGGAGTGCAAACAAGAAAGCGGGAATTGCTTACCGAGTTCAAAATGGAGTGATGCTTGCAAGTGGCGACCCTTTTGGAGAATTTAGTTTGTGGCCAGATGCAATTGATGCATTCCTCAGTGAGGCTAAAGAGCACGCATGGACTCCTGGCGTTATGGGTGCAAGTGACCGTGGTGGCGAAGTATGGGTTGAAAAAGCAGGTTTGCTTGCAATCGATATCGGTGATGAAGCAATAGTAAATGTCGCTAAATTCACGCTAGAGGGAAGATCTATGGGCAATGTTCGCCACATGGTCAATCGAATCGGAAGAAAAGGTTATTCGGCTTCCACTTGTCGCTGGCATGAACTTGATGACGTAACAAAAACAGAACTTAGAGTCCTTGCTAAAAAATGGCGTTACGGAGTTCCAGAGCGTGGATTTTCCATGTCAATGGATCGTTTCGGTGAAGATTCAGATAGTGAGGCCTTTATTACGATCACCCGCCAAGAAGGTGAAATAAAGGGTTTGCTTTATTTTGTACCTTGGTCAACACACAGCCTTTCACTCGATCGGATGCAACGCGAGCGTGGCGCTGATTCGGGTGTCAATGAACTAATGATTGTTACTTCAGTGCAGTACGCACAAGAGCACGGCTTCAAATTCATCTCGCTAAATTTTGCCGCCTTTAGATCACTCTTCGAGCGAGCCGACAAAATTAGCGCGGGTCCAATTACTCGTGGAACCCGAAATTTCATAAGGTTTTTATCAAATTTCTTTCAAGTCGAATCTCTCTATCGCTTCAACGCTAAGTTTGATCCAGAATGGCAGACTCGATATGTCCTCTATCCAAAGCCCCGAGACTTACCTTCAGTCACTTGGGCGGCTCTAAGGGCAGAGAAATTTATTTCAAGCTTCCGGAGTCATTCCGTTTAATTCTGATTCATCCAAAGAAATCCCGTAGTAACAAATGGTCGCCAAACAGATAAATTGTGGCCGCCTGATGGAATTTCATCATATTTTATTGAAACAATGGGAGTAGCCGCCTTTAAGAATTTTTGTGTTGAACCGAAAGAAAATCGATCATGCGGGCTGGCAATCACTAATAGCTTTACCGAGTTATTCGCTTTCTGAAGAAGTGGTATCAAATCATATTCCGCTTTCAAAAATGTGCGTTCGATGGGGCTCGTGCGAGTTGCAAATGCAGGTGCAAAATATCCGGCAAGTGAGACCGCAAAGTTGTATTGATCTTGATGGCGAATTGCAATTTCTGCAGCGCACCAACCGCCAGTAGAATATCCAAAAGTTGACCAAGGTCTGGAGTCGATTCCAATATATCGTTCTGCAAACAAATGCATATCTTTTGTTAGCCAGGTTTCAACTTGAGGGCCATTTCTAAAATTCAAACACTCGGTATCTTCACCGGGCACCACATTTATTGAGGGGATTATTGCAATCGTTTGAGGAATTTTCTTAGCATTTTCAAGTTTTTCTATCGCAGGAATTCCTTTCAGCGCCCCAATCCACGTAGCAGGGACTCCTGGATACCCTGAAAACAATTCTGTTACTTTGTAATCTATATTCATCTGAACCAACGAAGGATTATTTTTTAGCGCCTTTACAATTGCTGGAGGAAATACAACGTAGACTGCATCTGTAATCCCAGAGTTTTCACCAGTGATGATTTTCTTAATCACTAAACTTCCACCTGGAGTTTGTTTTCCTTTGCGAATATCGTGTGAAGTAATTCCACTAAGTGCGGATGTACTTACTGCCGATTTACTCAAATCGCTCCTGATGCCCGCAAGGTCATTCCATGACGAATAGAATTCACCTGCCCGGTTAATTGTTATTCCAGCCGCTGCCAAAAGAATAATTTGAACAAATATAATCAAGCTAAATCGTGCTGAGTGGTGACGAAGCTTCTTGCCCTCTAGTAGGTGCCACTTGACCACTATGAATATGGTCAGACCAAGCCCAATGAGCCAAAAAACTAGCTCGGTACGCAGGCTCAGTAAAGGGAACATTGCGCTATTAAATCTCACTTCGCTGAGAATGAGCGTATAGTTCCCACACGTGCGCTTCTTAAATAAACCTACATTTGATCTGACTTATGACGACGTCTTCATGGTCCCTAGCAAGTCCGAAATTTCTAGCCGTATGGATGTGGACTTGACTTCATCAGATGGCACTGGTACAACAATCCCAATCGTTGTCGCAAATATGACAGCTATATCCGGCCGCAGGATGGCTGAAACAGTTGCACGGCGTGGAGGCATTGCCGTTATTCCTCAAGATATTCCGATTCAAATCGTGAGCGATGTAATTTCATGGGTTAAAACTCGCCATGCATTCTTTGATACACCTGTCACTCTCGCTCCTAACGAAACTGTTGCAGATGCAATCGATCTAATTACAAAACGCGCTCATGGCGCCCTGATTGTTGTTGAAGATGGAAAACCAGTCGGGATAGTTACCGAAGCAGATTTAGAGAAAGTTGATCGTTTTACCCAAGTACATGTCGTGATGAGCAAAGACTTAGTAACTCTAAATGCAGATGTGACACCACATGAGGCATTTGATTTTTTAAATTCCCATCGTAGGCGTCTTGCTCCGGTAGTAGATCAAGATGGCAAGCTCATTGGGATATTGACGAAGACGGGCGCACTTCGAGCGACTCTTTATTCACCAGCCCTCGATGCTAAAGGTAAATTACGAGTAGCTGCTGCAGTTGGAATTAATGGCGATGTTGCTGGTAAAGCAAAGGCACTTCTTGATGCAGGTGCGGATGTGCTTGTTGTAGATACAGCACATGGACATCAAGTAAAAATGATTGAAGCATTGAAGATAATTCGTGCCCTAAACCCAGACGTCCCAATCGTTGCAGGAAATATTGTTACTCCTGAAGGTGTAAAAGATCTTATCGAAGCTGGCGCAGACATCATTAAAGTTGGTGTTGGCCCAGGAGCGATGTGCACAACTCGAATGCAAACTGGAGTCGGCCGCCCACAATTCACTGCGGTATTAGAGTGCGCTGCAGAAGCGAAAAAATATGGGAAAACCGTTTGGGCTGATGGTGGCGTTCGCCATCCTCGCGACGTTGCACTTGCTCTTGCTGCAGGAGCATCTCAAGTGATGATTGGGTCGTGGTTTGCCGGAACTCTTGAATCTCCAAGTGACCTCAACCGTGATTCAAATGGGCGCCTTTACAAAGAATCCTTTGGAATGGCTTCGGCACGAGCAGTTGCTGCGCGCACGGCGAGTGAAGGTGCCTTCGATCGAGCCCGAAAATCTTTATTCGAAGAGGGTATTTCTTCCTCCCGAATGTATATAAATCCAGATCGGCCTGGGGTTGAAGATCTCCTTGATGAAATTATTGCTGGGTTACGTTCTTCGTGCACATATGCCGGAGCTGGAAGCCTCACTGAATTTTATGAGAGAGCTGTTGTTGGAATCCAATCAGCTTCAGGTTATGCAGAAGGTCGTCCACTTTTCCAATCCTGGATTAAATAATCTAAATAAAACTAATCCACTTCCCGTTTAGGGTCATGTGAATCGTCGTACGGTTCATGTGGTTGGGCTAATTTCCAATACATATAAAAGAGGAATAGGCCGAAAAATGGCCACTCCAAGACATACATCCAGCTACGACTATTCCCGCCAAGTGCGCGATCAAATTGCAGCAATCCCATGGCAATGCAGAGTGGAATTCCAAGAAGTAGCCACTTTCGCTTTGGTTCAGCGTCTGGATTTTTACTCATCTTCTTCCTCGGCTAACTTTGCTTCGTTTGTAAACCAATCGCGGGCGGCAAGTACAATCCAGACTGTATCAATCATCATTCCCATTGCCCACATGATTGCCCCACCATTGTGTTGATCTTTGAGTCCCATTTCCATAGTCACGCCATTTGGAAGTGAGTGGACAACTCGAGTTCCAGAGTAGAGAAAGAATCCCGTCATTGTTTCAGGAAGCATCATTGCAAAAAGTGACATTACCCGGGTCGAGTAGGCAACATGAAAAGGCTGAGGATTTCCTTCCATCACTGGGTAGTAATAGATTGTGCCGGCGACAATAAACATAATTAATTCAAGGGAATGCACGTTTGAATTACGCATTCCTGCATTTGCTAGGGGTGAGAAGTGCGTCACAATTAGGGTGGCGAGGAAAATTGAAAAACCTACTTCCGGCTTGAAGAGGAGACGAAAAACTCCTCGATCAATTCGAAAAATCTTAAATGGGGAGCCCAGGACGATGAGGGGTGATATCAACATCATGAGTGAAATGTGTTGAATCATGTGGACCGTAAAGTTATGCGTCGCAAGATGAGGAATCGGTCCAACAAGAATCAAAGCCATAAGCGCTAGTGCTAGCCCAAATAAGGATTGTCGAAGTTTTGAAATTCCGTAGACCAATGGTTTAGAAGAAAAATAGGAGTACCCGGCAAAGATCAGCGAAGCTGCAAAGAAAATATCCCATGCAATATTTAGTTTCATTTTGCCTCCAAAACTCACACGAAATCGTTATCTTCCCCACCTGTTTTAAGCCTTCCCTAAGCGTACTCACTGCCGTACGCTCACACGGTGACCTGCTTCACAAAAATGACTTATCATTTTTTCAGTCATACCCTCGCTACAGAAACCGGAAAGAAGGAATAGTGGAAACCACCACTTCAACAACAAGTTCAAGTAAGCGCTTGATCAGCGCACTTGTTTTTGTCGTTCTTGGTGTTGCAATAGTTGGAGTTGTTGGATTTACGCTGCATACATTAAGCGCAGATCCGCAAAAACCACTTTATGCAACTAAGAGCGCCGACACAATTGAGATTGATGGCAAGTCGTATCCAAAGGCAAGTGCTGTACTTGGGGTTTATCCTGACAAAGCAACTGCTGCAAAATACGGTTTCACCGCCAATAGACACGATTATGTTCAATACGGTCCCTCAACTCATTTAGTGCTTCCTGCGCACACCTACGTGACGATCACTATTCACGCATATGACAGCGGCGAGCACCTTAATAATCCTTACTTTGGGAAAGTTGTTGGGACGATCGGCGGAACAATTAATGTAGATGGAGTTGATGTCAACAATATTCCTTCCGATAATGTTGAACACACATTCACACTTCATGGAATTCCTTCAACTTCTCAAGACCCTCTCTTTGTTAACGTCCCACTTCCACAAGTGAAGCAGGACGATAAGGGAAATAACATTCCTACAAATGATCCAGGCACACAGGGTGCCGGCCATACCGTTACTTTTTCTTTCCTCACCGGTAGCGCTGGTGACTATGTCTGGAACTGCGAATATCCATGCGGTGATGGAACATACGCAAAATTTGGCGCTGCAATGAGCGCATATGGATATATGTCCGGAAAGGTAACGGTCGCATAATGTCTAATCACGATGAAGAACTAACGCCAACCCCGGGACAGCGAGCAATAAATTTATTTAGGCGCACGGATGTGCAACGCGCTCTACTCTTTACAATCCTCTGGACTGCAGTCTTTGTAATCCTTGGACTTTATTTCTATCCAAAATGGATGCCAGAAGTAATGAGCGTAGATATGAAGTCAATGGAAAGAATCATGATTGGCTTCACCATTATCTCCGCGCCTATTGCAGGTTTAGTACTCGGAATAGCGACGCAGGCAATTACAAATCGTCACAAAGGTGACACACCTCCTCCGGATGGTCCTGCGGTGCGCACAAATGGCCCGATAGTTGCTGTCTGGACAGTGGTCTCTGGAATCTTCTGCCTCATCGCGATCGTTTGGGGAATAGTAGAAGTTAATACGATGGCAAATGCCGCAACAACAGAAGCAGGTACTGCGGTACACGTTCAAGTAATAGGTTCCCAATGGGTTTGGTCATTTAAATACCCTGATCAAGGTGTTGAATCAGACAAACTCATGTTGCCAATTAATCGACCAGTTGTTTTCGATGTTATTTCAGAAGACGTCAACCACTCCTTCTGGCCAGTCCAGCTTGGTGTAAAAGTGGATGCTAATAGATTGCAAACCACAGTCATCCATACAGTTCCAACAAAGCTTGGAAACATCGATGTAAAGTGCGCAGAACTTTGCGGCCTCTACCACGCTTACATGGAGACCAGTGGAAAAGTCATGACAACAGATGACTTCAATAACTGGATCACAACAAATGGAGGTCACGTAGCATGACAACTCTGCACAATACTTCAACGCACTCACGACCAATTCCAAACCCATCAAAGAGTTTAATTACAAAGCTCAATATGGGAACGGGCTTGGTTGTTGGCGTAATTTTTGCATTTGCTGCGTATTACGCCTTCCGCCCAAATGCTGACACTGCTGGTTTTTACAACCAGCAGAATAAAGCACTCCTTGCTGCGATGCTTTTTTGGAGCGTTGGCTTCCTTATTGGAATTGGTGCCTTCATTGGGCCATTCCGCTGGTTAATTGGTAAAGATTTAACTGCAGAAGAGCAGCTTTATCTTGCTGGTGACGGCCAAGGGGTCAAGCGTTACTTCAAGTACTGCACAGACCACAAGGTTGTTGGCATTCAATACCTAGTCGGCGTTATGGCAATGCTCGCGGTTGGTGGCGGTATGGCAATGATGATTCGTACAAGCCTGGCTGTCCCTGGTGGACATTTCATCGGTGCCTCTGTTTACAACTCACTTGTAGGTATGCACGGAATTACGATGATTGTTGCGATGATCATCGTTGCTACAGGACCTTTCGGAAACTACATCATGCCAATCATGATTGGCGCGCGCGATATGGCGTTTCCAAGACTCAATGCTTTGTCTTGGTGGGTTCTTTTCACTGCGATTCCCGTGCTTTGCAGTGCGTGGTTCCTCGGTGGAATACCAACAGGTTGGACTGCCTATGCTCCGTTGAGCGTTCAAGCAGGTCCGGGTATGAACGCATTCGTGGCAACAATCCTCATTTTTGCGGTCTCAACTGCTGTCGCAGGCATGAATGTCACTTCGACAGTCGTTGCAATGCGCGCAAAAGGTATGAAGTGGAATCGAGTTCCAATCTTCGTAGTAGGAGCAACAATGTCTGTTGCTTTAGCTATTCCCGCATTTCCAACCTTCATGTTGGCGATGGTTCAAACAGCTACTGATCGCGTATTCAACACCGGCTTTTACGATGCAAACGTCGGTGGAAGTGGCTGGCTTTACGCACACCTCTTCTGGATTATGGGACACCCTGAGGTTTACGTAATTCTCTTGCCGGGAATTGCAATTCTTATGGAAATTGCGCCTGTATTCGTCCGTAAACCACTTTTCTCCTACAACGCCGCAATCATGGGCTTTGCAGGTATTGCTGGTCTTTCAGTCTTAGTTTGGGCTCACCATATGTACATTTCGGGTTGGACTCCAACTCTGAACGGTCCATTCATGGTGACTACGGAAATGATTTCGGTACCAACCGGACTGCTCTTCCTCGTAATGTTAGGAACAATCTGGCGAGGAAAACCTTGGATGAAACTTCCAATGTTGGGCCTTTTTGCCGTTATCTGGAACCTCCTCATCGGTGGCATCACAGGCATCTATCTGTCTGACGTTCCTGCTGATAACTACTTGCATGGTTCTATGTTTGTGACTGCGCACTTCCATTACACATTAATGGGCGCAGCTCTTACAGGCGCTGTTGCAGGGCTTGCATACTGGTTCCCAAAGATGACCGGGCGCATGCTCAATGAGCCTGCTGGTTACACAGCATTCTGGTTTACTCAAATTGGATTCCAGGTCTTGTTCTTGGGAATGTTTATTGCCGGAGCGGAAGGACAACCACGACGTGTTGTCAGCTTCGCGGCGATGTACAAGTACTCGAACATGATTAGCACCGGCGGCGCTTATCTTGTGGGCATTGGCTTCATAATTCTCTTGTGGGCCGTGATTCACTCATGGCGCAAAGGCGATATCGCTCCGCAAAATCCGTGGGGTGCAAAGACTCTTGAGTGGACAGTTCCTTATCCAGTCCCACTTGAGAACTTTGATGAAGCTCCAATTATTACAAGCGATCCTTATGGCTATGGAAAGGGCAACTAATGTCATCTGATACCGCTTCTCACACCGAGTTCCACATCCACCACGATGCTCCAGCAGTTGTCGGACGCCGTGAACGTTTAGGAGTTCGGTTATTGATTGTTGCAGACGGCGCATTTGTCTTCGGCATGATCTTCTCTTACTTCTACCTTCGTGGTCTTAACGCGAACAACAGTTGGGTTCCAAAGGGTGGCCACACGCTTGCAGCATCAAACGGTTGGGTAGTTGCAGCGCCACTTATTGCAGCAGCGATTGTTCATAAAATCGGAGTTAAATCTCGCAGCGCAGTTGCGTCAGGCTTTGTGCTTCTCGCAATGCTTGTCGGCGGTTACCTCCAATGGAAACAACTTGCACACATGCCATTCGTGGCTGTTGATGATGGTGGGCGCCACTTCTTTGAAGGTGCATACGCATCCAACTGGGTTGTACTAGCTGGCGCAAATATGTTTCATTACATCATTGGAGCATTTATTGCACTTGGACTATTTATTCGCGGCTTCCGTGCAAAAGTAGATCCAACTCTTGAATACTGGCGTCAATTAACTGCAAGCTCGTGGTTTACATGGATTGCCATTGCTGGTGCTCTTTGTGCAATCACGACAAGCATAATCTAAAAGTACAAAGTCAAAAGCCCCGCTCATTACATCTGGTAATGAGCGGGGCTTTTTTTGTTCAGCGTTTTACTTCTTTTTTGCAGCTTTCTTTGTTGCCTTCTTCTTAATTACTGACTTCTTAACCTTTTTTACCGTAGTCGTCTTTTCAGCCGTACCGGTGTTGGCCTCTGAAGTCTCGTGCGTTGCAGTTCCTTCAGCCCCTGCCACAGTCTTTACAGCTGGCTTCTTAGCTGTGGGAGAAGTTGTTGCTGCCTGAGAAACCGTTGGAACAAGTAAACCTAGAACAATTGCTGCTGCGAGTACTTTTTTCATATGAGATAACTCCTAATATTATTTAACGCGATTTGGACAGGGGGCTAAGTTTGCCTTAAACCCCCTGTGAAAACCCTTAGAGACGCGTCTTAGATAACTGGGAGTGCTGCAAGCGCCGCTTCGAAATCCGAATCTAGAAGCTTTGAATCTTCCATATTGCCACTGAGGAATTGATCGTATGCTGCAAGATCAAAGTGTCCATGACCGCAGAGAGCAGTGAGAATAACTTTCTCTTCACCGGTCTCCTTAGCAAGTAGAGCTTCTTGGATTGCGACAGCAATTGCGTGTGTAGGTTCAGGAGCAGGAACGATTCCTTCGGTGCGAGCGAATTTAACAGCTGCCTCAAAGCATTCCTTTTGTCCCACTGTTGTCGCAGTCATCATTCCAAGTTCGTAAATGTGGGAAACAAGCGGTGCCATACCGTGATAACGAAGTCCACCAGCATGGATTGGATCTGGAATGAAGTCATGGCCCAAGGTGT
This sequence comes from uncultured Actinomycetes bacterium, assembly GCA_903827945.1. GTDB lineage: Bacteria > Actinomycetota > Actinomycetes > Nanopelagicales > Nanopelagicaceae > PALSA-747. The sequence continues at coordinate 61,943 of CAIKKN010000019.1, read as the reverse complement.
GCATCTTCATCAGCGGTGTCATTCCTGCTGTATCACCGAAATCATAAGCATAAGTTCCACGAGTGAGTGATGGGCACGAAGCTGGTTCTACTGCGCGAATCTCAGGGTTCATCTTGCCCTTCATCTTTTCGCGCATAAATGGGAATGAGAGGCCAGCAAAGTTTGATCCACCACCTGTGCAACCGACAAGAAGATCAGGAGTTTCGCCAACTTTCGCCATTTGGAGAAGTGCCTCTTCGCCGATAATCGTCTGGTGGAGAAGAACGTGGTTTAGAACTGAACCAAGTGCATACGCAACCGTTGGATCTGCAACAGCGGCTTCTACAGCCTCGGAGATAGCGATGCCTAAAGATCCAGACATATTCTTTGGATCTGCTGCGATTCGTCGGCCAGCTTCGGTCAGTTGTGACGGTGAACGATGTACTTCGGCGCCAAAGACTTCCATCATCAAGCGACGGTAAGGCTTCATATCAAATGATCCACCTACTTGCCAGACTTCGCATTCAAGGTCGAAGAGCGCGCATGCAAAAGCGAGCGCAGTTCCCCATTGGCCAGCACCAGTTTCTGTTGTGAGCTTCTTGATTCCAGCTTTCTTGTTGTAGTACGCCTGAGGCACCGAAGTATTGGTCTTGTGTGATCCAGCAGGAGAAACGCCTTCGTACTTGTAATAAATGCGAGCAGGGGTATCCAAAAGTTTCTCTAAGCGACGAGCGCGGAAGAGCGGTGATGGGCGCCAAGTGCGATACACATCAAGAACTTCACCCGGGATATCAATATAAGAATCGGTTGAGACTTCTTGCAAAATTAAATCCATTGGAAATAGTGGCGCTAAATCTGCTGGCCCTACGGGCTCGTGAGTTCCTGGATGCAAAGGTGGTGGTGGAGGTGATGGGAGATCAGGAATGATGTTGTACCACTGCGTCGGCATTTCACTTTCATCAAGCGTAATTTTTGTAAATGAATGCGGATCGTTATTCAGTCCCATTAATAAGCCCCTCAGTCGTAGGTTGACGCCTAACGGTACGGGTGAGACCAACGCCGAGCAAGGATTATTTGGTAATAATTTCTTTATAAGTCGTGATTTCGTCCAAGAAATCGATATGCGGCTCTACTCCGATGCCAAAACCTTGTGGAACATCTAGATAGCCCTCGTTCATTACAAATGGCTCGGTTACATCTTCCTTAAAATATCGAGCAGAAGCGGAAGTGTCACCTGGAAGGGTAAATCCTGGAAGGGCGGCAAGAGCCAAATTTGCGGCTCTGCCAATACCGGTCTCAAGCATTCCCCCACACCAAACTGGGATCTTCTTTTCAAGACATAAGTCATGAATTCGAACTGATTCAATGTACCCGCCAACGCGCCCAGGTTTAATGTTGATGATAGTTGTGGCTTCTAGAGCGAGAGCATCCTGCGCAGCTCGAAGTGAAACTATTGATTCATCGAGGCAGATTGGAGTCTTCACTCTCTTTGCAAGTCCCGCATGACCCAAAATGTCATGTTCATCAAGTGGTTGTTCGATAAGGAGTAAATCAAAAGGATCTAACTTTGCCAGATGGTCTCCATCGCCTCGTGAGTAGGCCTGGTTTGCATCTACCTGCAAAGGAATTGTCGGCCACGTCTCTCGAACTACACGCACCGGTTCAATATCCCAACCAGGTTCAATCTTTAGTTTGATTCGGCGATAGCCAGCATCCACATACGAGGCAACTTCTTCTAAGAGTTGATCTATGGTTGGTGAAATCCCAACTGAGACACCGCACTCCACTTTGCTTTTTGTGGCACCTAAATATGAAGAAAGACTTCTCTTTTCGCCCCGAAGTTGGGCATCAAGGATTGCTGTTTCAAGCGCAGCTTTTGCCATAGGAGCACCGAGGTATGGTGCCAAAATTTCGGCAACGTCCTCAGCCCTTACTTCTGAGCGCTTGAAAAGTTCTGGGAGCAAAAAGCGCTTTATCAAATCAAGATTGCCCGCAACATATTCGGGAGAATATAGGGGCTCTGACATAGCGACATCCTCAGCCCATCCTACGTTTCCATCCTCATCAGTCACTTTCACAACTAGGAGTTCGCGTGAAGTCTGCGTTCCGAATGATGTGCGAAATGGTCGCACAAGTGGAAGGTGAATCGTGCGAAGTTCAAACTCGTGTATTTTCATTAGGCAAGAATGTATTCGTTGTTATCGGAAAAGCCAATAAGTTCGCGATTATTCTTTAAGGCATTCATGAAAACTTGGCGAACGTTCATTCGCCATTCTTTGGCCTTTAAAGGATCCTTCCCCCGAAGCGTGACAATATCCTCAGGAATAGCGATGCGAATGGAGCCTTCAGGAATATTAGTAATGAGTGGGCGAATGAGCGGCGCCTCATCTGTTAAATCCCAGCGGGCCATAAGGCGGTCTGATTCATCTCCTGCGTTTAACATATCCGGCATGGCGCCATAGAAATTTGGGAAATACCCAACGAGATCGACTCCGAGTTTCACAATATTAAGTTTTGCATTACGCCGAACCAGTGGATCAAAAGTCCATTGAATTGATTTGTAGCCTTCTTGGCGAGCCCACGAGTATTGATGCATTTTTAAAGCTGAACCAATTCCAGCATCACGAAATTGCGAGAGAGTTGCGGCCATGTGAGAGTGCAGGTGAAGTTCCCCTTTTGCGGATGGAAATGCAAATGCAGCACCTGCAATTTTTCCATCAACAAAAGCTCCTGCTAAATAAGAACCGTTATGAACCATTGCTTGCATTAAATTTGGGGTGACCTCAGTGCCACCACCCATTACTGGCCAGACTTCGTCAAAAACTGCGCGTGCCATCGATTGTTCATCGATTGTTATGAGTTCTCTCACTTCTAGGTTATTCACAACGGTACTCTAGCGAGAGTATGCTCAATTTCATGACAACGGAGTCTGCACTCGATACTGCCTTATCTCAACTCAAACAAGCTGTTTCTCAACTTGGACTTTCTGAGAACGATTGGCAAACCCTTTCCACACCACGACGCGTCTTAGAAGTTGCAGTTCCGCTTCGACGCGATAATGGAAACGTTGAGATGTATCGCGGTTATCGCGTTCAATACTCAACTACGCGCGGACCATCGAAAGGTGGCGTCCGCTTCCATCCTGACATCGATATGAATGAGACTGTTGCTCTTGCGATGTTAATGACATGGAAATGCGCACTTACCAATCTTCCATATGGTGGCGCAAAAGGTGGAATAGCTGTCGATGCCGGTTCACTTTCCCTCACTGAGAACGAGCGATTAACTCGTAGATACACATCAGAAATTCTTCCAATCATTGGACCAGAACGCGACATCCCAGCACCCGATGTAGGTACAGATGAGCGCAATATGGCGTGGATGATGGACACATACTCAGTTAACGCCGGATTCTCGGTTCCGGGAGTCGTTACTGGCAAGCCAATAGTTTTAGGCGGTTCGCTAGGCCGAACATCGGCGACCGGTGATGGTGTTGCAATCTCAGCTCGAGAAGCACTTCGAGTAAAGGGGATCGATCCTCACGGTGCAACGGTTGCCATCCAAGGTTTTGGAAAAGTTGGTTATTGGGCAGCTGTCGCATGCGAACAAATGGGAATGAAAGTTGTGGCTGTAAGTGATGTTCATGGTGGCATTACTGGCTTTAGCTCAATAGGTGCAGTATGGGAACACTTTAAAGGAAATGGAAATATTAATATCCCTGGAAGTGAAAAGCTTACGAATGATGAGTTGCTTCATCTCAAGGTTGATGTGCTCATACCTGCTGCACTTTCTGATGCCATCACAGAGAAGTCTGCTGGCGGAATTCAAGCCAAGATTGTTGTCGAAGGCGCGAACGCACCTACGACGCCTGGTGGCGACGCCATAATGAAAGATAAAGACATACTTGTGGTGCCAGATATTCTCGCAAATGCTGGCGGAGTTATTGTTTCCTACTTTGAGTGGGTTCAGGATAAGCAAAATTATTTCTGGACAGCAGATGAAGTGAAGCAAAACCTCAATGAAATATTGATGAAGTCAGTCCGAGAAGTTGAGGCGATGGCAAATTCCAAGGATGTCACTTGGCGGGAAGCTGCGATGATGCTTGGAGTGGGTCGCGTTGCCGAAGCGCACAAATTACGGGGGCTTTATCCTTGATTTAAATTGCGTTGCATTTCAGTCGCGATTACACGTTCTTCAAGTTTCGCCGAATTTGCAAGATCTTCTGCAACAGTTTGTTGATCGTGTTTTGAGCGATTCTGGCTGAGTTTGTATTTTGCTTCAACTTTGGTAACCGTCATGGTAATCGCAACAATTCCTTTTAGTTGTGCTTCCATATATTCAGGATTTGTCTCAGAAGCACTCCAAGGCGTTTTACGGCTAGCTTCATGAAATTCCGTAAGTTCAGTTACGATTTTCCTTAGAGATTCAATATCTTCACTTACTTCCAGGGTCCCACTCAAATGTACCGCTTGATAGTTCCATGTTGGAACTACTTTATGATCCGTATTTTTGTTTTCATAATTACTTGGTGAAATATATGCCTGCGCTCCATGGACAATTGCTAAAGCATTTTGATCTTGACGAATATTTTTCCATTGTTCATTACCGCGAGAAATATGAGTAATAAGAGTTCCAAAATACCCGGAGCGTAAATTTGTTGTGTCCCATACGCACGGCAAAAGGGTGGAAAAGATTTCACCGCCATCACCGACAGTCACAAGATCAACGGCTGGATGACGTTTTACAAAAGAAGTAATCTCTTTCCAGTCGTCAATCTTAAATGGTTTAGGGATATACATAAGGTGGCAAATCTAACCGTTAAACAGCGGGAGTTAAAGACTGACGCTGGTACAAATCAAAATACAACCCTTGTAGCGCAACGAGTTCTTCGTGTGTACCCCGCTCGGCAATCAATCCATTTTCCAGAACAAGGATTTGATCCGCCTGCACGATTGTCGAAAGGCGATGGGCAATCACGATGCTTGTACGATCCTTCAAAGCTATTTTCAAAGCTTCCTGAACTTGTGCTTCATTTTCAGAATCTAAATGAGCGGTCGCTTCATCCAAGATTACAATCTTCGGTGCTTTGAGGAGCAGGCGAGCAATTGCCAGACGCTGCTTCTCTCCTCCTGAAAGTCTGTGCCCGCGCTCACCAACAACCGTATCCAGCCCATTTGGGAGTGTTCGAATGAAATCACCGATTTGTGCAGCATCACAGGCAGCCCACAACTCAGATTCATTCGCATCGTGGCGTGCATACAAAAGATTCGCTTTAATCGAGTCGTGGAACATATGGGAGTCTTGAGTAACAACTCCAATTGTCGAGCGTAATTCTGTGATCAAGACATCCCGGATATCGACGCCATTCACTAAAATTGCACCACCAGTTACATCGTAAAGACGAGGAACCAAACCAGAAATTGTGCTTTTGCCAGCACCTGACGGGCCAACAATGGCAGTAAGTGAACCTGGTTTCACTTCAAAGGAAATGCCTTTGAGCACTTCACCGCTTTCCACTATCTCCTTTTTCGCTACTACTTCAAGAGATGCCAAAGAAATTTCATCTGCTCGAGGATAGGAGAATCGAACTTCCTTAAATTCTACGTTTGGTTGTTCTTCTGAGAAATGTTTAGGTGATTCTGGATCTTTCACCATTGGTTGCAGATCAAGAACTTCAAATACGCGTTCAAATGAAATGAGAGCCATCATCACATCGACACGGACGCTTGAAAGGGATGTCAGTGGTCCATAAAGTCGAGCGAGAAGAGTCGTGATTGCTAGCAAGGTGCCAATCGTTATTGTCTTGCTTATCGCAAGATGTCCACCGATTCCATAGGCAAATGCGGTTGCGATAGCAGCGATTGTTGTGAGAACGCTAAAAAATGCACGGTTAAGAACTGCACTCTTAATTCCAATATCTGCAACCTTGCGTGCTTTGGAGCGAAAGTTTTCTCCTTCTACTTTTCCATCGCCATAAATATTCACAAGAAGAGCGCCGGAAACATTAAATCGTTCGGTCATTGTTGATGACATTTCCGCATTGACATTAAATGATTCACGGGTAAGCCCTTGAAGTCGCTTCCCTATCCATTTAGTGGGCAATATAAAGAATGGGATCATTAATAAAGATGCAACCGTAATCTGCCATGACAATGTAAGCATTGCACCGACAACTAAAATTAAGCTCAAAACATTGCTCACGATTCCTGAAAGGGTCGAAGTGAACGCTTGCTGCGCGCCGATGACATCCGAGTTCAATCGCGAAATCAGTGCGCCGGTTTGAGTGCGGGTAAAAAATGCAATCGTCTGTTTTTGCACATGTGAAAAGACTTGTGTCCGAAGATCATAGATAAGACCTTCCCCAATTTGGCTTGAATGCCAGCGCAGAACTAAATTGATGCCAGCATCAAAGAGCGCAAAGAGTGCGACCAATAGCGCAAGCTGGGTTACGACACGTCCATTATGAGGGACCACACCCTTATCGATGAGTTGTTTGAGAATAAGAGGTGAGGCGACCGTCAGGATTGCATCCAGCACAACCATCGCTAGAAAGATAATCAGTTGCTTTTTGTACGGCTTGGCAAATCCCACGATTCGCTTAAATGTGCCCGCTTTAAGTTTCTGGTCTTTTACAGACTGATCTGTGGAGGCATTGCGAAGGGCTCGCCATTGCGCGTGGGGGGTCATCGACATTCTTCGACTTTATCCTTATTTTTACCCACTTGCACATCAGGGTTGAGCCCCCTGCGTCTCCTATAGACTTGTGCATATGACAGAGCTTTCTATGGTCGAGCGAGCCCGCAGTTACCGCAAGACCTACATTTTCATGCTGGTCTCTTCCCTCGCCTCACTTGTAGCCTCTTTGGTTCTTTCAGTAGACGCGATAGCGATCGCGAAGAACGCGGCAACAAAACTTTCATGCGATGTAAACGCAGTAGTTTCATGTGGCAAAGTTGCACGATCATGGCAATCAAGCCTTCTTGGTTTTCCAAACTCATTCATAGGTTTAATTTGTGAGCCTGTCGTCATTTCGATTGCAGTTGCTGGTCTTGGAATGGTGATATTTCCAAAATGGTTCCTTAAAGCTGCGTTAGTTGTGTATGGCTTTGGGTTAACTTTTGCTTTCTGGTTGCTTTCTCAGTCGTTTTTCGTCATTAAGGCTTTCTGCCCTTGGTGCCTACTCGTAACAATCTCCACCGTAACTGTTTTTTCCACAATGCTGAGGATTAATTTACGAGAAAATACCTTTAACAGAGCACCAGAGAGCCAAGAAAAGATTATTAACTTTCTAGATCGCGGCTGGGACCATGTAATCGTCACCGCTGTTTATACGATAATTCTGATTGCAATTTTCTTTAAGTATGGAAAATACTTTCTGCCAACTATTGGTGTATAAATTAGTTAGGTAAGCCTTTTACAAACTCTCTCAACCATTTACGCAAATCTGGGCCGAGGTCACTTCTTTCTGAAGCTAATCGAATTGTGGCTTGTAAATATCCAAGTTTGTCACCAGTGTCATAACGAAGACCGTTAAAAATAACTCCATGCACGGGGCCACCTTTTTCCTCGCGCGATGTTAATTCGGCGATGGCATCGGTTAATTGAACTTCACCGCTCTTTCCGGGTTTAGTCACTCTCAAGACATCAAAAATTTCTGAAGTAAGCAGGTAACGACCAAGAACAGCGTAGTTGCTTGGTGCACTTTCCTTTGCTGGCTTCTCAACTAAACCTGTTATTCGCATAACGTTATCAAAACCACTTCCGGGGGCAATTGGTGCTACCGCTGCTGCTCCATAAGAAGAGATCTTCTCTGGACTAACTTCCATGAGCGCCAAAACTGTTCCGCCAAATTTTTCATGAACTGCAATCATTGTTGGAAGGATGGGATTCCTCGCATCAATTAAGTCATCTCCGAGAAGAACTGCAAAAGAGTCTTTACCAACAAAGCCTGCTGCTGTTAAAACTGCATCTCCTAGGCCACGCGGGAATGCTTGGCGGGCATAATGCATATTCGCCAATTTCGTAGATTCTCGAACAGTTGCCAGTAATTCAAGGTTTCCTTTCTCTTCAAGGAGCGCTTCGAGTTCAGTTGCCCGATCAAAATGATCTTCAAGTGCGCGTTTGTTGCGTCCTGTCACCATCATGATTTCGGTGAGGCCTGCAATCGCTGCCTCTTCAACTACATATTGAATCGCTGGCTTATCTACGACCGGAAGCATTTCTTTGGGCATTGCTTTTGTCGCCGGGAGAAAACGTGTGCCCATACCCGCAGCAGGGATGACTGCTTTGATTATTGGCCTTTGCATGGGACTAGATTAACTTAGTTCTGTTAGATATTGACATTGAAGTTGGCTTGAGTTTGTGTAAATTCATCGATGAGAATTTGGATGCTTAAATGCCAACTTCCTTTGCCCGGAATTGATAGGTACGACATGTACTGATTGGAGGCTCCGGCGAGTTTAGAATGTAAATCGATGATATTGAGTTTTGTATTGGAAAAGTACACATCAACAATTGGAGATTTGAGAGATTTCTTAGACTTAACGGCGAGCATAATCATGGCTGGTTTTCCTGTTGTTACTTTTTGGACATAGAAAGTGCCAGTAAGCCCGTTATCGAATTTAACTGGGAAATTTAGATAGTCGTTTCCAGAATTAGCCGAGGTAAGTCTTTGTGAAATTTTGTATTGGTTTGCAATAATTTTTGGAGGGGTATATCCCACCAACAAAGCAGTGGTAGTCACAATGCTAATTATCGTTACCGATTCAAGAAGAAGCGTTTTACTAATTTGAAACTCTGAAGATTCAAGAGCTTTCTTACCGGCAAAATGATGATAGGCCCCAATAAATAGCGCTGTGAGAACTAAAGCAATTTTTACAACGATAAAGGTTTCCCACGCACTCTTGCTTGCGAAATTTAACGGGAGTGCGAGGAAATAGGTAAGCGCTCCGCCGAAGAGAACCAGCAGGAATATGCTTGTGGTGCTTATGCGACGAGTGATCGCATATTGTGCGGCATCTCTCTTGAGAGCTAGGGCTATAACCGATCCCGTCCATAGCAAAGCGAATAATAAGTGCCCTGCTGATAAATACTTGAGATAACCAGGTTGAATGACATCCAATGGATGCCCCTCGAAAAATGGTTGTGAAACAAAGAGGATTGAAAGAAGAATGAGTTGATACAGCTTTGTATCACCCTGAACGTTTAGTTTCGTTTTTGGGATTGCGATGATTATCGGCAAAAATATGAATGTGCAAATAGAAATCTTGGCACTACCCGTAGTTAGGAACGATCCATGAAGGACCAAATAGGTGCTCATTAACCGTGCTAACCCAACCAATAATATAAGTCTTGCAGTGAGTGAATAAATTCTTCTTCTACCAGACATAATCGCACCAAAAGTAAAAATCATCAGGAGCCAGAAGAATCCCTGCAAGAATTCATCAAATAACGAAGTTGAACTAGAACTTTTTACTGTTGCGGCAGATACGTTGATCCCAAAAGTTGTTGCGCCAGCAACAAGATGGCCGTCATGGCTAACCACTTTCCAAGAAACTATGTAGGAACCAGTTGGAAGTTTCGCCACCGGAACAAGCGAGGCACTTCCTTCACTAGTTGTGGCATCGAAGCGATAGTTAAAGGAAAATTTCTGAGAAGAGCCGTCGGAACGAGTGATTGAAAATTGCCTTGCGTTGGTTCTAACATCCTCGCCCCAAGATAAAACTATGACTTCCGGGGCAGAGGTGACCTCAGAATTATCGACTGGATAAGTCGCAACTAGTTGGGCATGTGCTGATGCGGATGGCGAACCGAGAAGTACGAGTGAAAAGAGCAAGCAAGAGCCCAGGAATAGTTCATAAATATATTTAAAGGCGCTTTGCTTGCTCTTATTCAACATTGACTCGTATTACTTAAGATTCAATACAGGAACTGGCTTAGCTGATTCGGCTGGATCTGATCCATCAGCAGGGCGTGGTTGAATCCAACTGACAGATCCTCCTCCAGTGCAGTACTGGACTGCAGGGAATTTAAGTTGAGCACCTTTAGTTGATGGAGTCGTTGCATTGAATTTCAATGTTACTGCGTTTGCACCCATATCTGGGCCAGCCATAATTCCTGGACCTTTTATGTCGACGTAAGACTTACCGCCAGATGTCACAATCTTCTCAGACCAACTCTTTACAGCCTTTCCGTGTTGGAAAACTCCAACGGGTGAGAAGCTCTTAACATCAAAATTGCCAGGAAGTTGTATCTTGATTTCCGTCGTTTTTGAAGTAGCACTGCAATCATGTGGCACTACAAGCGAAAGAACTTGGTGCTTGTTTGCAAGAACGAAATCAGGATTGAACTCTACGTGTGCATTTGCAATTGTTGAACCGATGACCGATATAACGAGTGCTGTAGATACTACAAATACTTTTCTTTTCATAATAAACCTTTCAATAAAGTAAATAATCTAAGGGTGGCGCTTTCCCCAGAGCCACCATGCTCCGATTGCACTGAGTGCCAAAACGGTTAATAGAATATGTAGGCGATGGTCGTAAATGAATCCAGACATTGACATCGCTTATGCCCCGGCTGGAGAGAAACTTATGGGGGGTCCTCTTCTTTGGTGAGATTTAGAAATAAGTTCTAAGGATTGAAGAAGTATTCGATTTCCTATTTGGATATTTGCAAATTTTTTTAAATGTATCTGGAAGTCAAACTTACGCAGCAGAAGCCTGTTTGTGGTTGCTGCAACATGTCTCCAAATCTCCTCTGACCGCGTGATTGCTAAGTATGAAATGAATCCACTCACCAGGTGCGAAATAGCCATTAAGAGATTGCCTGAAGTCATGCCACCTAGGACAAAGTGCCCAGCGCTCTGCGCAATAACGATAAGTGTCGCTACTTTATAAGGTGATGCTTCACTTAAATTGATGCGAACCAATAGAACAATGATAAGAGAAGAATCGAAAGCCAAGTTATTGAAGTTAACTAGGCCTCCACCACCTAAGAGGTGGGCGCTAAGGGATCCAAAAAAAAGAATTAGCGCGTGAGCCCAGCTTCGTGCATATTTTGGACCCAGGTGCATTGGCAAATTTTACCTATCACATTGGGATTTCTTGGGAAATAGCGCCTTCGATTAGGTAACGAATTAGGAGTGATAACCCTTGCTCAGTTGAAATATTGAGACTCATATCATCACTCAAAATCTACCCCAACCTAGTAATTCCGCCGCAAAGTGGCAGGATATAAGCGTGAGTAAAACAGTAGTTTCGCTGCACCAGGTAACAATTCGATTTGCTGGAGACAGCGGCGATGGAATGCAATTAACAGGCGACCGTTTCACTATGGATACAGCAAGCCTTGGAAACGATCTTTCGACTCTTCCTAATTTTCCAGCGGAGATTCGAGCGCCGCAAGGAACTCTCGCCGGTGTCTCCTCCTTCCAACTACATTTTGCGGATCACCATGTGCAGACCCCTGGTGACGCCCCAGATGTATTAGTAGCGATGAATCCTGCAGCTTTAAAAGCCAATATAAAAGATTTGCCACGTGGCGCAACGATTATTGTAGATAGCGATGAGTTCACTACTCGCAATCTGACAAAAGTTGGTTACGAAACAAATCCATTGGAAGACGGATCACTTGATAGCTACAAGGTCCACGGAATTCCATTAACAAGCATGACTGTCACAGCACTCTCGGAATTGACCTTATCTCGTAAAGAAGCCGAGCGTTCAAAGAACATGTTTGCCCTCGGACTTCTCACCTGGATGTATCACCGTCCAACAGAATCAACTGAAAATTTTCTCAACGCAAAATTTGCAAAGAAGCCCGAAGTGCTCGCGGCAAATCTACTCGCATTTAAAACTGGTTGGAACTACGGAGAAACGACTGAAGATTTTTCTGTTTCTTACGAAATCGCTCCCACAAAAATGGCTCCGGGTAAATACCGTAATATCAGTGGAAACGTTGCTATGGCTTACGGTTTGATTGCCGCTTCCAAGCAAAGTGAATTAAAACTTTTCTTAGGTTCATACCCAATCACTCCTGCTTCAGATATCTTGCACGAGCTGTCAAAGCACAAGAAGTTTGGTGTTATTACTTTCCAGGCTGAAGATGAGATTGCTGCTGTCGGTTCTGCTTTAGGTGCTGCCTACGGTGGAGCTCTTGGCGTAACGACAACATCCGGCCCAGGGCTTGCGCTAAAAGCAGAAATGATTGGTCTAGCCGTAATGCTTGAATTGCCGCTCATCATCATAGATGTGCAAAGAGGCGGCCCTTCCACTGGTTTGCCAACCAAGACCGAACAAGCTGATTTATTGCAAGCAATGTATGGAAGAAATGGCGAATCCCCTTGTGTTGTTCTAGCTCCGGCAACCCCAAAGGATTGTTTTAACATTGCAATGGAGGCTGCGCGAATTGCAACAACATATCGCGTACCCGTCTTCATTCTTTCAGACGGATATATTGCAAATGGTTCAGAGCCTTGGAAGATTCCAGAACAAGCGGATCTGCCTGATTTACGTGTGGAATTTGCAAGAACTCAAGAGAACTTCCTGCCATACGCCCGCAATCCAGAAACGCTTGCTAGGCCGTGGGCGGTTCCGGGCACAAAGGGAATTGAGCACCGAATTGGTGGTGTTGAAAAAGCAGATAAGACTGGCGCAATTTCATACGATCCAGCCAATCATGACTTTATGGTCCGCACGCGCGCAGCCAAAGTTGCAGGTGTGAGCGTCCCGGACTTAGAAGTGGACGACCCAACAGGTGATGCAAAAGTACTTCTACTCGGATGGGGTTCAACATTTGGTCCAATTGCTGCTGCCGTTGAGGCACTGCGGGAAAATGGAGAGAGCGTCGCGCAAGCACATCTGAAGTACATCAACCCATTCCCAAAGAATCTTGGTGATGTGCTGGCTAAATATGACCGCGTTGTGGTTCCGGAAATGAATTTGGGACAGCTTGCGATCTTATTGCGTTCGCAATACATGAAAGACATCACTGGATACAACCAAGTTCGTGGACTTCCGTTCTCGACTCTAGAAATAATTGAAGCAACAATGGCGGTGCTAAATGACTGATTTAACTCTCACTAAGAAAGACTTCACTTCAGATCAAGAAGTGAAATGGTGCCCTGGATGTGGTGACTACTCCATTCTTTCCACCGTTCAATCTTTCCTTCCAGAGCTTGGTCTTCCACGCGAAAACATCGTATTTATTTCTGGAATTGGTTGCTCCTCACGTTTTCCATATTACTTGGAGACATTCGGAATTCACTCGATCCATGGTCGTGCTCCAACGCTTGCTACAGGGCTAGCAATTTCCCGACCTGACTTAACCGTCTTTGTTATTACTGGCGATGGCGATGCTCTCTCTATTGGCGGAAATCACCTCATTCATGCTCTTCGCAGAAATGTGAACTTAAAAATTTTGCTTTTCAATAATCGTATTTATGGATTAACAAAAGGGCAGTATTCTCCAACAAGTGAAACTGGCAAAGTTACCAAATCAACTCCTGCAGGTTCGTTAGATACTCCTTTCAATCCAATTTCATTAGCTTTAGGCGCCGAAGCAACATTTGTGGCCCGTTCTATTGATAGCGATCGCAAGCATCTGACGGATACGTTACGAGCTGCTTCGTTGCATAAGGGTTCAGCTCTTATTGAGATTTATCAGAACTGCCCGATTTTCAATGACGATGCCTACCAAATTGTGAAAGATGCCGATACAAAAGGCTCTGCAACGCTGCAATTAGTCCATGGCGAGCCGATTAAGTCTCAAACGCATGGTGTTATTTTCGTAAATGGAGCCATGAAAGTTGTTCCTCTTGATTCAGTTCAAGAGAGTGAAATCGTGGTGCACAATGCGAATACCTTGGATCCTTCATACGCATTCGCTCTGTCGCGTCTATCTGGATCAGAGTTGGTACATGTTCCAATTGGAGTCTTTAGGGATGTCGAACGTGCTGAATATGGTGGTTTAGTTAATAATCAAATCGCAGAAGCCATCGCTAGCCAAGGAGCGGGAGATCTCGCAAAATTACTCTCAAGCGGAGACACCTGGGAAGTTAAGTAAAAGACTTACATCGAAGATTGAAAGCTGTCTCTAATCATCGACTCTAGATTCCTGGTTGGAGACCAAGAAAGTACTTTCTTTGCCTTTTCAATCGATGCAACAAGAATTGCGGGGTCCCCTGCACGACGAGAATCAATTCGAATTGGAATTTCGCGGCCAAGAACATTGCCGGCAGTTGTGACGACTTCATTCACGCTGTAACCGCCGCCGCTTCCTATATTTATAATTGAATGACCTTTTTCATCCAAATTCTTTAGAGCACTTAGATGAGCCTCAATGAGATCAACAACATGAATGTAATCTCTGATGCATGTCCCATCAGAGGTTGGCCAATCGTTTCCGAAAATCTTAAGTGGATTATTTTCTGTCGCCTCCAGAACTCTAGGAATCAAATGGGTCTCGGGGTCATGGCGTTCGCCCAACCATTTCTTCCCTGTATTGAGGGCGCCAGCAACATTAAAATATCTCAACGAACAAGATGCGAATCCATCAGCAATCTCACTCTCAGCAAGCAAAATATCTACGGTGAGTTTTGACAATCCGTACGGATTTGTTGGAAGCGTTGCACTTTCTTCTGTAATAGGACTCTCTGTGGGTTCACCATACGTTGCTGCTGAAGATGAAAACACAATCTTCTTTACTCCTGCCGATCTCATGGCGCTAAGAACATTTTTGCTGCCTTCAACGTTAACTTTCATATACAAATCGGGCTTTTCGACTGACTCACCAACAAGTGATTTCCCAGCGAAGTGCATGACGGCATGTGCACCCTCGATGGCTTTTTTCAAAGCGTCCTCGTCGAGCAGAGATGCTTGAACAAATTGGGCTCGACTATCCACGGCATCGCGATGTCCCGTGCTCAAATCATCAAAAACGGTGACGTCATAGCCAGATTCAAGAAGTTGGTGGGTGGCAATCGCTCCGATATAGCCAGCCCCTCCCGTGACAAATATTCGCGTCAAGGTCTCATGCCTTAATTCTTAATCCATCAGGATCAAACAGTGGCGAAACACCGATAACTCCAGAATGCCAATCTCCAAAAAATTCAACTTCAACAGATGTTCCAGGAGTTGCACATTCGAGGGGTAAATATGCATACCCAATCCCTCTGTTGAGTGAGTATCCCTGACCACCGCTCTTCATTCGACCAACTATTTTTCCATCTACTCGAATGGGTTCATTGCCAAGTGGAACTCGCTTCACGTCATCAAATGTCATTACTACCAATTTCACCGATGGGCTCACTTGTGCTTCCAAGCTTGCTTTACCAATAAATTTTTCTTTCTTCTGCGAAACTGCAAAACCTAGCCCCGCTTGAAAAGGAGTTGTTTCAGTATTGATTTCAGTACCCCAAGCCAAATAACCTTTTTCAAGTCGTAAGGATTCGATCGCACGGTAACCACATGCTTCGGCCCCAAATGGTTTACCCGCATTAATAAGTGCGCTCCACACCGTCATTCCTGAAGAAACGGGTAGATAAAGTTCCCAGCCAAGCTCTCCAACATAAGTAATTCGGGTTGCGCGAAGCGTTACTCCAGCAATCTCAATTTCTCGCGAATGCATGAAAGGAAAATTTTCATTACTCAAGTCGTAGTCTGTGATTGATTGCAATATTTCACGAGCTTTAGGTCCCCATATTCCAAAGACCGCTAAATCAGTTGTGACATCCGTGATTTCAACTTCATCAAATTTCAATTCACGTCGTTGCTTTCGCAGCCATCCCCCGTCGTGTGTTCCAAATGCGGTTCCGGTAATAATGAGAAATTCTGCATCTGCGATTTGTGTGACGGTGTAGTCGGATTCAATTCCGCCTTTTGTGTTCAAGGCTTGAGTGTAAATAGTTCGGTTAACTCCGCGAACAACATTATTGGCACAAACTAGATTAAGAAATTCACCGGCCCGAGGCCCGCTGATCTTTAATTTTGCAAAACTTGATTCATCAAAAATTCCAGCAGTTGTCCGAGTGATTTTGTGCTCTACTTGAACCGAGTTCGCCCAATGCTTTCCTGCCCATCCATGCGGACGCGAAGCTTCATCTCCCTTGTGGGTTTCGTAGTAATTCACGCGCTCCCAAGAGGCCTTTTCACCGAATACCGCCCCATTTGCCTTATGCCATTCATAAACCGGTGATGTCTTCGCCGGGCGACCTGATTGACGTTCCTCTAGCGGGTAGTGAATGTCGTAATACTGTTCATAATTTTCTTGAACACGATCCATTGTGAATGCAGGAGATTGATAGGAACTTCCAAAGCGGCGAATATCCATATGCCACAAATCCATTGTTGGCTCGCCAGCGACAATCCATTCGGCAACTACTTTTCCAATTCCTCCAGCGCCAGCGATTCCATGCGCGCAGAAACCAGCAGCGACATAGAACCCTCCCACTTCAGTTTCGCCTAGGCAAAATTCGTTATCTGGAGTGAAAGCTTCAGGGCCGTTAATGAAATTTTTCACGCCAATCTCGGCCATCTTTGGCACACGCTTCTGGGAATTTACAGCTATTTCTTCAAAGCGCTCCCATTCATCTGGAAGCAATTTTCCGTTGAAGTCTTTTGGAATATCATCAAATTGATCGCGACTCGTGCGCCAAGGTTTTGAGTTTCGTTCATAACCTCCCATGACCAATCCATCAACTTCTTGGCGGAAATAGATAAGAAGGTCGGGGTCACGAAGTGAAGGAAGTTTTGGTTGTCCAGGGGGCAAGAAATTTTCTGTGATGAGATATTGGTGACTCATCGGCACGATTGGTATGCGAACATCAACAAGGCGACCAATTTCTGCGGCAAACATTCCTCCACAGTTAACGACTTTGTCGCACTCAATAAATCCTTTATCAGTGTCAACTCCCACAACGTGATTATTTTTTGTTCGTATTGCAAGAACGCGGGTATGCGTAAATATTTGAGCGCCGCCGCGGCGCGCTCCGCCAGCGAGTGCATGCGCCAATTGCGAAGGATCTACTTGTCCATCTGATTCCATGATGCAGGCGCCAACAACACCATCCAGATCGATCAGTGGAAATCTCTCTTGAGCTTCCTTTGGAGAAATCTCATGCAAGTCCAAGCCGAAAGTCTTTGCCCATCCAATCTGGCGACGAATTTCTTCTAGTCGTTCTGGAGTAGAAGCCAATTTGATACTTCCGCACTCGACCCAGGAAGGTGGAGTTTCACTCTTTTCTAATTCACGATAGAGATTAACTGAGTGCATATTCATCTTCGTCAGCGTTGGATCGGCCCGCAATTGACCGACTAGACCTGCGGAGTGAAAAGTGGAGCCACTTGTTAAGTCACTTCGGTCAAGAAGAATGACATCACGCTCACCGAGTTTTGTTAGGTGGTAAGCAACAGATGTACCGCCTACACCCCCGCCAATAATGACTATTTTTGCTCGGCTAGGGACCTGTTCTTGCGCCATACGGTAAATGTATCCTTTTGGAATGAGTTTGTCTGCCACTCCGTTGGAAGAGACTTTCGGTGCCATCCTCGACAAGGTACCTCGTTTAAGAAATCGAGTTGGAATCTCAGAATTATCAGGCGGTTTAACAAATAGAAATTTAAAAGTTCTAACTGCCGACAGCGCCTACGTTGCAAGAATTTCAAGTAATGAATCAAATCTCTTATCTATCGATCGAGCCTGCGAATACCAGAATTCGATTATCGCAGCAGAGGCAGGAGTTGGTGCTCCTGTTTACGACTATCTACCGTCAGATGGATTGTTAGTCATTGGTTTCTTGCCAGGCAGAACCTATGAATCAGTTGATGTTGGAAATAACATCACTCGCATTGCAGAAAGCGTTAAAAAGCTCCATCAAGCTCCTCCCTTTGTTCGAGACTTTGATATGTTTGAAGTTCAAAAGAATTACTTATCCATCGTGAAAGATCGTGGTTTTCGTATTCCAGATAACTACGAAGACTTCCAGATTTTTCGTGATGAACTCTTTGGGGCCTTCTCTGCGACCCATGACGGTACTGTCCCCTGCAATAACGACTTGCTGCCCGCCAACTTTATTGATGATGGGACAAAAATCTGGTTGATCGATTACGAATACTCAGGAAATAATGATGCTTGCTTTGAACTAGGAAACATTTGGTCTGAATCAGGGCTGCCGATTGAATCGCTACAAAAGCTTGTTACGGCATACTATGGCGAAGACCGACCAGACAAATTTGCCAGAGCCTGGCTTTTTAGTGTTTTAGCAAAGTATGGATGGACTTTGTGGGCTTCCATTCAAGATGGCATATCTGAACTTGATTTTGATTTCTGGTCATGGGGAATGAAGAAGTACGCGGATGTTCAGAATGATTTTGGATCGCAATTTTATAAGACACAAATAGCAAATCTTTAGCGACTAACTTCTTGGGGCAAACGCTGCAAAACTCTTTCGCTATTTATTAAAGAGGGCCTTTCGATCAAACTTGGCCGTTGTCAACATGTGCGGCACTGTTAGCGCCCAAACAATGACCAAAGTAGTCCACAGCAATCCAGAACCAAATTTATGAGGATCAAAAACAAGCAACAGAACCGCAATTAACAATGTTCCAGCAACTGCATATAAACCAGGAACTACGGCAAAGATTATGGCGCCTTTGGAATCACCTTCATCAATAGCCGCTCGTGCACTTGCTAGTTTAGGAACGAGCCGAGCCGTATGCCTAATTGCATGCCAACATCCAAAATAAAGTGAGAAAGTGATAAGTGGTGGAGCAAGTGTTGCAAGTGTCGTGAGTAGCAACAAATCAACGATAAGTGTTGTACTCCGGTTAATCACTAAAATAAAAATTCCAAGAATGGTGAATGCAAAAGTCACGTTACGGATGAGTTCTGTGTAGCTTCCCGCCCAACCACCGAGTGAGTGATTAATGCGATTGAGCGCGCTCAGCGCCCTCGAATCAGTAAGGGGCAAAATAACGGGGATAAGTCCCGCGGGAATCGCGTATGCATATTCAGAGAATTTCTTATAACGTGCAATTCCTTTCGCATCTCGCCATTCATTGGCGTAGGAAGCATCTCCAAAGCCAAAGTGAAGAGAACTCAAGAGAACAATCACTTGAAATCCGTTTTGATTCCATGTGGCGATTCCCCACCCGGACAGAACTGCAATCAAGGTATACAAAACTATGTAGAGGAAGAATCTACTTCTTGGCTCTTTCTGAATTGCTACCAAGTGATCGATTGCTCCGTGTGGAATCCCGATCAATAGAGAGATGAGTGCAATTACGATTTGGGCGCTCAAAGGAATAGAAATTCCGCTCGCCTTGAACCCAACAACAAGAGCCAGAACTGCAACGAGGCAATACCGGGAGAATTGGCTTGCCCAATAATAGACTTGGGCGAGAACTGGATTCATAGTTAAAGGTTATTCTAATTTTGAAAAAAGAAGGAGGTGGAAGGGTGAACCATCTTCACTATTCATTTGTTCTTATATTCATCTTCATATGTGCGATAGGCGTAAACCTTTTTTTTCGGATCCACATAGCCCAGTACTGGCGCACCCTTCTGGCTACCGACGCGTCAATCCTTCTTCTCTACCTTATTTGGGATACGTGGGCTGTAGAAAATGGGAATTGGTACTTCGATTCAAACCAGATTCTGAATGTGAATATCTTCGGGAAATTGCCGATTGAAGAAATACTTTTCTTCATACTTGTGCCAATAATGGCCATCATTACATATAAAGCTTTACTTAAAATCACGGGTTGGCAATCAGAAAGCAGTCAACAATGATTTATTCAGATATCGCTCTCGACGCAGTAATGGTTGCAGTGATTTGTGATCTTTTCTTCACCAGGACTCAGATGCTCACTAAAGGGATATTTTGGTTGACATATGGCTTGATACTTCCTTTTCAACTGTTAACAAATTGGTGGCTAACGTCTAAGAACATCGTTATGTATTCGCCAAGTGAAATTATTGGACGTCGCTTGGCCGGCGCTCCCATTGAGGACCTACTCTTCGGATTCTCTTTGATTCTATTCACTTTAACGTTATGGGAATTCTTCTTGAGAAGAAGTAGCCGGAATTAAGAAGCTATTTTTATCTAGTAAGTGCGCTTGAAGGGATTCGAACCCCTAACCTTCTGATCCGTAGTCAGATGCTCTATCCGTTGAGCTACAAGCGCTTGTGGCGCTGGGTGAAGCAGACCGAATACTACCTGCTTGTTATGCCTCGCCCAAACTCAGCAATTTTTCGCGTGAAACTTCCTTTAAACGAGGCTTTCCAAGGGCTTCACCGGCAGCGACTTCAGAGGCATTAATGCGCAGCCACTTCTCTTGATCAACTACTACATGACCTGCGGGAAGTAAGTCCTCTATACCTTGTGAGTTCTTAGGGGCGTTTAAATCTTCTATCAAAAGTTTTATAACATCTGCAGCATCACTCTTGTTGGTGCCTACAACACCAGATGGTCCGCGCTTTGCCCAGCCGACTACATACATATTGCCTTCAACTCGACCATCGATGTTCTTAATCTTGCCTTTATCTTCTGGAACGCTTGCAAGTGGTTCAGCTGTGTAGCCAATAGCGCTGATAACTAGTTGGCAACTAATGGTGAGAGTTTCACCGGTGTCAACAACTTTCTCACCATCGACGCGGTTAATAGAAAATGTAATTCCCTCAACCCGTTCGCTTCCAACAATCTCCTTGGGGGCAAGTAAGAATTGGAGGTGAAGAGAACGATCGCGTCCAGCAAGTGGGTTTTCAGCAATGATCCGCATTGCTTCAAGATTGTTGCGGACTTCTTTTTCTGGTTCTCCAAGTGCGCTGGCGCGGGCAAGTGCTTGCGCTACTTCATCTGCGTTTAGATGCACGTCGGTATGTTCAAGCTTTGGAAGGTCGCGAAGTTCTGGGGCGGTGAATGCTGCATGTTCGGCACCGCGGCGCGCGGCAATGTGCACTTCTCGAATGGAACTCTTGTGTAAAGCAGCGAGTGCGTGCGGTGCAGTATCAGTTGAATCCAACTCTTCTGGATTGATTGCCAAGATACGTCCGCAATCCATGGCAACATTTCCAGCACCGATGATGACGGCAACTTTTCCATCAAGTGGAACATCAACATTCACATAATCAGGATGTCCGTTATACCAAGGTACAAAATCAGCTGCAGAAAGACTTCCGCGAAGTTCCTCGCCTGGGATTCCAAGCTTGCGACCAAGGCCTGAACCTGTTGCTAATACAACTGCGTCGTAGCGATCACGCAAATTTTCAATCGTGATGTCTTTACCTAAATCAATATTTCCGAGAAAGCGAAATCCAGGCTCGGCTGCAATCTTTTCAAAGACTTTAGATACAGTCTTAATTTTTGGATGGTCTGGGGCTACGCCAGATCGAACCAACCCCCAAGGGGTGGGAAGACGCTCAATCATGTCTATTTCAAATTTCAAATCATCGGTTTGCGAATTTTGGAGAGCTTGCGTTGCGAAAAATCCTGAAGGGCCGGCACCAACGATTGCCACCTTGTACTTGCTCATAGATTTAATCTACAGGAATTCGTGAAAGTAGTTAGACCCAACGAGGTGTTATCACTCCTAAAGCAATGCCGGCGAATTCAGCCGCCCCCATCGCGCCAGGTTCGAGTTTTTCCACAACTTTATAAGAACCGTATTCCTTCTTTTTCGCCTCTTGCACCATTGGATTGTGAATCCAACCGCCGGCGATGGTTACTTCATCAAAGGGCCCAACTTCCTCGTTGATTGCTTTGACGGTTCTGTCGAATAAATCAGTTAAATCTTCGACAGCTGCGCGCCAAACATGCGCAGGTGTTACCCCGTCAGTTAAGCCAATTACATCAACGCTCGCATAGGTTCCATTAACTTTTAATTCATGAGAATCGCGATTTACAAGGAGTGCTGCATCGCCGAGTTTCTTTCGATCTTCAGTTGTGTTTGCCCCAAGCATGGAACTAATTCGTTCTAAGGAAATTCCTGTAGGCATACCAGCAAGAATCATTTGGTGGTCGGGGATAACCGTCCATCCAACATTGACTCCATGTTTTGCGAGTCGGCCCATTGAATCCTTCGAGACGCTTCCTTTGCGAGTGCGAACAACGGCTTCAGCAGTTCCCATCGAATCAAAGAGCGCGCCATCTTTGATCGCTCCTAAATAATATGCTGCTGTCTGATGATCGTGCCCAGCAATTGTTAAAACAGCTCCTCGTAGATTTTCTGGGGCAGAATCATTAGCTGTGCCAATTGGTTCACCAGCACCAACTAGTCGGCCGAGAAAATCTGGACCGCCACCCACTAATTCGACGGCAGGCATCCATGGCGCTTTTGCCGCGATATCTAGAAATCCAGTACGACTTACTAGTGAGAGCTCATTAACAAGTTCCGCGCCCAAGCAATACATAATCCATTCTGGCGCGCTTATAAAATGAGAAACTTCGCGAGTCTCGGGCATGCGCTCTTGTTGCCAAAGGATTTTAGGTAGCGTTACAACCGGAGAAATCTTAGCGGCGACAGTTCTTTCAAATTCTTCTGACCCAAATACATTTTCGACTTGCTCTAAGTTGCCACGGGGATCATGCCATGCAAAGCCTGGTGCAATGGGTTTTAAATCTTTTCCCAACAAAGCGCCGGTCTCTGAAAAGCCAGTTATACCTATGGATACCGCCTGCCCATCGGCAGCAGCGACAACCTTCTCTGTTATTTCAATCGCAGTTTTGGCCAACAAGTTCATATCAATTTCAGAAAGATTATTTGTATGCACCCACGGTGTGGCAACTGCATCTTGCTGTAACAAATTCAATTGCAAATCGGTTACCACCACTTTTATGCGAGTGGTGCCGACATCGATACCGACTAATACTTTTTGCAATTGACTACCTTAAATTAAATTGCGAGCGACGCAAATTTAGCTTGAGGAGGGCGGCAAACAACACCACTTGCACCGTTTAGGTGCCAAGTGCCAGCTGAATAAGGAATCACAATTGCATCACCCTTTGTCACTGGCATTGCTGCAGCGTTTGAGAATGAAATCTCACCGCTACCGCCCAGGAGCAAGAGAATCGAGAATCCTGCTTCTACGGCGCTGTGTTTGCCAGTGAGGAAATCTGCTCGGAAGTAAGGATTTGCTGCATCAGAGAAGATTGCCAAGTCATTCTCTCCGTACAGGCGTTGTGGAGAAATTAACTTCTCAGCCTCACTTGAACCAATTGGCGTGTAGCGAAGTGCATCCAAAACAGTATCGAAGCCAAGACCCAAGTGGCCATCCTTTACTCCGTCAACCGCAAATTCATTCCATTCAAGTAGCGCTGACATATCTGAAGGCTCTTGAAGCTCGAGTACAAAGGTGCCTGCTGGTACCGAGTGTGGCACTCCGGCTGGAACCAAAATTGCGTCTCCCACTTTTGCAGAGAATTGTTGAAGAGATCCAAGTAAACCAACAGCATCTCTGTTGTCCACCATTTCCGCAATTTCCTTCTTGCTCTTTTCTACAGCAAAACCTAAACCAACAGTTGCATTTGCAGGCGCTTCTAAAACAATCCACGCTTCCGTCTTTCCATGCTTCAACGAAAGATGTTCTTTAGCAAATTTACGATTTGGATGATAGTGAACTGGCAAACGTTGATCTAAATCTAAAAGCTTTACTAATAATTCAGTACTTGTTCCGTAAGTAGCAAGATGTTCTGCGCCAAGCCAAGCTTCCGAATCTCTTCCGATCACATCAACAAGTAATTCACCTGTTGCTAATTCCGATAGACCCATTCGAGGTTCGCCAAAACGAGTGGTGACAGAGCCAATCCATTCTTCTGGGCGCATTGGTCCACCAGGACCATGTCTCAGGACACCAATTCGATTTCCACCTTTGTAGAAATGATCGAACTGATTCGAAGGTAACTTCTCTGGGCGGGCTTCTCTGCTTGTCATGCGCTGAACTATACGCTGTAGAATGCAGTTCTGAAAGAGATGGAAATAGTTTTCGTTTAAATCAATTACGGAATGGGGACCTTCATGTCAGATTCATCAATTCGACTTTCCCGATTATTTAACAAGGGACGTTGTTTAGACATCGCTGTCGATCACGGATTCTTTGGAGAAGGCGCCTTCCTCGCTGGAATTGAAGATATGAATTCTGCAGTTAAAACACTTGTTAACGCTGCTCCAGACGCCATCCAACTAACCATTGGACAAGCTCGCTTACTTCAAAACGTTGATCAAAAAGATCGCCCAAGTTTGGTATTGCGTACT
Organism: uncultured Actinomycetes bacterium; assembly: GCA_903827945.1. Taxonomy (GTDB): domain Bacteria; phylum Actinomycetota; class Actinomycetes; order Nanopelagicales; family Nanopelagicaceae; genus PALSA-747. Next base: position 37,716 of record CAIKKN010000019.1, on the reverse strand, counting down.
GATGTTGCAAATGTGTACGGAAAGAAATTGCCAGAACATATGTTCAGTATTTCGATTGCAGATCCAGTTCTTACTGCTGTTCGTTTAGATGCTGCAATTGTTGTGGTTAATTTATTTGATTTACCTTCTCGCCCCGAAATGCTTGATGCATGTATTCGAAATATCGTTGCTCTTCGCGCACAATGCGATCACTATGGAATGCCACTCATGATTGAACCCCTCGTTATGAAGGATTCCGATGGCGGCGGATACACCTCGGATGGCCGTCCAGAAAAAGTTGTTCCACTTGTTCGCCAAGCAGTTGAATTGGGCGCAGATGTGATTAAGGCTGATCCAACTGATGACCCTAAAGATTATGTAGATGTGATCAGAATTGCTGGAGATATTCCAGTATTAGTTCGCGGTGGCGGACGTGTTGCCGATCAAGAGTTGTTACAACGCACCGCTGATGTTCTTGCACTGGGGGCTGCAGGTATTGTTTACGGAAGAAACATCATTCAACATGCGAAACCCGCTGCAATGACTCGTGCTCTCATGTCTATGCTGCATCAGAACGCATCCGTTGAAGCCGCTCTTGAAATGTTAAAGTAAACATGACACAGAAGATTGTGCGCGTCGGCATTATCGGCGGCGGTCTGATGGGTAAAGAACTCTTGGCTGCCACCAGACGATGGGATGCCCTCGTCGACCATCCTGTGCGCCCAGAAGTTGTCGCGCTTGCTGATTTGTCCCCCGCGGTGCGTGATTGGTTCACAAACGCCGGGGTAAAGAATATTTATGAAGGTTACGAGGAACTTCTTGCTAACCCAGATGTGGACGTTGTTTACATCGCTGTTCCACATAATTTGCATGAGGAAATCTATCTGGCAACTATCGCCGCAGGTAAAGACTTCCTTGGCGAGAAGCCGTTTGGAATAGATTTAGTGGCAGCAAAGAAGATTGTGGCCGCTGTACAGGCAAGTCAGGTCTTCGTTCGTGTTTCAAGTGAGATGCCCTTCTACCCTGGTGCACAAGGCGCGATTAATTATGTGAAGTCAGGCGCATTGGGTGAGATTGTCGAAGTCCGCGCAGGATTCCTGCACTCATCTGATTTAGATACTAAAAAGCCTATTAACTGGAAACGCCAAGTGAAGTTTTGCGGCGCTATTGGAGTTATGGGTGATCTGGGTATGCATGTAGCTCACGTTCCTACACGCCTTGCGCTCAAAACAAAATCTGTTTATTCCATGCTCGACAAGATTGTTGAAACAAGAATCGATGGCAAAGGGAATGAAGTTCCTTGCGACACTTTCGATAACGCAGTTTTGGCAATTAAAGCCACTTCAGGATCACAGACAAGAGAGTTCCCGATGATTTGGGAGATGAAACGTATTGCCCCCGGTGAAAGCAATTCTTGGTACTTCTCGGCAATGGGAATGAATGGCGGAGTTCGCTTTTCTACCCGTAATCCACAAGTTCTTGAGCGATTTACTTATAAAGATGGAGAACAGAGTTGGATTGAAACCCAACCTGGGCACAAGGGAAATTGGCCTGTGATAACAGGTGGAATTTTTGAATTCGGTTTTCCTGACTCTCTTTTGCAAATGTGGGCAGCATTCTTTGCAGAGCGAGAGGGATTATTGGGAGAGAAATTCGGTTGTGCAAGAGTTGAGGAAGTTTTGGAATCTCACAAAGTCTTTGAGGCTGCTATGAAATCCCACGCTTCCCACGCTGCAGAGCAGCTTGAGAATTAATTAAACTCAATCACAACTTTGTGAGCAGTTTTATCTGAGCGCAAAGTTTCAAGAGCCTTACCGTATTCATCAAGTTTAAATCGATGCGTAATGATTCCTGCCGTTTGCAAACGGCCACTTGAAAGCGCTGCAATCGTCGCTGGGAATGTATCGATTTCTGCAAAAGATCCTTTTATCGTGATTTCGCGGTGGAAAACATCGAAGGCGTTAATCGCAAAAGTTTCATGCGATTCGGTAACTCCGTAAACCATCATGGTTCCACCACTACGAGTTAACGGCACACATATTTCTGCAACTTCGGTACTTCCAGTAGCCTCAATTACGATGTCGAATCCGGATGGGCGAAGCGCTTTTAGATCTTCAAATGTCTTCTTAACGTTTGCTCGGTCCATCAAATATGTTGCATCCGCGCCAAGCTTCTTCGCCGTATCTAATTTAAATTGTGATGATCCAGCTACAACGACAGAGGCCGCTCCGCCTTTGGCTACCAATTGGGCCAAAAGTTGGCCGGTTGGGCCGGCGCCAAAAATAAGTGCGCTGCTTCCCGGTTTGATACCGAGCATTTGAGCTCCATGCATTGCGCATGCAGCAGGCTCAGCGAAGACTGCTTGATCAACAGTCAGTCCCTCAACCTTAAAAACTAAATCCTGCGTTGCAATCATGTATTCAGCGAACGAACCGGGCCAATTAGTTCCGAGGCCTTTTCTGTTGTGACATAAAATTGGTTTTCCTTCTCTACAAAATTCGCAATCTCCGCAACTTACAACTGGATTTACGGTGACTCTTTCGCCAACTTTAAACTGAGTTACACCTTCCCCAAGGGCTGAAACAATGCCCACCATTTCATGGCCAGGAATCAGTGGAAATTCAGCAAGGAAATGTCCTTCGTGAATATGTAGATCGGTGCCGCAGACGCCTGCTAATTCAGTCTTAATGAGGACTTCACCTGGTTGAGGAGTAGGTGTCGGAATCTCGCGAACAGTGAAGTTCTTGGCTGAGTCGTAGACAACTGCTTTCATGAAGGCTCCAATGTAGGTGAGTGTGAATTATGACAGGTCAATAATTGAATTACCACTAAACTATGGATATGAATTTTGAACTTCAAGACTTAACCGGAAAAGTTGTTGTCATCACGGGTGCAACTTCTGGAATCGGCAAAGAAACTGCCAAAGCAATGGTCCAGAATGGTGCAAAGGTAATTTTGAACTCGCGAAGTGAAGAAAACCTTCGCCAAATTCAGAACGAACTAGGCGCTAAATCGGTCGGCTATGTTGCTGGAGATTGTTCAAACCCAGAAGTTTCAAAGGCAGTCGCAGCTGAAGCTCTAGGCCTTTTTGGCACTATTGATATCGTCATTCCTAACGCAGGAATAGGTCTTTACGGTTCTATTTTTGATTGGTCTGATGACGACGTGAACGCCATGATGCGCACAAATTTCGAGGGTACCGTTCACCTCATTCGTTCGTGCGCCAAAGTTATGGTTGAAAAAGGTGCTGGAGACATAATTATTGTTTGTTCCGTGGCTGGTTTCTATGGCGCAGGTAAAGAAGCCATCTACGCTGGAACTAAACATGCACAAGTAGGACTTGCTGCGGGGTTAGATCACGAGCTTCGCGAAAAAGGAATTCGAGTATCGCTGATTGCTCCTTCAGGAGTTTCTACAAACTTTGCCTTTGGAACTGGAAGAACTCCAGGTGCTCCCCGCTTGGATATGTATCTCAAACCTGAAGAAGTTGCCATGCAAATTGTTCATATTGCACGTCAACCAGCTTCGGTTCGCATTCCTTTGACAACAATTATTTCAAAAGAGCAGCAGAGCAACTAGCTAAAGCGAATTAATACTTTAATTTGATCGCCAGAAAGCGCGCTTTCAAATGCTTTCTGAGCCTCTTCCACTGGGAATACGGAAGTAACAAATTCGCTAACCGGGAAATTTTCCGCGCTTAGAATTGCAATTGAATCCTTGTAGTCAGAAGGAAGATAAGTAGCTGCTCCTTGAATTCTGATCTGGTGGTCTTGAATTATCGGCAAGGGAACAGTTACATCCTTTTCAGGAACTCCAACAATCACAACAGTTCCGCCTTTATCAGCCATGCGAATTGCCTGCAGAACGGTTGGTTGAAATGCTACGCAATCAAAGACGACATCGGCGCTTTCACCGAGTTCTTTTCGAACGTCGTCAACAACGGTTGGTGAACCAGCATCGAAGGCGGAATCAGCACCAAGTCTGACCGCACGATCACGCTTTTCTTGAACCAAATCGGTCATGATGATTTTCTTAGCATTGAAATGCTTCGCTGCGAAAAGCGTCAGGAGTCCGATGGTTCCACAACCCAAAATAACAACTGATTTTCCAGTTAAATCCTTATGACCTACAAAGGCCAATTTTGTCGCGTGCACTGGAGTTGAAAGTGGCTCGATGAGTGCCGCCTGCTCGTCACTGAAGCTTGCAGGAATCACGTGAAGACGTCCTGCGGGAAGAGTCCAAAATTCACACATTCCACCTTGCGAATATCCGCATCCGAAGAACTGTAAGTTTTCACAAAGATTTTCATTTCCATTCTTACAATTCTTGCAATTCCAACAAGGAAGATCAGGCTCGACTGTGACGCGATCACCCACTGACAAACCTTTTACATCAGGAGCTAACTCGCGAATCACTCCTACAACTTCATGCCCTGGCTTATAAGGAATTGGAACAAATGGATGTAAGCCTTGAACTGCGTGTAGATCTGATCCGCAGACACCTGATACTAGAGTTTGGACAAGGGCTTCGCCTGCTTGAACTTGAGGAACAGGAACTTCGTTTGTTGTAAGTACCTTCGGGGCGGTGGCAACTATTTGTTTCATAAAGTGATTGTATTCGAGGCAAGTTCTCTTGTCGCGCGAATCAATTTTGCATTCGCTTCATCGGTTCCCAAAGCCCAATCATGGGCTTCTTGAGGGGTTTTCCCATACCGCTCGTGTCGAGCAATCAAACGCTCTATGCGAATCTCTTGCGGAATATCTATGAAATAACTGGAATCAAGGAGTTCTCGCACTCCGCCCCATCCCATCTCTGGATATAGGAGGTAATTTCCCTCAACGATGACAACTTTGACTTCCGGAGAGATGACATCCTCGTTTGCTATCGATTCTTCAATTTCTCTGTGGAAAACAGGAAAATAGATATTTTCTTCTTTGTTATGTTTGACTCGCTTTAGGAGTGAAACGAATCCGAGGGCATCAAATGTTTGAGGCGCTCCCTTAATATCGCGAATACCTTTTTCGAGCAAGACCTTGTTGCTGAGGTGATAACCATCCATAGGCAATATTGCAATTTCATTGCCCGGAAATCTCTCTTTGATTTGCTCTACAAGCGTTGACTTTCCTGCTCCTGGTTCACCGATTATTCCAAGCAGCGTTCTTTTGTCTGCCCTTAGGGCTATTTCAATATCTTCAAAAATGCTCATCAAAAAGTCATTTCGTTAATTTATTAACGGCTCTCTAAAGCGAGCGCAGACATGAATGCTTCGACTACTTCAACCTTGCTCCATGGAGTTGGAGCTTGTGTAATAAAGAAGTCTTCAAGTGCGATGTCAGCCAAATTATCAATGTCAGCCTCGACAAATCCAAGGCTTGAAAGCACTGGGAAGTTAAGGTCTGCGAGAATCTTTTGAACAGCTTTCACCGCTCGTGAGCCATCTTTGCTTCCGTCGTCTGGAGCTCCCATTGCATCAGCAACGCGTTCCATCTTTGCTGGCACTACTTTTGCCTCACGTGTAAGTGTCTCTACAAGAACTAATCCAATGGTTAGGCCGTGCGGAACATGTTTTAAGCCACCAATCGCTTGACCAAGTGAGTGCTCGGCAGTGCAATCTGAAATATTCATTGTGAGGCCGGCCATCATGGATCCCGCAGCCATACCTGCGCGGGCCGCCTTATCGTTTCCATCCTTATATGCACCAACCAGCGCTGGCGTCATCATGCGAATCGCTTCATAGCCGATTGCATCACCGATAGGTGTGCTGCATTTGGCAATAATTCCTGCGATTGCTTGAGCGAGCGCATCAATTCCGGTGTTCGCTGTCATAGATGGGGGCATCGAATAGGTTAGTACTGGGTCAACGATTGCAAATTGCGCACGAAGGTTTCCGTTTGCGATACCAGCTTTTCTTCCTGCAGCTGGATCAGAAATAACCGACCCACCAGAAACTTCTGAACCCGTACCGGCAGATGTTGGCATTGCGATGAGAGAAACTGTTGGGATTGGGTACTCGGGTTTGCGTTCTTGAAATTCGCGGAATGTAATACCAAGTTGTGCACAAAGGCGCGCAGCCTTCGCCGTATCAATTACTGATCCACCGCCAAGGGCAACAATTGCCTCTGCGCCGGATGCAACGACTGCCTTTGTTGCGTCATCGACCATATCAATCGTCGGTTCGCCCGCTGGCTTCTCAAAAGTTGTGACTTTTATCCCCGAGGTCGCAATCAACTTTTCTATGCATGCCTTAGCTGCTGGATTGAACTTCTCTATGCCTTCATCAACCATCAGAAGAACATTTGTCGCCCCACATTCGGCTACTACATCCGCCAGGGCAAGTGCTCGACCTTCACCGAAGCGGACCTTTACAGGTAAGTGGTTATTGAATGCCTCGATATTTTCCACGATTGCTCCAATGCAGGTAGTCGCGAGTAAAAATGGCGGAGACGAAGAGATTTGAACTCTTGAAGGCGATTAAACCTTACCTCGTTAGCAGTGAGGCGCACTCGACCGGGCTATGCGACGTCTCCGAGTTGCAGGTGAAGTTTACAGTGAAAAACAGGGCAAGAGTCACCCAGATTTCAGAATGACGCTGCTGTATGGGACCGCATCGCCCGTGTGAATAATGGCTAGCGATTGGCCAACTTTGACCTTAAATTCCTCGTGAGGGATAAGGATTTCAGGAGTTCCAGCAAAGTGGGACTTGTACTCGGCGACGATCTTGGCATCCACTTTTTCAGCAAATTCGTTTGCCAGGTATAAACCCGTAACGTCTAAGAGGGGCAAAATTGCATCGAGTATTTGTGGGACTGTCGGGAAACCTTTCACCAGAGCCAAATCCACTAACTCCACGCCTGGATAACTTGGGAAGGGCCCATCGACGATTGCCAATGTATTTACATGGCGAAACTTTGCAAGAACTGATGCAAGTTGGTCGTTGATGATTCCGGTCTTAAGCATTTTCTAGCCTTCCTTATTATTCATATTAATAAGCATCGATGATATCTCTGAAGCCGTTGGCAAGGAAGGTGTTGCTCCTGTTTTTGTCGTAGCAAGCGCTCCTGCAGCCGAAGCAAATGGAATTGCGTCTTGTAATGAAACTCCCTTACTAAGACTTGTAGCGAGCGCACCACAGAAAGCATCGCCCGCGGCTGTTGTGTCGATTGGAGAAACGCTAAATGCAGGGAAATGTTGAGAGCCATCTTTCGTGATCAAAAGTGAGCCGTCTCCCCCCAAAGTAATAAGTACGGATCCAATCCCGGTTGCCATCAATTTCTTTCCCGCTTCAATTGCGCTTGCTTCATCGCTTACGCGGATTCCCGTCAGAGTTTCTGCTTCAAATTGATTAGGTATAAGTAAATCAACGTACGATACAAATGAATTTGAAAGCGCTGCAGCAGGAGCAGGGTTTAGAATTGTAAAAAATTCCACTTCTTTAGCTCTCTTAAAAAGAATTTCTAACTCTTCAATGGGGCTCTCTAATTGAGCCAGCAAAATCTTCTTTTCTTTTACTGATGAGAGAGCTTTTTCATCAACGTTTTTTGCCTTCAACTTGCTATTCGCGCCTGCGATAACAATGATTCGATTTTGTCCCGATGAATCGACTTCAATAATTGCTGTTCCACAAACTCCATCGACTTCACTCACAAATGACTGGTCGATTTTTTCGTCCTTCATCAATCTGCGAATTACTTGCGAATTCGAATCTGTACCGAGAACTCCAACCATCGTTACTTCACCGCCCGCCCGCGCAGCGGCAACGGCTTGGTTCAACCCTTTGCCGCCGGGGAAGGTCTGAAAATCTTTTCCCATAATGGTTTCTCCGGGCTTTACCATCGTCTCCACGCGAGACACCAAGTCGATGTTCAAGCTACCGATCAGTAAGACGCCCATGAAAATAGGTTAGCGCCTCACGCAGGGGTGATTGTCACAGTTTCATAACAATCATTGAAATAGGCACTTTCGGCTTGCTAGTACCCTCCAAATACCCAAGGATACAGACGGTCCAAATGGCCAACCTCTCTAGGAAGGGAAAACATGTCACGACTAATTTCAGGGCGTAAAGTCGCTCTAGTCGCAGCAGTTAGCGCATCAATGTTGCTAACAGCTGGCGTTGCTACATCATCACACGCTGCAACAAAGTCAGTTGCTGTTTCTTTGATCACCAAAGATTCAACAAACCCATTCTTCGTAGCTATGCAAGGTGGCGCAAAGGCAGCTGCTGCAAAGCTCGGCGTAAAGATCACTATCGCTTCAGGAAAAGCTGAAGGCGACGATGCTGGTCAGATTGCTGCAATCGAAGCTGCTATTGCTGGAAAGCAACAAGGCATTTTGATTACACCAATGTCAACAGGCGTCAACGATGCAATCAAGAAGGCTCGCGCAGCTGGCCTATTTGTTATTGCACTTGATACACCACCAGATCCTGCAAACACAGTAGACATCACTTTCGCAACAGATAACCGTGTTGCTGGAAACCTAATCGGTAAGTGGGCTGCTGCAAAGCTAAACGGAAAAGCTGCAGTAATTGCACTTCTCGACATCTTCAATGACAAGGTAGTTTCTGTTGATTACAACCGCGATCAAGGTTTCCTTGAGGGCATGGGTATTCCAGTAAACAACGGCAAGCTCAATGGCGATGAAGTTAAGACAGGTAAGTACACCGGCGGTAAGGGTGGTTCATACACAATCGTTGGAAACGAAGCTACAGGCGCTAATGAAGAAGGCGGCCGTACAGGCATGGAGCATCTCCTTGCTAAGAATCCAAAGATCAACGTTGTATACACAATCAACGAGCCAACAGCAGCTGGTGCATATGCAGCTCTCAAGGCAGCTGGTAAGACAAAGGGTGTTCTCGTTGTCTCAGTTGACGGCGGAAAGGCTGGCGTTCAGAACGTTGCTTCAGGCGTAATCGGAGCAACTTCACAGCAGTACCCACTAAAGATGGCATCACTTGGCGTACAAGCCATTTTCGACCTCATCACAAAGGGTACAAAGCCAAAGGTCACACCAGGACTTGATTTCTACAACACTGGCGTAACCCTTATTACTAACTCACTTGCAGCTGGAGTTCCAAGCCGTAACACGGCTTATGGCCTAGCTAACGCTTGGGGTTAATAGGTATCTAATGATTAGGTAAAATCTAATCATTGATGGGAAGGGCGCTTACCCAACAGGCAAGCGCCCTTCTTCATTTAATTGTAATTAGGGCTAGTAAAAGGAGTGGACATTGACCAAATCAGCCGCTGAACTCGAATTCAGTCACCAAGCTGAAAAACAATCTTTGGCGGGAAGAATTCAGGTTGCACTACATAAGTACCCAACACTGAGCCCCGCGCTCGTTCTTATTATTTCTCTTGGAGTCTTCTGGTTCCTAAATCCAAATTTCAAAGACCCATTCAATTTATCTTTGGTTTTACAGCAAGTAGCCGTTGTTGGTTCTATCGCAATTGGCCAAACAATTATTATTTTGACCGCAGGTATTGACCTTTCGTGCGGGGCAATCGCAATCTTTGCCTCCATGGTTATGGCGAAATTAGCCTTTGAAAACCATGTGCCTGTCGCACTCTCATTCATTATCGGTCTGGCTGTTGGTACAGGTGCCGGCGCGTTTAACGGCTTCCTCGTCACAAAGGTTAAATTGCCTCCCTTCATCGTAACTTTGGGAACGTTTAACGTATTCACCGCTTTCACACTTTTGTTTGCAAAAGGTCGCACAGTTCGCGATACCGAAGTCGATCCATTCTTATTAACACTTGGAAAAGTAATTCATATCGGCGCCTTTAACGTTACTTATGGCGTGCTCGTTATGATTGCAATGTATTTAATTCTTGCTTACGCACTCCGCTACACCGCGTGGGGTCGTCACGTTTATGCTACTGGTGATGATATTGAAGCTGCGCGCCTTGCTGGTATTCAAACAAATCGCGTTTTGATGAGCGTCTACCTAGTCGCTGGTTTCATTTTTGCAATGACCGCTTGGATCATCATCGGTCGCGTTAATGCAGCCTCTCCAAACTCCGGTCAGGACTTAAACCTTGACTCAATCACTGCTGTAGTGATCGGGGGAACGTCACTATTTGGTGGCCGCGGAAGAATAATTGGTTCACTTATTGGAGCTGTGATCGTTGGCGTATTCCGCGACGGCCTAACACTTGCCGGGCTTGATCCTTACTACCAGACGCTCGCTGTCGGTATTTTGATTATCTCAGCCGTGACTATCGACCAATGGATTAGAAAGGCCCGCAAATAATGAGCGCTCAGCCAATTCTTCAAGCAATTAACTTAGAAAAAGCCTATGGAAACGTTATCGCTCTCAATGGTTCAAGCCTTGAATTGTTTCCTGGTGAAGTTCTAGCAGTCGTTGGTGACAACGGTGCTGGAAAATCAACACTTATTAAGTGTCTCTCTGGCGCCGAAGTGCCTGACACGGGAGAAATTTTCCTTGAGGGAAACCAAGTTCACTTTGCAAAGCCACAAGATGGTCGCGGCGCCGGTGTTGAAACCGTCTACCAATCGCTGGCAGTTGCTCCTGCACTTGATATCGCAGCAAACCTTTACCTCGGTAGAGAGTTGCGCAGACCAGGTCTAGTTGGAAAAGTATTTAGGACTCTGGACAACAGCGCTATGAAAGCTGCATCAAAAAATCACATTGCGGATCTCGGCATTTCCACTATTCAAAATATCAGCCAAGCAGTTGAGACTCTCTCTGGTGGGCAACGCCAAGCTGTCGCAGTTGCTCGTGCCTCTGCCTTTAGCTCTAAAGTTATTATTCTTGATGAGCCAACTGCCGCTCTTGGAGTTCGTGAATCTAATCAAGTTCTTAAGATGATTGAAAGGCTTCGCGATCGCGGTCTTCCTGTTATCTTGATTTCACATAACATGCCACAGGTCTTTGAAGTTGCTGATCGTATTCAAATTCAGCGCCTTGGAAAACGCGCCGCTGTTGTGACTCCAAAAACTCACGACATGAATCAGGTGGTGGCAATCATGACTGGTGCGCTCACTGTCGATGAGAAGGACCAGACTTTCAAGCCAGTTCGCTAAATAATTCCCTTTGCCAGCCCAGATTCTGCGACAACCCGCAGGGCCTGGGCTGCAATTGTTAATGCTGGATTCATTGCAGCAGAAGATGGGAAAAATCCCCCGTCGATGATATATAAATTGCTCAAATCATGAGACTTGCAATACTGGTCCAAAACACTTGATTGAGGGTCGTTGCCGGCCTTCACAGTTCCACATTGATGTGAATTCATGCTGATATCAAATGGTTGGCGAAAAATTGCTTTGTAACCTGACTTTCGCAAATAACGCTTAGCCTTCTTGAGAAGTTCCATATGCGTTTTCATGCCGCGCTGCTTCAGAAATACCTGGATTCGACCGCCTTTTGTAACTTCAATTCTATTTTCGGGATCAGGCAAATCCTCCGTCATCAAAACAAACTCAACACTATGGTCAGCAATGTAGTTCAGCAAAGAAAGCGGCACTTTTTTCGCAAAACTCTTCATCATTAAACCTGTGACTTTTCCAATGAGTTGGACAGCACCTAATGGGTACCCCTTGCCACCATCGAAGTACCAGTCGTTAAACGAGAGGGTCTTTTGGAAAGTTAGATCATTTTTTCTCATCGGATCGAATGTCGCCACATGGGAATTAATGTGCATCATAAAGTTTCGACCAACCAAGCCGGAGGAATTTCCAACTCCTGACTTAAGCATGAGAGCCGCAGAGTTTACTGCTCCGGCAGACAAAACATATCTTTGTCCATGGACTTTAAATTCTCCATTTTTTCCTGAAACAACAATGTGTGAGATTGCCTCGCCACTTTCATCTGCAACCAAACGCTCAACCTTTGAATTTGTAAGAATTCGGACGTTTCCTGTTTTTAGAGCTTGATCGAGTGCGCAACTTTGCGCATCACTCTTTGCGTCGACTTTGCATGCAAAGCCATCGCATGTGCTACAGCGAATACATTTACCATTCTCTCCTAAGTCAATTCCCATTGCGTTAGGAAATGGATGAAGACCAATCTTGCGAAACCGCTTCTCTAAATCAATTACATAACCTTCGTGCGCGATCGCGGGAAATGGAAATGGCTTACTTCGCGGAGGATCCGTTGGGTCAATCCCTGCGGTGCTGTGCACTTTATATAGTTCTTCTGCTTGACAGTAGTACGGTTCAATATCTGTATAGGTAAATGGCCACGCTGGTGAAATCCCTTCTAAATGCTTAATTTCACCGAAATCCGCTTCTCTAAACCTGGGAAGCGCGGCGCCGTAAACCTTCGAATTTCCTCCGACGAAATAGTGAACTCCTGGACCGAATTCCTTTCCTGATCCATCAAGCCACTTTTCAGTTGGTTTATAACGTTGATCAATAAAGATTGCTTGAGGAGACCAATTTTCAGGCTCTTTTGGCAGGTAATCTCCGCGCTCGATAACAAGCACGTCAATTCCCTTCTTCGCCAAAGCAAACGCTGTAGTGGCCCCACCAATTCCAGAACCGATAACAACGACTGCTGCTGAAAGATTTTCCATAGCTAATTAAAGCGTAATACCTCGATTCAAGTTATATTTAATTCATGTCCAAACCCAATTTCTTGAGCAAACTTACTGGAAGTTTTTCAACTCCAGCAGATGGCAATCCAACAGTTGCTATGGTTGAAGCGGCATACAAAGCCGCCAATCTAAATATTCGATATATCAACACTGAAGTTTTTCCTGACGGATTGCAAGACGCCGTTAACGGGGCAAGAGCGATGAATTGGCTCGGGTTTAACCTTTCGGCCCCACATAAAGTTTCTGTGATCCCAATGTTAGATGGTCTCGGTGAGTCTGCATCCATTATGGGCGCCGTGAATTGTGTGGTTAATCGCGATGGAAAGTTGATTGGCGAAAATACAGATGGAAAAGGATTTCTCACCGCTTTTTCAGAAGTTCTAAGCCCGGAAGGGAAGACAATATGTATTTTCGGTGCAGGTGGAGCGGCGCGCGCTATAGCAGTTGAACTTGCACTTGTGAAGGCGAAGAAAATCATTGTTGTGAACCGCAACATTGAACGCGGAGAAGATCTAGTTGACACAATTAGGACAAGAACTTCAGCAACAGCTGAATTTATTCAATGGACTCCGAAATTTTCGATTCCTGCAGAAGTGGATGCCATTGTTAATGCCACAACTATTGGCATGGAACAATTTGAAGGAAAAGAGTTGGATATCGATTTTAATTCAATCCGTTCGGGAATGGTTGTTTCTGATGTGATTGTGAATCCGCCAAACACTCACCTTTTACAGCAGGCTGCAAAAAGAGGGGCGGTCACAATTGATGGGGTTGGAATGCTTGTTTACCAAGGAATCATCGGAATCAAGTACTGGACTGGATTAGACTCAGATCAAACTGTAATGCGAAATGCTCTGGAGGAAATAGCATGAAATCAGTAAAAGACTCGCCTTTCAAAAACAAGGGCACTCGCCTTCATGACATTCCACCATCTACAGATCACCTCACCTTTATGTCGCAAGGGTGGGCACCTTCTCCACTGAAGGGTATAACTGCGCATGCAGCTGTGCCATTTACAAAAAAGCGTCGTGCAAAATTATCAAAAGCATATAAAGGCGTTCGTTTGGTAATCCCGGCAGGGAATTTAAAGGTTCGCTCAAATGACAGTGATTACCAGTTTCGCGCGCATTCTGCATTTGCATGGTTCACCGGCATCAGTGCCGATGATGTGGTACCAGATTCAGTATTAGTCCTAGAGCCGTCTAAATCAGGACATGATGCACTTCTCTTCATTCACCCGCGTTCCCCTCGCGATGAAGATGAATTCTTCCGTAATTCCAGACATGGTGAATTTTGGGTTGGTCGTCGAATGACCAAAGAAGAGACAGAAAAGCGCTACGGAATCAAGGTGCGTCATATTGACACGCTTCCTGCTTTCTTGAAAACTAAAAAGAAAGTTCTTGTCGTCCGCGGGGAAGACAAAATTGTTGATGCGATAGTTAAAACAACGAGAGTGCAAGATAAAGATTTTCTTACTCATCTCTCCGAGATGCGTCTTGTAAAAGATGAATTTGAAATTTCGGAAATGAAAAAAGCAATCGCAACAACAGCTCGTGGCTTTGATGATATGTTGAAAGTATTTCCAGAAGCAATCAAATCACCAAAGGGTGAGCGCGTTATTGAGGGTGCATTCTTTAGCCGTGCCCGCGTTGAAGGAAATGACATCGGATACCCATCAATTGTTGCTTCAGGATCCCACGCCTGCATCCTCCATTGGATCAGAAATGATGGCCAAGTTAAGAAGGGTGATCTAATCCTTATTGATGCCGGGGCGGAAACTGATGCTTATTACACGGCAGATATCACTCGCACTGTTCCCATCAATGGAAAGTTTTCAAAGGAACAACGCCGCATATATGAGATTGTTCTTGAAGCGGCCGACGCTGGTATTAAAGCTGTGAAGCCAGGGGCGGACTTTGGAGATTTTCATAAGGCTGCCATGCGCGTTGTGGCGTATGGGATGGCGCAACTTGGCGTACTACCGTTACCTCCCGAGGAATCTTTAAAGGCAACGAGTGGACTACATCGCCGATGGATGCCACATAGCACCGGACATATGCTGGGCATCGACGTGCACGATTGCGCGCAAGCACGACGTGAGAATTACACGTTGGCAAAGTTGGAGCCTGGCATGATCTTGACGGTTGAGCCAGGAATCTATATTCATCCTGATGATGAGTTTGTGCCCCCTGAATATCGTGGAATTGGCGTTCGCATTGAAGATGACATTCTTGTGACAAAAGATGGAAATATAAATCTCAGCGCGGGAATTCCAAGAACTCCAGATGCAATCGAAAAGTGGGTTAAGAAGCTAGCTCGCTAGTTTTACACCAAGAGCCGCTGCGCTGATTCCACATACGAGAGTTAGCGCTAAGTACAAAAGTGCCTTTTTTCTATGTTTATGTTTGAGCAAGTGATGAGTTTCAACTGCAAATGTAGACCATGTTGTAAATGCGCCTGCGAAACCTGTTCCAATGATTAAAAGCCAATTTCCATGAGAATTAATCATCAACCCTAGGACAAATGACCCAACTGTATTAATGAAAAGTGTTTCAACAGGAATCAATGATCGATGCAATTTCTTCACTTCTTGATCAATGAGATATCGAAGTGGCGCTCCTATTCCAGCGCCTAGTGCAACAAATATGGCTCTCATGGCTTAACCCACTTATTCTTAAGGGCTTCGTGAGTTACTAGGACTATGAGATAAGTTCCTAAAAGTGAAGCAAGTGCATACGTTAGAGCCGAACCATAATTATGAACTTGAAAGTATTGATCTATCTTTAGCGCAAATGCTGAATATGTTGTAAATCCTCCGCAAAAACCTGCGCCAAGCGCCGGACGCCACCACCATTTTGGACTCTTATGGTGGCGAACAAAAAGAAGAAGCGTCATAAGAACAGCAGATCCAATGTAATTGACTAGCAAGGTTGCCCAAGGAAACCCTTTATCTACAAAAAGAAGTGAGGCGCCCCATCGTGCGAGGGAACCAACAATGCCGCCTAGTGAAACAACAGCAACGCTTTTAATATTTATCTGCCCCGCCTACTTTCTTCACGGTGCGATTCAACATTGAAGAAACAACGCTAATAATTAGTGCTGCGAAGAGAGCAGACCAGAAACTCGTAATGTCGAGAGCTGTGCTCCAGCGTGCGGTTAATTCCAACATTGCTGCATTAATTACCCAGATGAAGAGACCTAACGAGAGGATAACTGCAGGAAGTGTTAATACCTTAAGCAAGGATCCAATGAAGGTATTAATTAATCCGAATACTAAAGCGACCCAGAAATAACTCCATGCACCACCATGAACTTTTATGCCAGGGATAACCAAAGTGGAAACCCAAACAGACAGTGCCATTACCGCCCAACGAATGAATAGTTTCATTCCTCAAGGGTACTAGATTGCTATTAAAGCACTTCCTCGCGACGGCGAATTTTTGAACCGAGCCAACGAACTGGGTCGTACTTCTCGTCTGCAACGCGCTCCTTCATAGGGATGATGGCGTTGTCGGTGATCTTGATGTGCTCTGGGCAAACCTCAGTGCAGCACTTGGTGATATTACAAAAACCGAGACCGTGCTCTTCTTGAGCCGTCTTCTTGCGATTACGGAGCATGTCCAATGGGTGCATATCGAGTTCAGCAATACGGATGAAGAATCGTGGACCAGAAAATGATTTTTTGTTCTCTTCATGATCGCGAATTACGTGACAAGTGTTCTGACACAAGAAACATTCAATGCATTTACGGAACTCTTGTGAGCGCTCCACATCGACTTGCTGCATGCGTGGCTCTCCTGGCTTCATGCCCTCTGGCATAACGACCGCAGGAATCTCCATAGCTTTCTTGTAATTGAAAGATACATCTGTAACAAGATCTTTAATCACTGGGAATGCGCGAAGTGGAGTAATGGTGATGACTTCGTCTTCAGGATATGAGGCAACCTGTGTCATGCAAGCAAGACGTGGTTTTCCGTTAATTTCCATTGAGCAAGAGCCACACTTACCCGCTTTGCAATTCCAGCGAACAGCAAGGTCACCCATCTGTGTTGCTTGAACACGATGAATGATGTCGAGAACTACTTCGCCATGGTTTGCCTCAACGGTGACATCTTGAAGACCACCGGTCTTGTCATCGCCGCGCCAAATTCTAAGTTTGAGTGTGCGTGCCATTAGTTGGAACCACCTTTCGCAATTTCAGCCGATGTCATGTACTTCTCAAGTTCGTGTACATCAAAGAGATCAAAGAGCTCTTTAGGAAGTACTGGTAGTGGTTGGGATTTAATTCTCACTTTATCTCCATCAAAGCTAGAGATGTGATTGACCTGGCGCCAGGTTGAATTCATTCCTGGGAAATCATCGCGAGTGTGTCCGCCTCGTGATTCCTCACGAAGTAGAGCAGATTTCGCAGTGCTCTCGGCAACGAGCAACATATTGTCGAGGTCGAAAGCCAGATGGAATCCTGGATTGAATTTACGATCACCGGTTACAGAGATATTGCCGCTTCGTCTGCGGATGTCAGCAATTTTTTCAATAGCTTCCGTCAATTCCGCTCCGGTACGAATAATTCCTACAAGGTTATGTGTGATCTCCTGTAGTTCCTGGTGCAAGGTGTAAGCATTTTCTCCGCCTGTGCTTGTAAATGGTGCCTCAATTTTTGCTGCTGCTTTTTCAATAGCGGCATCACTCACTGGGTTTGCGCCATTAGCTTTAACGTAATCAGCGGCGCCTTTACCGGCACGACGTCCAAATACCAATAGATCGGTCAGTGAATTTCCACCAAGTCGATTAGAACCATGCATTCCGCCGGCAACCTCGCCAGCTGCAAAGAGTCCAGGAACGCCAACTGCGGCAGCGCTATCTGGCTCTACTTCAACTCCGCCCATAACGTAGTGACACGTTGGACCAACTTCCATTGGCTCCTTTGTGATATCTACTCCAGCTAGTTCATAGAACTGGTGCCACATTGAAGGCAGACGCTTCTTAATTACTTCTGCAGATAAACGCTTTGAAACATCGAGGAATACTCCGCCATGTTCTGTTCCACGCCCTGCTTTTACTTCGCTGTTAATCGCGCGAGCAACTTCATCACGTGGAAGAAGTTCAGGTGGGCGGCGGTTGTTGTCTTGATCTTCATACCAACGGTCGGCTTCCGCTTCGTTATCGGCATACTTATCAATAAACACATCCGGGATGTATTTGAACATGAAACGTTCACCGAGTGAATTTGTGAGGATTCCGCCTTCTCCGCGAACAGACTCTGTAACAAGAATTCCCTTAACAGAAAGCGGCCAAACCATTCCTGTTGGATGGAATTGCAAAAATTCCATATCAACTAAGTTCGCTCCGGCTTTCAACGCCAGGGCGTGACCATCTCCCGTGCCTTCCCAAGAATTGGAAGTAATTTTAAATGTCTTACCGACTCCACCGGTTGCGATTACAACTGCAGGAGCTTGAAATAGAACTTCGGAACCAGATTCGCGGCGATATCCGTACGCTCCAGCAATCTTGCCATTCTCTTTGAGAATCTCAGTGATTGTTACTTCAGCAAAAACTTTCATATTCTTCTCTGCATCGCCATGCTCTTTTGCATCTTGTTGCTGAAGAGCAACGATGCGCTGTTGCATAGTGCGAATAAGTTCAAGACCGGTACGATCTCCTACGTGAGCAAGTCTTGGGTACTCGTGCCCACCAAAATTGCGCTGAGAAATCTTGCCTTCATTTGTGCGATCAAAGAGCGCTCCCCACATTTCAAGCTCCCAAATACGATCGGGGGCCTCTTTGGCATGTAGTTCAGCCATACGGTAATGATTGAGGAATTTGCCTCCGCGCATGGTGTCACGGAAGTGAACCATCCAATTATCGTTGTCATTGACGTTACCCATTGAAGCAGCGGCGCCGCCTTCGGCCATTACGGTGTGGGCTTTGCCAAACAAGGATTTGCAGACGATTGCAACAGAGAGACCAGCTTCACGCGCTTCTACAGCCGCGCGTAATCCTGCTCCACCGGCGCCAATAATGACGACGTCGTACTTATGTTTTTCAAGTGTCATGTCATTAGCTCCGATTAAAAGAAGTATTTATTCCAGGTTGGGTGAAGTGAAACCATACGTACAAAGAAATCAGAGAATGCAACCCAGATCAAAGAGACCCAAGCAAAATTCTGATGTTTTGTATTGAGTTTAGTAACGATTGTCCAAGCCTTATAGCGGATTGGATGTTTGGAGAAGTGGCGAAGTCGACCACCAATCGCGTGGCGACATGAGTGACATGAAGCGGAATAGCCCCATAAGAATGTTGCGTTCAAGAGAAGCACAACAGTTCCGATGCTCATATGGCCCCATTGGCCTTGTGGATTTTTAAATGCGAGAAATGCATCAATAGTAAGGAGTGTGTTAAAAACTAAACCAATGTAAAAGAAATAGCGGTGACCATTGTTTACGATCAATGGTGCTTTTGTTTCTCCCGTGTACTTAGCATGAGGCTCAGCAACTGCACATGCAGGCGGAGACATCCAGAAGGAACGGAAGTAAGCCTTGCGATAGTAATAACAAGTCATTCGGAATCCGAGAGGGAAGATCAAAATAATAAATGCGGGTGAGAGCGCCATTCCAAATAGGACAATGTGGCCGAATGGAGTTCCAAGAAGTGAAGAACCGTTTACACAGTCGGTTGTGAGGCACGGTGAATAGAAAGGAGAAATCAGAGGTTCTGCGTAATAGTGCGCACCTTCAAATGCGCGCCATGTTGCATAAATAATAAATGAGAAGAGAACCCCAAAGGTGATGAGGGGTTGAATCCACCATTTGTCGGTGCGCAACGTGCGCTCGGAAATCTTTGCTCGTCCTTGAGAAAATACGCCTGTAGCCATGGCGTAATTCTGCCGAGCCATCGAGATACGCGCTAGATAGAAAGAGGCGCAGGGGCTGTGAAGTCAGCCACCTGCGCTTGCTTTATTCCTTTTACTGGCGGAGGGCGTGGGATTTGAACCCACGAAGGTTTCCCTTGCCGGTTTTCAAGACCGGTGCACTCGGCCGCTATGCGAGCCCTCCGTGGGCAAACTTACCGGCTGAGTGGAAGTACTCAAAATTCTATTCAGGCAGTTCGAGCAGTTGCTCAATCACCTTCGCGACGCCATCTTCTGTATGCAGATCGGCCACAGATTTCGCGTGATTCTTCGTCTCAGGGTGGGCATCGCCCATAGCCCATGAACGATGAGCCCATCGCAGCATTGAGAAATCATTTGGATTATCCCCAAATGTGACGGCATCTTCTGGACCAATCCCAGCTCGAGCTGCCATCTTGGAAAGAGTTTCACCTTTACTTACGCCGATTGCTGAAATTTCCAGAATTGATTCAGATGGATTGGAGTGCGTAACGGTTGCTAATTCCCCAACCACTTGATGAGCGATAAGAAGCATTTGATCTGATGTGAGGTCGTAGTTAGAGCAACGCGCAAGCATCTTAAAAGCTGGCTGTGTCATCTTTTCTTCAATTTTCTCTACTGGTGCTAAATCAACTCCGACGTCCCAACGAGGAACATATGCGACCTCGTGATGAAACTCATTGTTGTACTCGATTGCAAAAGAAATATTTGGAATATGTTGACGAAGAATTTTTACAACTTCCTTCTGCTCGTCAATTGGCATTAACCACTCTTCCAACACTCGATCGTTCATAAGGTCGAATAAAATTGCGCCGTTTGCACAAATCGCATTTCCAAGACCGAAAGTCTCTCGAATCTCAGGCATCCATCTTGGAGGTCGGCCTGTCACATAAAAGATTTCAATACCCATTTCGTGAGCGCGTTGGAAAGCTTCTACGGTGCGCTTTGAAACTCCTGAGTAATCTCGAACAATCGTGCCGTCAAGATCGGTTCCAATTAATTTTGGGCGCTTCCCAGGAATGCTCATGCGGGAAGGAGTGTGTCCATACCAAGGAATGGACGAAGTGCTTTTGGCACATTGACCGAACCGTCAGCGTTTTGATGATTTTCAAGAACCGCAACAATCATGCGTGGAATTGCTACAAGTGTTCCATTAAGTGTTGCTACGGCTTTTGTTCCGTCCTCAGTCTTGTAACGAATATTTAAGCGTCGCGCTTGAAATTCTGTGCAATTGGAAGTGCTTGTTACTTCTCGATAGGCGCTTTGAGTTGGAACCCACGCTTCGCAGTCAAATTTACGAATGGCTGACGAACCAAGATCTCCTGAAGCCACATCAATCACGCGATAAGGAATTTCCATTGCATTAAGAAAATCTTTTTCCCACTGTAGTAAACGTGCATGCTCAGCTTGTGCTTCTTCTGGCTTGCAGAAGGTAAACATTTCAACTTTATCAAATTGGTGCACGCGAATAATCCCGCGGGTATCTTTGCCATAAGTTCCTGCTTCGCGTCTAAAACATGATGAATACCCGGCATAACGTATAGGTCCATTTTCAACATCAATAATTTCATCCATGTGATAAGCAGCCAAGGGAACTTCTGAAGTTCCAACCAAATAAACATCATCCTCTTCAAGATGATAAACATTTTCTGCCGCTTGTCCAAGAAATCCTGTTCCTTCCATGGCTGGTGGCTTTACCAAAACCGGTGGAATTACAGGTGTGAATCCAGATTTAACAGCTTGTGAAATTGCGTAATTCACCATTGCGAATTCAAGAAGTGCGCCCACGCCAGTTAAGTAATATGAGCGAGAACCGGCAACTTTTGCGCCGCGCTCGGTGTCAATCGCCTTTAAAATCTTCCCCAATTCAACGTGATCTTTTGGTTCAAAACCTTCAACTCCAAAATCACGGGGTGTCCCAACGTGTTCAAGAACTTTAAAATCTGCCTCCCCGCCAACGGGAGTAGAAAAATCAATAATGTTTGAAATTTGTAGAAGTATTTTCTTGGATGCTTCTTCTAATTCAGCGCGCTTTGTATCTGCGGCTTTTACTTTGCCGGCGAGTTCCTTCGCATTTTCAAGAAGTTTAGTTTTTTCATCGCCCTTCGCCGATCCCACACTCTTAGATAAAACATTCTGCTCGGCGCGCAATGCCTCAAAGTCATTAATAGCGGTTCTGCGCAGGTCATCTGCTGCAATAAGTTGATCCACTAAATCAACGTTCTCCCCACGTGCCTTTTGCGAGTTGCGAATAAGGTCGGGGTTATCCCGGAGCGTTTTAAGATCAATCACGGTGCGAGTCTATCGTGTGCGTGGATATGAACCCAAGAATCGAATGTCATTGCATATTTTGCGCAATCCATCGAGAGCGGCCTTCACCGGCGCATCGTGAATATGGCCCTCGGCATCAATGATGAAGTGATAATGACCGAGTTGTCGCCCTGTGGGACGTGATTGAATAAAAGTAAGGTTTACTTTTTGCTTTGCAAATTCTGTAAGTATTTCCAAGAGCGCTCCAGCGTGGTCAATATCTATATAGGCCACAAGTGAAGTGCGATCTGCTCCAGTCGGTGCTGGCAAATGTCCTGGTTTCTCCACGACAACAAAGCGAGTTATGGCACCCTCATTGTCGCCGATATTTTCCGCAAGAATCTTTAAACCATATTTCTCCGCAGCAATTTTTGCAGCAATTGCTGCATCGTAATTCCCTTTAATCAACCCTTGCGCACCTGCTGCTGTCGATGGGGTTTCAATCATTTCTGCATGTGGATAATTCTGGGCAATATAAGCGCGAGTCTGAGCCTCAGCGTGTGGGTGTGTGGCGATCTTCTTAATTTCATTTTTTTCATTTCCCGGTAAAGTCATGAGAGAGAAAGAAACGGGAAGAGTAGTTTCTGCCGAAATTACTAACGCATCGCCAAGGGCGAGTTCATCAAGTGTTCGCGCAACAACGCCTTCTACAGAATTTTCGATCGGAACCAAAGCTTTATCAACCGCGCCAGTGCGCACAGCTTCAAGGGCGGCTGTCACATTTCCATATGGGGTAAGCAGATCATTTTCGCTCGTTATCTGACGAAGGGCCGCTTCAGTAAACGTACCTTCTGGGCCGAGATAGGAATATCTAGTCACTGCGGAAGTTTACCCTTTCGCAATCTTGGCCACTTGGTAATTGGGAAAGCCAAATTTGAATAGAAGTCAATCAGTATCGCGACAACAAGTTCGTTCTTCTCTTTAATAACAAAATGTGAAGTTCCAGGAACAATGGCCAAGCGGCCGTCTTGCAAGGCTTCATAAAGTTCAACAGTGTGGTGATTGCTATGAGGCTCATCGTCCCCCGACATCACAAGTGTTGGGCAGGAAATTGTTGAAAGTTGCTCAAGAGTCATGTTTGGTTCTTTCGACCAAATTCCAAATGCTTTCTTTACAGTCGCGATACCCACTTCAATCGGATCGGGCGAGCGTGAACTCCACATTGCTTTCTCTTCTTCATCCCACACTATTTCTGTGTTTTCATCAAATACCAAGCCGCCTGAATTCCAGTGGTAGTTAGCGCCAATGAGAACCATAGATTTCACTAAATCTGGTCGCTTGAGAGAAACCAATAGCGCGATGATTCCACCATCGCTATACCCAACAATATGTGCTGGTCCCTTAACAACATCTTCTAAATAGGCAATCGCCTCATCGCGTTGGAATTCAAAATGATAGTAACCCTCTCGTATTCCTGTTCGTCCGTGGCCGCAGCGGTCATACCCAAATACATGATGAGTTTTCTCAACCGCCGGCAGAATGTAGGAATCCCAGTCTTCATTCGCGCTAAGTCCACCGTGCAACAAGAGCAAAGGTTGGCCATTATTGGCATATTCGACTGACCAAGTCTGATGGCCTCGTAGATCGATATATCCAGAATTCATAGACCTAACCTACACTTTCACTATGTCTAACAACGCCCGATCCTTCAGAGTGCGCTCCCGCACTGATGTTGGGTTGGTTCGCGATGGAAACGAAGATTCAGCCATGATTTCCTCCCGCCTTGTTGCTGTTGCCGATGGAATGGGTGGGCACGCGGGTGGAGAAGTTGCTTCAAAAATTGCGATTGATGCGCTTAAAGGTTTGAGTGAGGTACTAAACGACGGAGCGCTGGATACTGAATCTCGTGAAGATTTATTAATGAATATTTCATTATCAATTGATGACAATATTGCAAGTGAGGTTGAGTCGAACCCAAAGTTGGCTGGGATGGGAACAACCCTGACCGCCCTTCACCTCGGTGCACATTCAGTCGAACTTCTGCACATCGGTGATTCGCGTTGTTACCAATGGAAAGAAAACAAACTCATCCAATTAAGTGTCGACCACACTGTGATGCAAGAATTAATTGCTCAGGGGCGAATTACCCCCGAAGAAGCACTGAGCCATCCTCAAAGATCTCTACTTACTCAAGCTTTAATGGGCGACAGTGGGATTGATCCAGTTCTGGTTGTTTTCACAGCAGAAATTGGGGATCAATATTTATTGTGCAGTGATGGGCTCAATGGCGTTCTCTCTGATCATGAAATTTCAGAAGTGATCAGGAAATATCAGGATAAAAAAGAAGATCTTCTTGATGCCCTCATTGACGCCACAAAGAAGAAGGGCGCCCCTGATAACATCACGATTCTATGGGCCGAAATCGTTGAAGAGCCTCCCCATGCGCAAATCCAATTGATTGGTGCCGCATTGTGAAAAAGATACTGGGCGATCGATATCAAGTCGGAGAAATGATTGGCTCTGGCGGCATGGCTGACGTTTTCCGCGGAACAGATACGCGCTTAAATCGCGAAGTTGCAATAAAGATTTTACGAAGTGATCTTGCAAGAGACCCGGCCTTTATCGCACGTTTTAGAAAAGAAGCTCTTGCAGCGGCTGGATTGAGCCACGCCGGAATTGTCGCCGTGTACGACTCTGGAGAAGATGGCGCCAACTCATACATTGTTATGGAATTGGTCAACGGGCGAACCTTAAGAGACCTTCTGCAGAGTGATGAGTTGATTTCCATTAATCGGGCGCTCGACATCACTGCTGGAATTCTGGAAGCTCTCGAATATTCTCATCGAAAGGGAATTATTCATAGAGATATCAAGCCCGGCAATGTAATGATTACAGAATCTGGCGATATAAAGGTGATGGATTTTGGTATCGCTCGCGCACTTTCTGATGTGGGTGCAACAATGACTAGCACCTGGAATATTGTTGGAACTGCCCAATATCTTTCTCCTGAGCAAGCTACTGGAGAAATTGCAGATCGACGAAGCGATATCTACTCTGTTGGTTGTTTGCTTTATGAACTAATCGTAGGAGAACCCCCTTTCACTGGCGATACTCCCGTTTCGATTGCATATCAACATGTCTCAGGGCAACATGTTCCGCCTTCTGACTTTGTTGAGAATCTCGAAAAAGATATCGACACCATCATTTCTGTTTCACTATCCAAGGATCCTGCACATCGATATCAAGATGCCGGAGCAATGCTTGAAGATGTTAAGCACGCCAGAAAGGGTGAACCGGTCACCACCAAAATTCGGCGGATTAACAGGAAAAGAACTTCGCTGATTGCAGTACTTATATTTTTATTGGTTGGCGGCGTCGGCGCATCGTTTGTCAGCTTTAATTCAAAGAGTGTCTCTGTGGGCTTCGAGCTTCCCAACGTTGTTGGATTATCTGAACAAGATGCGCGTGCACTCCTCAATGGGTTTACTGTGACGGTTCAACGCGCCCCGGATGCACATATTCCAAAGGATCGAATTGCTTCACAACTTCCGCTCCCCGCATCAAAAGTTCAAAAAGGAAGCGCTGTAACCCTCACAATTTCTGATGGTGCTGGCGATACGGTGGTTCCTGTCGACCTTGTTGGTAAGAGTTTAGAAGAAGCGCGAATTTCACTCGCAGCTGCAGGTCTCGTTATATCGCGCACGCAACCTATCGATTCAAATCAAGCACCTGGAATGATTTTGCAATCAGATCCCGTACCAGGAACAACCGTTCCTGCGGGCAGTGGTGTCATTCTTCAAATTTCAAGCGGCCAAGTTCAAGTCCCGCAATTATTGGGATTATCTGAAATTGAAGCACAAACCGTGCTCACACAAGGTGGTTTCTTATCGAGAATTATTTATGCTTACCAAGCAGATAAGCCAATCGATACAGTGCTAGCACAGGCCCCTGATGCAGGAACCTCGGCGAATATTGGCTCAATAATTACATTGACTGTAAATAAAAATTCTTAAGCTTTAATAACGACAGGTGAAAGTCCTTCAGAGCGTTTACGACCTTCTGCATCTCCACAAGCGACCAACCAATTTCCTAACATCTGATGCCCGTGTTCTGTTAAAACTGATTCAGGGTGGAATTGAACTCCGGAAATCGGAAGAGTTTTGTGTTGGATTCCCATAACAACTCCACTATCGGTTGCACAGATCACTTCAAGTTCTTCTGGCATTGTTTCTGGTTCAATTGAAAGAGAGTGATAGCGAGTGACAGTAAGCGGTGATGGAAGATCGGCAAGAACACCTTTGTTTTTGTGAGTAACACGTGAAGTTTTTCCGTGAAGAAGTTCTGGCGCGCGAGAAACAACGCCACCAAAAGCGACTCCAATTGCTTGGTGTCCTAAACAAACTCCGAAAAGTGGGATCTTGTGTTCTGCGCAATATTTCACCATTGGGATACTTACTCCAGCTTCTTCTGGAGTTCCAGGTCCAGGTGAAATTAAGACGCCGTCATATCCCGCAGCATCTTCTGGCTTTACTTCATCATTGCGGAGAACAACGCATTCGGCTCCTATTTGGCCCAAATATTGCACGAGGTTAAAAACAAAGGAGTCGTAGTTATCCACTACAAGGATCTTTGCCCGCCCGTTTGCTGCTCTTCCCATACCCCTATTCTGTAGTAACCTTGCGCCATGCCTAAATCCAAAGTGCGCAAGAAGGTAAAAGAGAAGCACCACCACGAGGTGGAAGTTCAAGAACTAGCCCCATTTGTGCCCGAAGAGAGCCCACGCTGGCTCGCTCCAGCCATGGTTGCCGCTTTTCTCGTCGGTCTTTTCTGGATTGTTGTCTTCTACATCTCAGGCACGCTCTACCCAATCCCTCATATCGGGGCTTGGAACATGGTTGTGGGATTTGGCTTCATTGGAGCTGGTTTTACCCTCGCAACAAAATGGCGCTAGCTTTTTAAGCGAACTACACCGCTGTAATTCCTCCACATGGGGATAATCTCTGTGGATAACTTTTGCCTTTAATTAGCAGTAGCCCCTCACTTCATTCTCAGGAAACCCCCAGAATAAGAGAGAATATTGCTGCCATGACAACCGCATTCCAGATAGCACCCCAGACAGCACCCCAGATAGCAAAGAGCACAACCGCCCCATCAACTACCTCGCGCATTCTCGTAGTTGATGATGAAAACAGTATTAGCGATCTCATCGCAACAAGCCTCCGTTTTGTCGGATTCGATGTTCGCAGCGCAGCAACTGGCGCAGAAGCACTTCGAGTTGCTGAAGAATTTAAACCGCACGCACTTATTCTTGATGTGATGCTTCCTGATACAAATGGATTTGATGTTTGTCGCCAACTTCGCATCGACGGTCATAGCGTCGGAGTTTTATTCCTGACAGCAAAAGATGCAGTTGAAGATAAAATTCAAGGACTCACAATTGGTGGAGATGATTACGTTACAAAGCCATTTAGCTTAGAAGAGCTAGTTGCACGACTCCGCGCACTTCTTCGCCGAATTGGCGCAGTTGAAGTTGATGTGGACGAAGAGAAGGTCCGCTTCGCAGATCTTGAACTTGATGAAGCAACTCATGAAGTAAGACGCGCAGGTCACATGATTGATCTCTCCCCTACAGAATTTCTGCTTCTTCGCTATTTAATGATTAATGCTGATCGGGTGGTTAGCAAGTCACAGATCTTGGATCACGTATGGCAATACGACTTCCGCGGTGATGCTGGAATAGTTGAAACATATGTCTCATACCTTCGAAAGAAGATTGATATCTATGAACCTGCGCTAATTCACACCGTTCGTGGAGTTGGTTATCGCATGAGAATGCCTCCAAAGAAGTAACCTTCCTCTCTGATGAGAATAAGTTTTAGTAATTGGAGCCTTCGCAATCGATTGTTGTTGGCGACCGTTGCCGTAGCTGCAATAGGAATTGGGGCATCTGATTTTGCTGCCAACACTGCGCTCCGTTCTTATCTTGTTAAGCAGGTGGATTCTCAGCTCACAGATATTACAAATGGTTCTCTTTCAAGGTTAGATCGCGCTGGTATCGATGCGGCTACGACACAAAACGACGATAGCCAGGCATTTCGTCCTGTTCGACCACTTCGAAACGTTCCGACGTCCACAATGGTTACATTGCTTGATTTAAAGGGAAATACAGTGGGTACCCTCGGTGGTGAGATGTCGAGCACCCTTGGAACGCAGACCTCTTCATTTGCAAACCTCACGGCCGAACAAGTCCAAGCAACAAATGGAGTCCCCTTCACAATTCACGGTGTCGGAGATCGCCCCAATTTTCGCGCTATCGCAAAGATATTGCCGTCAGGACTCGGAAGCGTTGTAATTTCTACTTCTCTTGCCGGTGTTGAGACGACAGAACAACAACTTCAAGGATTCTTCATTCTTGTGACTTTGATTGTTCTCTTATTAATTGCATTACTGGCGCGTTGGATAATTCGAATTTCACTTCGTCCTCTGAGGGAAGTTGAGCACACTGCGGCTGCAATTGCAGATGGTGATTATTCCGCACGTCTTCCTAAAGTTGATGAAAGCACAGAAGTGGGAAGACTCTCTGCTTCACTCAACACCATGTTGGGACGCATTGAAGAATCTTTCGCGCTTCGTATTGCTTCTGAATCGCGACTTCGCCGTTTTGTCGCAGATGCTTCTCACGAACTTCGTACGCCTCTTTCTGCCATTCGCGGCTTTGCTGAACTACACCGCCAAGGCGCAGTGAGCGGTGAGGAGAAAACAAAGGAACTAGTTGGGCGAATTGAAAAAGAATCTATTCGCATGAGTTCACTCGTTGAAGACCTACTTCTTCTTGCTCGCATGGATCAAGCTCCACAATTTAATCAACAGGCAGTTGACATAAATAAGGTTGTGAGCGAATGTGTAGCATCGGCTTTAGCAGCGGGACCACATCACCCAATCACAATTGAAATAACCGATGATGAAAATTATGTTTTAGGCGATGAAATCCACATTCATCAGGCGCTCCAAAATCTACTTGCAAATGCAAGAACTCACACTCCTTCTGGAACGCCAATTACTGTTTCAGTAAGCGCAACAGATGATGAAAAGGCGATTTCTGTTCATGACAACGGGCCAGGAATGTCGCCAGAAATTCAAGAGAAAATATTTGAGAGGTTCTATCGCGCTGATCCATCACGTGTTCGTTCCGGTGGCGAAGGGTCTGGTCTGGGGCTTTCTATCGTTGATGCAGTTATGAAAGCTCACGGTGGCTCAATTACGTTGAACTCAGAAGTTGGAAAAGGGTCTACCTTTACTCTTCACTTCCCAATACAGAACGATTAATAAGTTTCTGGATTCGCTTCCATACGTCTGAGTGTTGCAATTCGTTCTTCTATCGGTGGATGAGTGCTAAATAATTTAGAGACCGAACTTCCATCTAATGGAGACTCAATCCATATGTGCGCAACAGCGGTTGAGCGTTGTTGCACAACAGTATTATCTGCAGCCAAAACCTCTAATGCTCTGCGAAGACCTGTTGGATTTCGTGTGAAGGAAACAGCGGTTGCATCCGCGAGAGCTTCCCTTCGACGTGAGATAGCAGAACGAAGCAAAATCGCGGCAAGGGGCGCCAGAATCAAAATAATGAGTGAGAAGATAAGGGCTAGAGGATTTTGATTGTTTTCTCGATCATCGCGTCGCCCACCACCAAACCACATCATGCGAGTAAGGAAGTCACTTAAAATCGCGATTGCTCCGGCTGTTGTCGCTGCCACGGCAGAAACCAAAGTGTCGCGATTTGCTACATGACTCAATTCGTGAGCAATAACGCCTTGAAGTTCTTCTCTATCCATCACATTGAGCATTCCAGTTGTAAAAGCAATGAGGGCTTTATCTGGATTGCGTCCCGTAGCAAATGCGTTAGGAGCCGAATCTTGAACTATGGCCACTTTTGGCATTTTCAAACCACTTGCAATCACAACTTCGTGAATTAAATCAAAAAGTTTTGGATTCTCTGATTCCACAACCTCTTGAGCACCAGTCATTGTTAAAACGATTGTGTCGGATGCCCAATAAGAACCCCATACCAAAATCAGCGCAATTCCTACTGCAAATGGAACTATTCCAACGCCGGTCTTTCCGAAGTATGTAAGGGCGGCATAAACAACCGCTCCCACGAGCAAACCCATTCCAAAAAGAAGCTCGAATGTTTTTCGTCTATTTGCTGCTTGGATTCTTCGAAAATTCATACTAGAACTTTACGTTTGGAGCCTTGCGATCTGAAGGATCATCCACTTCGTAAAATGCTCGTGATGTAACTTTAGCTAGATTTGCAAAGAGGTTTGATGGAAAAGTTTTTACCGCACTATTGAGCGAGCGCACATTATCGTTATAGAACTGACGAGCAAATCCAACTTTGTTCTCTGTTGTCGACAGCTCTTCCTGGAGTGATAGAAAATTCGCTGATGCCTTTAGGTCCGGGTATGCCTCAGCAACAGCGAGCAATCCACGTAGCGCTTGTGTCATTGCCCCGTCGGCCGCCGCTACATCTGTGATTGTTGTTGCACTTGTTGAACGGGCTCGAGCAGCAACCACTGCATCGAATGTGCTTTTCTCGTGCGCGGCATAACCTTTAACGGTTTCTACTAAATTTGGAATCAAATCACTGCGGCGCTTGAGTTGAACTTCAATTTGTGCGAATGCCTCATCAACAGAAACATTCAGTCGAACAAGTCGGTTGTAACCTGCTACGCAGATTAAAGCGATTACTAGAATTGCTGCAACGATAATTAAGGTTGTACTCATACCCTCTACTCTACGACTGATTTATGAAAGTTCAACCAAGATTTAGAAGCTGTGGGTCCGCGTTGGCCTTGGTATCTAGAACCATAGAGTGCTGAACCATAAGGGTGCTCTGCGGGAGATGAGAGTTTGATGAGGCAAAGTTGCCCAATCTTCATTCCTGGAAAGAGTTTCACTGGGAGATTGGCAACGTTTGAAAGTTCTAAGGTGATATGCCCGCTAAATCCGGGATCAATAAATCCCGCAGTTGAGTGTGTAAGTATGCCAAGGCGACCAAGTGAAGACTTACCTTCAAGGCGTCCAGCAATATCGTCTGGCAGTGTGATCACTTCGTACGTGCTTGCAAGAACAAACTCTCCTGGGTGCAAAATAAAGAACTCATCGGCCCCCACCGCAATTTCGCGGGTTAGTTCAGATTGTTCAATTGATGGATCGATGGACTCGTACTTGTGATTCTCAAAAACACGGAAGAAGCGATCAAGGCGGACGTCCACTGAGGATGGTTGGACCATCTTTTCTTCAAATGGCTCAACTTTGACGCGGCCTGCGGTCAATTCTGCACGTATATCGCGGTCACTTAGAAGCATGGGCAGACCCTATCTGAGCGGGGGATGTTGATTAAGTTACCCACGAGTAGCATTATTGCGCCATGAGCCATTACACAGCCAATCTCCGCGACATTGAATTTTGCCTCTTTGATCTACTTGAGCGTGAAAGTGTCATGGGACGCTCAATTTATAAAGATATGGATCGCCCAACTGCGATGGGCATGCTTGAGGAAATCAAACGATTGGCTGAAAATGATCTCGCCGCGTCATTTGTCGAAGGTGATCGTTTGGGAACAACATTCGATAAATCAACTGGCTCTGTCACGCTTCCGGAAAGTTTTAAAAAGTCATATCGAGCATATATCGATAACGAATGGTGGCGTTTAGACGCACCAGTTGAAATCGGTGGAATGTCCACACCACCTTCGATTCGTTGGGCAATTGCGGAAATGATTTTGGGTTCAAATCCTGCAATTCATATTTATGCATCGGGATCCTCTTTTGCAAATGTTGCCTATTACTTGGGCACCGAGGAACAGAAAAAGATTGCAAAATTAATGGTGGATAAAGACTGGGGTGCCACGATGCAACTCACTGAACCTGATGCAGGTTCAGATGTTGGGGCGGGGCGATCAAAAGCAGTTCAACAGCCAGATGGAACTTGGCATATCACCGGCACAAAGCGATTCATCACTTCTGGAGATAGCGACCTTAATGAAAATATTATTCATTATGTCCTCGCTCGACCAGAAGGTGCTGGACCTGGAACAAAAGGACTTTCACTTTTCTTGGTTCCTAAATTTATGTTTGATTTTGATACTGGCGCACTTGGAGAACGAAACGGGATTTATGTAACAAATGTTGAACATAAAATGGGGCTAAATGTCTCCTCTACCTGCGAAATGAACCTTGGAGAAAAGCAACCAGCGGTTGGGTATCTACTAGGTGATGTTCACGACGGTATCGCTCAAATGTTTAAGGTGATCGAATTTGCTCGCATGATGGTTGGAACAAAAGCCATCTCAACACTCTCTGCTGGTTACCAACAAGCACTTGCTTATGCAAAGACTCGTATCCAAGGTGGAGACATGAAGGTGATGAATGATAAGAATTCACCTCGCGTAACAATTATTAAGCATCCCGATGTACGTCGTTCCTTGATGGTACAAAAAGCTTATTCAGAGGGCATGCGCGCACTCGTTCTTTACACAGCCTCTATCCAAGATGAAATTGCGCTCGCAAGGGCCGAGGGAAGTGAAAAGCTTGAGGACTTAGAAAAACTTAACGACCTGCTTCTCCCCATTGTTAAGGGATATGGATCTGAAAAATCTTGGGTTTTGCTAGGCACTGAATCGCTACAAATATTTGGCGGATCGGGATTTACCCAAGACTGGCCTCTTGAACAATATGTTCGAGATGCCAAAATCGACACTTTGTACGAGGGAACTACCGCAATTCAAGGATTGGATTTCTTTTTCCGCAAAATTGTCAAAGATGGCGGCAGAGCAATCGGATTGCTTGCAAAAGAAATTGGAGCATTTACATCTACTGGTGGGGTACATGCCTCCGAGAAGGAGAAGTTATCTAAGGCGCTGGGTGATGTGAATGAGATGATGGGAACTCTCGTTGGTTATGCAATGGCATCCCAAGAAGCGGGCGATGAAGCAGAAATCTACAAGGTTGGCCTCAACACATCCAGACTGCTTATGGCAACTGGTGAAGTAATTATTGGCTGGCTCCTACTTCGCCAAGCCGAGATCGCAGCAGAACGTCTGCCTTCGGCGACGGGGAAAGATTTAGATTTTTACACCGGCAAGATTGCTGCTGCAAAACACTTTATTCGCACTGTGCTTCCACACATCACTGCAGATAAAAAGATATTGGAAAGTGAAGATGGCGCACTTATGGGGCTATCGGAGTCTGCTTTCTAATTAATTCGCTACTCTTGCGGGGTGTTAAAAACTCACCGTGGTGAAATTCTTTTAATTCTTGCTGCGGTTTTCTTCGCATTCAATGGTGTCGTTGCTAAGTGGGTTTTGTTAACCGGCATTAGTTCGATGCGACTTACCGAAGTGCGAACATTAGGTGTCGCTGTATTGCTTTTAGCCTATCTTCTTATTCGAAAGCCCCAAGATATTAGGGTTGAGCGAAACCTTGTAAAACGTCTGGTCATCTTCGGCATTGTTGGGGTTGCAGCTGTTCAGGGATTTTATTTTTTCTCGATTTCAAAATTGCCAGTTTCGATTGCACTCATTATCGAGTTTACTGCTCCCATTTGGATCACTCTATATATTCGTTTTGTAAAAAAGGAGACGGTTGCTCGATCCATGTGGCTAGGGCTGCTTTTTGGTTTTGCTGGATTGATTCTCGTCGGTCAGGTATGGCAAGGGTTGACCTTTAATGGCATCGGATTAATCTCATCAATTCTTGATGCGCTGGCACTTGCCTTCTATTTTTATCAAGCATCCAAATTACGAAAGTATGTAAGCGGTGAAACACTGATTCTCTATGGGATGGGTGTAAGCGCAATTTTCTTTGCAATTATCCAACCATGGTGGAGTTATCCATTTCATATCTTTACTGATGCAGTTCCACTAACGGGGCGATTTGCTGGCCATGTTATTCCTGGCTGGATCTTGGTTATTTGGGTTGTAGTCATGGGAACTCTTGTTCCATACCTTTTGGTTACTTCTGCAATTAAGAACATAAACGCCAGTACTGCCTCCATAATCGGGATGGTGGAACCAATCTTCGCAGGCGGATTTGCGTGGATCTTGCTGAAAGAGACATTTAATCTCGTTCAACTGATAGGTGGGGCCATCGTACTTGTGGGTATTTATTTAGCGGACAAAGCAGCTTTAAAGTAATACTAGAATTTCCACATGGAGAATTTTGCAGACCTTCTTAAATCTAACGAAGAGTATGCCGCGCATTTCACAAAAGAAGAGTTGACTGGCTTCGCGCAAAAAGGTTTAGCTATTGTCACATGTATGGATTCACGAATTGATCCCCTCCGTATTGTTGGCATGCATGCAGGTGATGCAAAGATTCTTCGAAATGCTGGGGCTCGTGTCACAGAGGATGTACTTCGTACACTTGTTTTAGCTACCCATCTACTTGGTGTAAAGCGTGTGCTTGTTATGCCACACACTGATTGCCGTATGGCATCTGCCGATGAATCTGAAATTCATCAGCAAATTAAGGAAGCAAGTGGAGTAGATACTCGCGGTATTGAAATTCGAACTGTGCGAGATCAAAACAAAGCGCTATTTCAAGATATTCAACGCATCGAGTCATATCCGCTTTTGCCCAACGGGATTCAAGTAATGGGCGCAATCTATGATGTTAAAACTGGGCGCATTAACCCAATTAACTAATTGTCTTTAATAAAGCTTTCCGTAGGTGATTGGAAGGCTGGAGCAATATCTGCAAATCTTGCAAAGTGAAGTTGAGCAGCCACGGTAATCGTACGAGTTGGTCCGTTACGGTGCTTGGCAACGATTAGATCTGCTTCACCAGAACGCGAAGATCCCTCGTAGAGATCATCTCGGTGCAACAAAATAACCATATCCGCATCTTGTTCAATCGAACCAGATTCACGAAGGTCGGAGAGCATTGGCTTCTTATCGGCTCTCTGTTCGGGTGAACGGTTGAGCTGTGAAATAGCAATAACAGGTACCCCGAGCTCTTTTGCCAGCAACTTAAGATTACGTGAGAATTCTGAAACTTCTTGTTGGCGACTTTCAACGCGCTTACCTGACGACATCAACTGCAAGTAATCGATAACAATTAACTTCAAATTATGTCTCTGCTTTAAACGACGGGCTTTTGCACGAATTTCCATCAGAGATAGATTTGGTGAATCATCAATAAATAGTGGCGCATCTGAAATTTCTCCCATGCGCTTTGCAAGACGGCCCCACTCATCATCAGAGAGTGAGCCTGAGCGGATGTTATTAAGTCCAACGCGTGCTTCTGCTGAAAGCATACGCATAGTGATTTCAGAGCGGGACATTTCAAGAGAGAAAATAACAGCAGCGTCTCCATTGTGAATCGCTGCATGCCTGGCTATATCAAGACCAAGTGTTGACTTACCAACCGCTGGACGAGCCGCAAGTACGATCATATTTCCTGCATGGAATCCATTTGTGAGCGCATCGAGATCTTTGAATCCAGACTTAACACCCTCATCTTTAATACCAGTTGCAATTGCTTCGATCTCATCAAGGGCGTCAGGAAGTAGCTCTGAAAGTTGAATGTAATCTTCAGAGGCGCGCCGTTCTGTAACTTCATAAACTTCAGCTTGTGCTTGATCGACAACATCATCTACATCGCCTTCAGCTGAATAACCAAGCTGAACAATTTTTGTTCCGGCCTCAACTAAACGTCTCATGATTGCGCAATCGCGGACAATCTTTGCGTAGTAGCCAGCATTCGCCGCGGTCGGTACTGATGAAATTAAAGTATGAAGATATGGGGCGCCGCCTGCGCGAGCAATGTCTCCACGTTTTGTAAGTTCTGCAACAACTGTTACTGGATCCGCAGGATCGCCTTTTCCATACAAATCAAGAATTGCATCGTAAATAAGTTCATGGGCGGGGCGATAGAAATCGCGTTCTTTAATAATTTCAACAACATCAGCAATCGCATCTTTGGAAAGAAGCATTCCGCCAAGTACAGATTGTTCTGCAACAAGATCTTGCGGTGGAGTACGTTCAAATTCAACAGGGTTACTGTTGTTTGAACGTGATGGAAACTCCGCGATACTCATGGCCGTATTCTCGTTGGGAGCACTGACATTCCCTATTACCGAACTCCCTTCTTGTGTATGCGCCTGTGGGGAAGCTGTGTAGTGCGGTGGAAAAGGTGTGGATAACGAGTGCATAAGGTCGAGTGGTGGCTGGCTTTTAGGCTCAGATTTCCTTCATTGCGTGTGGATAAAAGTTTTTCGACTTGTCTCAGTATGTGAAAAAGGCCCGCTGAATTCTCAGCGGGCCTCACTTCATAATTGATTTAAGCAGCAACAACCTCGATGGCGATGCTTGCTGAAACCTGGCTGGTGAGCGCAACCTTGACGGTGTACTTACCAAGCTTCTTGATGTGTCCAACCTTGAGCTTATGACGATCGATATCAACGCCAGTTGCACCCTTGATAGCAAGAACAATCTGCTTATCAGTGACAGAACCGAACAAAGAACCTGTTGAGCCAACCTTTGCCTTGACAGCAATTGGTGACTTTTCAAGTGAGTTCTTGATTTCGACTGCATGTTCGCGGTCGCGGATTTCACGAGCGGTACGAGCGCGACGAATTGCTTCGATCTGCTTCTCTCCGCCTAGTGACCAAAGGATTGCGTGGCTACGTGGCAAAAGGAAATTGCGTGCGTATCCGTCCTTCACGGTAACAACATCGCCTGCTTGGCCTAGGCCAGTGACTTCGCGAGTAAGAATGAGCTTCATAATTATTCAGCCCCCTTTAGCGCGCTGTTGAGGTGTAAGGCAGAAGTGCCATTTCGCGGCTGTTCTTTACAGCTGCGGCAATCTGACGTTGGTGTTGTGTGCAAGCTCCTGTAACTCGGCGAGCGCGGATTTTGCCGCGATCGGAGATGAACTTGCGAAGTGTTGCGATGTCTTTGTAGTCGATATAAGTGACCTTTTCACGACAGAAAGAACAAGGCTTCTTCTTGAACTTTTTTAGCGCTGCAGCAGAAAGTTTTGGTGCAACTTTCTTAGGCTTCAGCGTCTTATTACTTCTTGCGCCCACTTTGGTGCTCCTTTTGGGATGCCTCGACTATCTTGTGAGACATTCGAGAATGGTTGGTTAGTTAATTTCTAGGTTTTAGAAGGGTGGTTGATCGTCTGATCCTGTTGTTGCCCAACCGCCACCTACTGGTGCGGCTGACCAAGGATCATCTGATGCATCCGATGAAACAGTGGTTGGCGTTGAGAATCCACCAGTTGAACCACCTTGACGTGTTGTCTTAGTGACCTTTGCTGTTGCGTTACGAAGTGATGGACCTACTTCGTCAACTTCAACCTCAAATACTGTGCGCTTCTCGCCTTCTTTTGTTTCATAAGAGCGTTGCTTAAGACGACCAGAAACAAGAACACGCATTCCGCGAGTTAGTGACTCTGCAACGTTTTCAGCTGCTTGACGCCAAATCTGGCACTGTAGAAATAGGCTGTCGCCATCTTTCCACTCGTTTGTTGCCTTATCGAGATAACGTGGTGTTGAAGCCACGGTGAACTTTGCGACTGCAGCACCGCTAGGTGTGAATCGAAGTTCTGGATCATTAACAAGATTGCCAATAATCGTGATGTTTGTATCTCCGGCTGCCATATCTTTTCCTTTTCTCTCTACTTTTCTTTTCGGCTACTTTGTGTGAGGAATTATTCTGGACGTACAACTTTTGTGCGTAGAACAGATTCATTCAAATTAAGTAGACGATCCAACTCTTTGATTGCATCTGGACCACAGTGCAGATCTGCAACAGCGTAAATGCCTTCTGCCTTCTTGTTGATTTCGAAGGTCATGCGACGCTTACCCCAAATGTCGAGCTTGTCGACGCGACCACCAGAATCTTTGATGATCTTGAGATAGGTCTCAAGGCTTGGCTGAACTGTACGTTCTTCTAACTCAGGGTCGAGGATGACCATGATTTCATAATGACGCATGTGTTAACCCCACCTCCTCTGGACTAAAGCGGCCACGGCATTT
>CAIKKN010000018.1 GCA_903827945.1 uncultured Actinomycetes bacterium | reverse complement strand
GTACTTCTTGACCTCTTTATTGTCAGATCAAAGATGATAACGCTTGGTATATTTTGGATAACTTATGCCCTTATCTTGCCTTTTCAGTTGCTTACAAATTGGTGGCTTACATCTAATAAAATCGTCATGTACTCGGGATCAGAAATAATTGGTCGACGTTTGGCTGGCGCCCCAGTGGAAGATCTGCTCTTTGGCTTTTCACTAATACTCCTCACGCTGTCCCTCTGGGAATTTTTCGCTCGCAGACTCAGGGTGGATGAACTTCATTGAAGGTTAAACTGACTCCTAAAGAGGTATTCTCTACGAATGCCAAAAGCAATCGTCATTGGTGCCGGGGTTATCGGTGCATCCATTGCCCTAGAGCTAGCGAGATCTGGGTATGACGTCCTCGTTCTTGATAAAGGCGCAGGAGTTGGAACGGGTTCAACAAGTGCATCCAGCGCTGTAGTTCGATTTAATTACTCAACTTTTGATTCGGTCGCACTTGCTTGGGAGGCTTTTCATTGCTGGAAAAATTGGCGAGAACATTTAGGGATTGATCTGCCCGCATACACACAACTGCATGATGTTGGCGTCATCATGTTGGATGTTCCTGTAATGTCGATTGAAGGAACTCAAGCGCATTTTCGCGCAGCGGGTATCCCGTTTGAAAGGTGGAGTAGCACTGATCTTGAAGCAAACGCCACATACCTTGATAGTGGTTCATATTGGCCACCGAAATCTATTAATGATGAAGCTTTTTATCGCGAAGCAACTTCAAAGTTAGGAGCCATCTACACACCTAATGGCGGATATATCGATGATCCGAAATTAGCTGCGGAAAATCTTGCGGCAGCAGCTGCCACATTAGGGGTTGTGTTTAGATTCAAATCAGAAGTTACTAAGTTTGATATCGCCGATGGACACATTAATGGCCTGTGGGTTAATGGAGAATACGAAGAAGCTGATGTTGTTATAAATGCTTGTGGGCCTTGGTCCGCTAAAGTTAATGAGTTAGCCGGCGTCGGCGATGATTTCACTATTTCTCTCAGGCCTATGCGTCAAGAAGTTCACCAAGTCGATACACCTCGCGGGCTATTGCCGGGACCAATCATCGGAGATGTCGACCTAGGAACTTATATGCGCCCGACTTCCAATGGCTCACTTTTAGTTGGCGGCACCGAACCGGAGTGTGACCCACTTGAGTGGGTTGAGGATGTTGATCTCGTGAATATGAATAGAACTGCTGAAAGGTTTGAGGCACAAGTAACAAGAGCGGCACGTAGGTTGCCGGCGTTGCAAATTCCACATGCCCCTATGGGAATTGTTGGCGTATATGACGTTGCTGCAGACTGGACACCTATTTATGATAGAACTTCTATCGCGGGCTTTTATGTTGCAGTTGGAACGAGTGGGAACCAATTTAAAAATGCTCCGGCAGTTGGCCAGCTGATGGCTTTCTTAATTTCACATATAGAAGCTGGACATAATCACGATGAAGATCCACTAATTTTTATCGGAGAACATACAAAGAATGAAATTAACCTCGGAGCGTTCTCTCGGAAGCGGCCATATAACTCACTCAATACTCATTCTGTGATGGGATGAAAAAAGCCCCACCTTTCGGCGGGGCTTTTTCTAGTTAACTAGTTAGGGATTAGCCCTTGTAGTGAACTTGAGCCTTTGGATCTGATACAGGTTGTCCATTGATGACCTTGTAGACATCGAATGTTCCTGAACCAACGTCACCGTTAGCATCGAAATCAGTCTCGGACCAAGCGCCTCGGTAAGAGAACTTAGTACCTGCAGCTGCAGCCTTTACAGCTTGATCAAGATGCTGCCATGAAATCTTGGCACCAGCTGGACCACCGACGGCACGTAGACCCTTTGCAAGGTCTGCTGCTTTAGTGCTCTTTGCATAGATTGATGCCAAGCACTCGAGAACTGCAGCATCATAAGCTGCTGGATCTACGAATGTCTGTGAAGTTGATGGAACGGTTGCCTCAAAAGCAGCCTTCCACGCAGTTGTTGCAGTTCCTGAAGCTGCTGCTGCAGTTCCACGAATACCGTTCATGTACTTAGCTCCAACAATCTTGATTGAGTTAGCGTTGTTGAATGACTCTGTCATGAATGTGCGCTTCTGATCCCACTTCTTTGTGCGAACAAGAGCAGGTGCAACCTTTGCGAAGGTTTCTTCGAAGTCAACGATGAACCAAGCTGCTGGCTTTCCTGAAACAATCTTTGCTGCATCTGAATCAAATGTTGCAGAGTTTGGATCGTAAAGAACTGAAGTTCCGATCTTTCCGCCATTAGCCTTCCAAGCAGTTTGGAATACGCCAGAAAGCGCGCTACCAAATGCGTCGTTACGTGCTCCAACGTTTACAAGGGCTTTCTTTCCAAATGCCTTGCTCATTGCGAGTACAACAGCTTTTGCTTGTAGTGCATCTGATGGATAGTTACGGAAAAGTGTATCTCCATCGCCAAGTGTTGAAAGTGCTGGGGATGATGCAGCAGGACTCATGATGATGATGCCGTTAGGAATACCAACTGCTGCTGCTGCTGCAAGAGTAGTTCCAGAAGTCATTGGACCAACAAGTGCGTTTGCACCGTTTGAATCAACGAGCTTCTTTGCAGCTTCTACAGATGTTGCAGGAGTTGCTTGATCATCTTCAGTGCCAGCGACTGTGCAAGAACCAGCAACACCAGCTGCTTGCATTGCATCATTGACTTGCTGCACACCAAGTGCAGCTGCCTTAGCCATTGGAGGGCCATATGTTGCAAGTTGGCCGGTCAATGGAAGAACAATTCCAACTTTCATATCAACGCCGCCAGCTGCAGATGCGCCAACGGAAGTGCCTAATAGTGCTCCAGCCGCAAGGGTCGAAGTAATGGCAACGAGTAATCCACGCTTCTTCATATTTCTCCTAATTTCTCTTAAGCCTGTAATTCGCCCCAAGAGGGCGGGTTGAGCCTTAGAGTAGTAGAGAGGTGGCACTCGCTGTCCATAATTATTTATCACATTCTGGTCACTTTTTTACGACCGCAAAGAACGCAGAAGAAAACACGCTCACTTCCGCGGGTCAGCGCTTACCGAAGTAGATACCCACAATCTCTGGATCCACGGCTAGCGCCTTGCCTGGCCCCTCATGACGATTCTTGCCCATATCCAAAACATATCCGTAAGAGGAAATTTCAAGGGCTCTTCGAGCATTTTGTTCAACCATCAGGATGGTGGCGCCAGTTTCGTTGATGCGCACAAGTTCATCAAAGAGTTGATCGACGAGAGCTGGTGCCAACCCCGCTGAAGGTTCATCAAGTAGCAGAATATCTGGACCAGACATAAGTGCTCTAGCAAGTGCAAGCATTTGTCGCTGACCACCGGAGAGCGTTCCTGCTCTATCTTTTTTGCGAATCACTAAATCGGGATACTGCTTATACAACTTCTCTTTGCGCTCTTGCAAAGGTGTTCCACCATTGTGCTTATAGCCAACATCGAGATTCTCATCAACGGTAAGCGTTGGAAAAATATTATCAATTTGCGGCACGTACGCGATACCAATGTCAGCCAAATGATGGGGCTTAGTCGCGCGAACATCAATCGATTCACCACTAAGTTTATGAAGATTAATCTCTCCTGATGTAACTTTTGCGATTCCATAGATTGATTTAAGAATAGTAGATTTTCCAGCGCCGTTTGGGCCGACGATGGTTACGATTGAATTTGCAGGTACTTGAATCGACACATCTGTCAGAATTTGCACATCCCCATATCCCGCAGAGACGCTCTTAAGTTCAAAAACTGGGGTGGTCATTAGTTACTCTTTCTGCGAGTTCCAAGGTAGGCATCAATAACAACTTCATTGTCATAAATGGAATTCGGTAAACCGGAAGCAATAACAGTTCCTTGCGCCATCACATAGACCTCATCAGATATATTCATAACTGTTTCTAGATCATGCTCGACCAGGAGAAAAGTTAAATCGTGCTTCGCTTTGAGAGACTGTAGGACTTCCACCAACTTCTCAACTAGCGCAGGATTCACGCCAGCGAATGGCTCATCAAGCAGCAGCATCGTTGGTTGGGCCATCATTGCTCGCGCCAGATCCAAGAGCTTGCGTTGTCCACCAGAGAGGATTCCGGCGTAGGAATCTACAAAAGAAGTTAAGCCAACTTGTTTAAGTAGCTCCAAAGCTCTTTCCCGGGCTTCATCTTCAAATCGTTTACGTACTCGAGGAGTTACTACTCGCCAGAGATGGTCACCAGGATTGTGTTGCGCAGCAAGGAGAATATTTTCCATCACGCTAAGACGCCGAATTACTTTAGCTCCCTGGAAAGTTCGCACAAGTCCAAGTCGGGCAATTTGATGTGGGTGCTTCTTGGCAATTTCTATCTCATTAAAAAGTATTGAGCCAGAGTCGGGGCTGATGGCACCACTTATGAGATTAAAGAGCGAAGTTTTACCCGCGCCATTTGGTCCGATAATGGATGTAACGCTGCCACGTTTAATAGAGAGAGAAGCGTTCTCGCATGCTCGCACACCAGAGAAAGATTTCGAGACGCTCTTTACTTCAAGTATATTTTCCAT
This sequence comes from uncultured Actinomycetes bacterium, assembly GCA_903827945.1. Lineage (GTDB taxonomy): Bacteria > Actinomycetota > Actinomycetes > Nanopelagicales > Nanopelagicaceae > PALSA-747. Next base: position 6,091 of record CAIKKN010000018.1, on the reverse strand, counting down.
TTACTCGAGCACCATCTCCGCTCTCTTACCAAAAATACCTTGTGGGCGCTTAAGCATGAGGAAAATCAAGACGAAGCCAATAATCATGATGCGCAGGTATGCACGTTGCACCGAATCAAACCAAGTGAACGGAGGAAATTGGAAAAAGCGCGTTCCGGCATACAGAAATCCGAAAAAGAGGGCCCCGAGTGGAACACCTTTTACTCGAGTCGCACCACCAAGAATAATTACCATCCATGCAAAGAAGGTAACAATGGTTTGGAAATCAGCCGGATCGAGAATAGAGAATTCAAGTGCCCAATAAATACCAGCGATTCCACCAACTACTGATCCTAGAATCACAGCGGAAAGACGGAATAGAAATACATTTTTTCCAAGCGAGGCAGGCACATCATCATCCTCGCGGGTTGCTCGCAAAACGCGAGCCCAGCTTGTTCGTTGTATGAAGCTCATGCAGATAAGCAAGATAATTGCAGATAGCCAAACAATCAGAAGCAGAGCCATATCTCGTGAGGCAAAACTTCCAAAAATTGGCTTGATTTTCCCTTGAATGTTAATCAATACCTTGTTGAACTGATCGGTGTAGGAAGCAAAACCGCGAGTACTGGGAATATTTAACGACCCTTGAGCACCACCCGTTAGGTGGTCTGAGTTGTGAATGATGTAACGGACAATTTCCGAGAAGGCGATACTTACAATCGAGAAATAGTCCCCGCGAAGTCGAAGGGTCGTCAAGCCTAAGAAAGCCCCTCCCAAGCCGGCCATCACTACTCCTGCAAAGCAGGCAAGGTAGAGATTCCAGTTATAGGTAATTACCAGAATTGCCATTGTGTAGGAGGAGAGAGCCATCATTGCGACATGGCCAAAGTTTAGAATTCCGCCAAGACCATATTGAACCTGTAGACCCAAGGCAAAAATGCAATAGATACCGGCCATTAAAAGTACAAAGATCCAGAACCCTGGTTGCACAAATGCGTTCATTAGATGCTTCTCGCCTTCACTCCAAGGAGACCTTCAGGCTTAACCAGTAGAACTATTCCAAGTGTTGCAAAAGCAACAACTGGTTTATATGAACTTGGGATACCTCCGAAGAAAATATGCCAGGTCGACATTTCCATCACAAGCCCCAGGGTCATTCCACCGAGTAGCGCTCCATATGCATCACCAATAGTTCCTAGGACTACTGCGGCGAAAATTGGCAGAAGTAAGGTCCATCCCATAGTGCTATCAAAACGTCCCTGAACCATTCCTTGAAAAATACCAGCAAGCGCACTCAGTATCCCGTTGATAATCCATACGTAGCGAACAACTTTATTTACATTGATTCCAGATACGGCAGCTAATGAAGCGTTATCGGAGAAGGCGCGCATATCTTTACCGATTGTGGACTTAGCCATGAACAATCCCAAAGTAATAATCGCTGAAGTGGCAAGTAAAAGAACTATCAATTGCGAGGTAGCAATTTGTGCACCAAGAAAACCAAATGTCGCGGTTTCATTGATTGCAAACTTCCTGCTTCCACTTGAGAAAATCATCAAAATACTTTGCCGCAAAATAAGTGCAACTCCGGTCGCAACCAAGAAGAGAGCGAGTGTGCCCGCCTTGTTGTCACGAAGGCGCTTCCACAAAAGCCAGTCGAGAGCCAAACCAAGGAGGCAAATACCAAGAATTGCGACTATTACTGAAAATATGAGCGGCAATCCTTTGGAGATACTGAGGAATACTGCGATAAAGGCGCCGAGGGTCATGAAGTCACCCGCCGCAAAATTAACCAGACGCAAAACTCCATAGACAAGTGAAACTCCTACGGCAGCCATAGCCAAAATCGATCCAGTGACGAGGCCGTTAAAAAGCAGTTGTACAAACTCAGCCATTGCTATTCGCCCCTTTCGACCGTAGGTAAATGAGTGGAGTTAGTTTAAGATATTTCTGTGAGCGAAAACGACATGGAACTCTACGACTTGAAAATTGTAGTCGACCGAATCGAAGGCCGCTCAGTGTGCGGTATGAAGGTTGGCGATTATTTTGAATTGACCAATAGCGCTGAACTGCGAATTCCTGAGGGTAAACACTTTTGTATCTATGCCATTCAAGCCGTGACTCCGTTGCTCCCTGCCAAGCAACGCCAGCTCCCAGAAGGGGATTGGCTTGAGAAAGATTCATTTGTCTGCTGCCCCGATCCTGAAGAACGATTAATAATGAGAATTGAACGCACTCGAAAAGTCTCTCTCAAATCAAGTGATTTAACTTAATTATTTTTTAATTATTATTTGTATGCATAATGCTGCGATGCTTCTCTGAATACCTTTCGAGTTCATAAACATCTCCATTTGGTCCGGAGGACTTACTGATGATATTTCTAATAACCATGAGTTCGGCTTCTGAAAATTTAATCGAATCAATCTGAAGATTTGATTTAAGATGCGAAATATTTCTCGCTCCAATAATCACGCCTTTTACTCCAGGTTGTTTGAGAATATAAGCCGAAGCAATTGTGCCGATGTCGGTTGCGTGAGCATCCGCAATATCCTTAAGCGCTTGAAGTAACTCTTGAAAAAGTTCCCAGCTACCAAATTCTTCGATAACTAATTGATATTTGATACTCGAACGAGTTTCAGCGGTTGAGGGTTCTGCAATGCCCAAATATTTTTCCGAGAAGAATCCACCAGCGACTGTTCCATAGCAAAGGATACCAATATTGTTTTCGATACAGTATTGAACTAGTCCATTTTCTGGCCTACGGTCAAGAATAGAATATTGCAATTGAATACTTGCCGGCGCTAAACCCGCTTGAACAAACTCCTTTACGCGGGGGAGATCAAAGTTAGTTATTCCCACGTGGCGGATCTTGCCAGCCTCTTTGAGCTTGAAGAGCTCCTCCATTGTAGCAAGATAATTTTTTGCTTCATATTTCCACCAGTGGAATTGAACAAGGTCAACTTGCTCTACACCTAATCGCGTGAGTGAGCGCTCAACGATGGTCGCCACATCAGTGCGGTCAAAATCGTGAAGAAACTTCTCATTAGGTACATATTTTGTATGTAGCTGCACCATTGAACGAGCAGTACCACCGTTTCTGACAGCCAGTTCTTTGATAGCTTTTCCAATGAGCTCTTCCACGCCTGTATAAATATCTCCGAAATCAAGAGTAGAAATCCCTGCTTCTACAAACGCCACTGTATCTGCAACTGCTTGGTCTGCCTCGATGGATGTGGTGAGCGAATGCCCGGTACTTAACTGCCATCCGCCCTTAATTACCGGCGATATTTCATAACCTGGTGTCAATTCATGCTTTTTCATGTGGTTCGTACTCATTGAATGATTGCTTCCACTTCAATTTCGACCAAGTATTCATCACCTATTAACTTGGCTTGGACCATTGTGTTTGCTGGGCGAATGTCTGCAAAGCGCTCACCATGCACTCGGGCAATCGGCTCCCAATCCTTGAGGTCATTACAAAATATTCGGCTTCGCACCACATCTGAAAGCTTGCCACCCAGTGATTCAATAGATGCTTCTATTTTATCAATCACAAAATGGGTCTGAGCAATCGGATCATTTATTCCAATTGATAAGGCACCATGTGTTGCCGTAGTTCCGGAAACAAAAATACGGTCCCCAACTCTCATCGCACGTGAGTAGCCCGCAAGAGTCTCCCAAGAAGTTCCAGAATCTATGTAGCTGCGATTGCCGCGCTGCGAGACTATGTAAACAGCCGGAAAATCTTCAAGGTGGTGGCTTAAATCTCCAGACGCAGTTAAGTATGGCGGCTTACGGTATTCATCACCGCAGTCACCGGGAATCATGTCAAGAGTAGAAATAGCTTTTAAAATTCGTTCAATCTGAGCGTCGGATAATTCAAATGTAAATAACGAGGCTGCATCTTCAATATGAGAATTTTGACCCAGCCTAGCTCCAATAATTACGCTACCAACTGCTTTGCGTGTTAACTGAAATTTACTAGCTATTGTAGAGATCGAACGGTTTGTCTCTTTGGCCACTTCATTGACTTCAGAGAGCACGTGTTGGAATTTTTCCCAGCCACCTGCGGTATCAATAAATCTTTTATATTTCATCAATGACCAATTAGAAAGTGCATCGCCAACTGGCTCAGCTTTACCTAGCCATTTCTGCGAGATGAATCCACCGCAGAGCGTTCCATAAGCAAATATCTTGATGCCACTTTCTTGACAAAATTCAGCCATCTGGCCAGACCCGCGCCTATCAATCAATGAATAAGAGATTTGATTCGAGACGATATTGACGCCTGCGGATTTTGCAATCCGTAAGTGGGCAGTGTCAAAATTGGTGGTACCTAAAGCGCCGATAAGACCTTCTTCTTGAAGTTCTTGAAGGTATAAGAGCGTATCTAGCCAATAAGGATTACTAAAACTCCATGCGTGGTACTGAAGTAAGTCAACTTTGGTAGTTTGCAATCTGTTGAGACGCTCGTGCACCGCAGCACGAACTTCTTCTCGGCTGATTGGACCAGGTTTTGGAACCCACTTTGTGAGCATGTGCGTGCCCTGGCCCACCTTTGAATTCTTTTGAAAATATCCGGCGATAACTTCTGCCGATCCGTAGTGATCGGCCATATCAAATGTATTAAGACCAGCTAGTACGTAGGGCTCCATGAATGTTGAAGTAGCTGCTGGGTCTAACGTATTGCCATCTTTTTCCATATCGGCAATCTGCCAAAGGCCAGTAATGGCACGTGAAATTTCGAGACCCTTTGCTAGCGTGATCTTTTCAACATTGCTCATATGCGAGGTATTAGTTAATTTCGAAGGAAAGATTTATGTTTCGCGAACGCCTCTAAGACTTTTTTAACATCTTCGCGGTTATTGTAAAAATGAGGTGAAATACGAATGTTTCCATCTCTCGATGAAGTAATGACTTTTTCACCTTCAAGGGCAGCAACATGTGCATGTTCGTCAGTGGAGGCTACCGCCAACATTGCTCCATGCTTAGCTTTCTCAGCTGGAGTTACTACCTTTCCACCTAGGGATTCAATGCCTTCACGAAGTTCCTCATGTAGCGGAAGAACATATTCATAAATCTGCGGAACTCCTATTTCTAAGAGCATCTCCATTCCACTTGCTGCTGGGTAGAGCGCAGGAATTGGGGGAGTACCTGATTCAAATCGTCGAGCATCTTTAGCTGGGTCGTAAGAATGAATATCCATCGCGAAAATATCTCGAGCTGCAAACCAGCCAGTAGTGACGGGAATTAGCTGAGATGTTGTACTCGAGCGCGCAAACATAAATCCAACTCCTGGAGCTCCAAGCATGTATTTGAGCACTCCGCCAACTAAGAAGTCAGCCTTTAAGGCTTTCATATCTATTGGTACAGCGCCAGTGCCTTGATAAGCATCAACGAGAACTAGCGCGCCCTTCTTGTGCGCAGCTTCGATGATTGGATCAAGGTCGGTCATTGCACCATTTCTGAAGCAAACCATTGTGACTGAGACAATCAAAGTTTCATCATCTATAGCGTTAATTAACGCAGCGGTATCTACAGTGAGATCTGGCTGACTCTGTATATGAACTACTTTGGCGCCACGTCTTTCTTGTGCGTGCCAAATTTGTCCAATAGTTGGAAACTCATTTTCGGTTGTAACAATCTTGTTGCGCTTTCCCGTGAAGTCAAGGGCTGAAGCTAGCGAACTAACACCCGCTGATGCCGAGGTTGTAATTGCAATTTCACCAGAATCGGCGTTAAGGACTTTAGCAACTAGCGCTCGAACTGTTTCTTGATGACCAGCCCAATCGCCCCATGCAGAACCATTGAGTTCCATTGTCTTAAGGTAAGTTTCAAAGCTATTGCGAACTCGATCAGCGAGGGCTCCTTGGGAGCACGAGTTCATGTAGGTCACGTTGTTAAAGACCGTGAATTGATCTCGGTAGATTTTTGCAAGATCAATGACTTCACTATTAACGGCCAAGATAAGCCCTCCGCAATTCTTCATGGCCAGCTAGTTCGCTGGCGTCACCGTCGAGAACAATACGCCCTGTCTGTAAAACATATCCACGATCAGCAACAGAAAGAGCCATATTGGCGTTCTGTTCAACGATGAGCATGGAGATTCCTT
>CAIKKN010000017.1 GCA_903827945.1 uncultured Actinomycetes bacterium | reverse complement strand
TGAGGCGAAATCTACGGAGAGGTAGATTCACATGCGAAAACTTTCAATTCTTGTTTGCTTCATTCTTCTTGCTGCACCGCTAGCAATAACTCAAGCCAACGCTGCAACACCCAAACTTGGAGGCGCTTGTTCCAAAGTTGGCAGCTTTGGCGATACTCCGAAGGTCAGATATATCTGCGTTAAGAGCGGGAAGAAACTCGTATGGGCTGTGTGGAAAAATCCATCCACTACAAATAATTCAGCTAATAAAAGTAGTGCAACTCCGGTACCTGTAAAAGCAGAATTCAAACCAGTAATTCCAATAAAATTACCGGTAACTCAAGATCCCGCTTCAAATGCGATCACACTTGAAAATATAGTCAACAGAATTGCAGATATACCACAAGCCGCATTTGAGAAGTCAGATTCCATGACAAACCAGAATAAAATGCCAATTATTCCGCACGACTTATTCATTGCTCCTGGCCTTGAATCGGTGGTTTCAAGTGCTCACATAAACGAAATCACAAACCGAGCAATGAAGTACTTTGCTGGATTCCAGCAAACCAAATATTTTGCTGTTTATGTTTATGATTTTGCAAATATCGCTTGGGCCAAAAAACAAACTGATGTAGTTGCAAAGTCTAGAAATTACAAGAATGAAATCTATGGAGCGATACTTGCCCCTTGCTCCGCCACGGATTGCAACGGAGATGGTGCATCGATGTATCCGGTTGGTGATGGATATTCGATGGTATCGGTGAGTAATGGACAAACAGCCGCACAAGAGAATGATTGGGCGATTAGTGGGGGCATTGCCCACAATTATGCCCACACTGTTCAATTTGCACAGTACATGGGAACTGGTAACGAAGTTGCTGTTGGCCAGGTATCGAAGATGGTTCCTCCCTGTTGGATTTTTGAAGGAGTTGCAAGTGCCACTGCTTGGTACAACAACACAGGAAACCTTAGCGAGTACCTGAGAGCTAGAAAAAATACCGCATTCAACTTTCGTGGATCTGGACTGAAAAGTCTGACAGTTGAAAGTTTTACTAACTATTTACTTTATTCTTCTCATACAGAAACTATTGATGTGAACGGCAACAAAATTGAGGGTGATTCATTTACCACGTCTCCAGCGAGCCGTATGGGAAATCAAGTCGGTGGTCTAGCTGCGGAAGCCCTCATTGCTATTTATGGTCCTCAGGCAGTTATTGCTCTAGATGCCTTTAATGCTGCTGGTGATAATTTTGAAATTGCTTTTCAAAAAGTCTATGGAGTCTCATGGAAAAAAGTTGCTCCAATACTGGGGCAAGTTCTTGCAGCTGAATATAAAGAAACTTCGCCAACTCCCTAAGGAAAGGTAACTTTCTTTTTGTAAGTGTTTACAACTTTATATGGGAAATTTCATGGGATACGAGGCATATTAGGCCTGAAGTGAATTCTTCCGGCTTATTGTGCGACTCTCTATTCTCGAAGTGATACTTTCGGAATAACGATTTAATCTGTAAAATTAGGCTATGTCAGAAACAACTCATCGCCTTTTTCGCCACATGGCATGGGCAAACCAACGTGTTTATGAAGCGGTACAAAAGCTGCCGGATGAGGCACTTGGCGCCTACATAGTTAATCCCGAATGGACAGCTGGGCAAATACTGCAACACATAGTGGGTGGCGCCGATTGGTATGTTCACTGTCTTACGCAGGCTCCGTGGCGTGATATTTATGTGCCGAAGTCAATGAAGGACTTAGATCTACTCAAGGAACAGCTCAGTGAATTTGATGCCAAAATTGCCACTCAGGCTGATCTGCCAGATATATATCTGACTTTAAAAGAAGGCGAGAAGAGTTGGCAGAACTTGCGATCAACAATTCTTGCTGAAGCAATTTATCACGCAGCGGAACATCGAACCCAACTCATTGATGCGCTCGAATCAAAAGGCTATACACCAATAGCTTTGGACGATTTAGATTTATGGAAATTTGAGAAATACGAGAAAGAAATGAAAACTTCATGAAATTTCTCATTTCAGTAATTGATGCGCCCGCAAATCCCGGAACACCTGAGGAAATGGTTGAAATTGATAATTTCAACGATCAACTTCGCGCCAATGGACAATGGATTTTCGCGTGGGGGCTTCAAGGACCTGAAAGTGCAACTGTCATTGACAATCGTAGCGATGCCAATTTGAGCACAGGTCAGCCATTTTATGTTGGTAGCGAACATGTCAGCGGTATGTGGATTATTGAAGTTGAAGGTGAAGAGATTGCTCAAAAGTTAGCCTTCCAAGCATCAAAGGCTTGCAATAGAAAAGTCGAGCTAAGACCGTTTCACTGATCAAGTAGTTTTATACTTAAGTCATGTCTAAGAAAGCTGATCCCAAGCGTCCAGTGGTACGGGGAGAAGTCGACATCTCAAAGTACGAGGCGTTCGATGGGGAGTGGCGAAAAATTGGTTTAGCAGCGCCACCGAGACGAGCACTCATTGATGCGAAACTTTATAAAGTTTCAGACCTTCGAAAGATCTCACTCGAAGAGCTCTCGGAGCTTCATGGCATGGGTAAATCTGCCATTGCTCGGTTAAAAGATTTAATGGACGCTAAAAAAATCCGCTTTCGCTAAGAGAGTAGCCCTTAATTTAAGAAGGCGATAATTGCTCCTGCAATTGTGAGATTGATTGCGTCATTGGCAGTTTCGATAATCCAAACTTTGAGGCTCTCGCCACCAAAAAGACGGTGAGAAAGTGAGGCGAACATCGAAATTCCAACTCCAAGTGCAAATCCAATTCCGGCGCCATCAAGAACCCCAAGATTTGGCTGGTATTTTTGCAGTGAATTAATAATTAGACCCAGAGTCAGTGTTTGAATAAGAACGCCAAGAATGGTGCCACCAAATAGAAGCACTGGCTTATTTTGATTTTGATTGAGCTGGCCCGATGCGATTCCTCGAGCTTTCATCCACACTGGGTAGAAAGTCTTAGGGCCAAACCAAATTGCGCCACTAATAAAAGAAAATACGAAGGCCGCTAGGACGGCCAAGAGATTTAATCCAGAAAAAGTCATGGGAAAATCGTACACAATCAGTTTTGAAAAAACACGCATAGAAACTGAATGGCTTATTTGGCCTTGATAACCAACTCTGAAACATCGATGCGATTTGCCTTAAAGGCATTGACGGGGGATTCACTCGGGTAGCCGATTGCAATCCCGCAGAGCAAGCGGTAACCGCCTGGCACTTCGAATTCTTTTCTCACTACATCGTCCCAGATACCCACAGCCCCTTGCATGCATGTTCCGAGTCCATGAGCGTGTGCCGAGAGGGCGAGATTTTCCATCATCAAACCAGCATCACTTGCGGCATAAATGTGGAGGCTCTTGTGAATATAGATAAATAACTCTGTAGGAGCGCCGTAGAACTCATAATTCTTTGCCCACCATTTATCGCGTTGCACTCGATCTTCTCTTGCGACTCCAAAGGTGGCATAAAGACCCGCGCCAAGTCGCATGGCGCTCGGCTTTAAATCTTTGGGGTATGGCTTACTTATTAGGCGGTTACTTGTTGGCAATCCATAACGGGTAATGAGGAGCTTAATCTTCCCCCAAATACCACCGCGTAAATGTTTGGAGACTGCGCTCCATCTGGAGAGAAATTCTGCGCTGATCCGATTCCTAACTTCACCTGATGCAATAGCAACTTTAAATGGTCTTGTATTCGACCAACTTGGGGCAGTCAGAGCATCAGTCAGTATTTGATTGAGAATATCTTGCGGCACCGGATCGGGTAAAAAGTCGCGAGTTGTTCGACGAGATGAAAGAAACTCTGAAACCCATTTTGCATCGTTTTTGCTATTTCCCAAAGTCATATCGAAATCCTACCCTGTCAGGATGAACGATTAACGTTTGAAAGAGCCCAAAGAACACAAAGCACGATACCAATTGCTGAAGAAATCATCACTGCAGTTACATGTTCGTGAAGCAGAAGCGCTGACCAACCAAGTGTCAGAATTGCTTGTAATTGTTGGACTTGAGATCCATGAGTTACGCCGAAATCTCGAAGCCCTCGATACCATGCAAAGAAACCTAGATACATTGAAGAAAAACCAATTCCAAGTAATCCGAGAATAGCGTTCCCATGCATTACAAAGTGTGAATGTGTTTTTGCAAAAAAGATTGCGGCACCGGGAATCGAAAGTGGGAGTCCGAAAATAACAACCCAAGAAATCACCTGCCAACCAGGCATAAAGCTTGTAAGTGAAGCGCCCTCAACATAGCAATACGAAGAAGCAAGAACTGCGCCGAGAATAAGTAAATCAGCAATGAGATCAGATTTTGTTGCCCCACCTCTTCCAATTGAGAAAACCACAAGTAGGAGAGTGCCTAATCCTGATGCAGCCCAAAATCCCCCGCCAACTTTCTTCTTGTTTTTTAAGACTGAAATAATCGCGGTCGCGAGGGGCATAACGGCTGAAACAACTGCTACGTGCGCAGTTGTGGTTCGCTGGAGTGCTAATGAAATGAGTATTGGCCAACCAAAAACTCCACCAAGGGTTGTGAATGCCATCGGGCGCCAAAGTTTTCTTGGAAGGGGAGGCACCTTCGCTTTGAGCATAAGTGGAATCGCAAGTGTTGAAGCAATTATTGGCCTTGCAAAAGCAGTAAAAAGAGGATCAAAACTTTCGAGTGCTAATTTTGTAAAAGGTAATGAAAGCGAGAATAGAAATATTCCAAAGGTGGCGTAAAAGAGTCCGCTCTTTTGTTTCTGAGTAAAAGCCACTCTCTAACTCTACTGAGCCATGATGGCGTCGTGGACGTATTGCGCCAGCCCGCGCGCTCTGTCGTCGTAGTACTTTTTGAAGCGGGGATCTTCTATATACATCACCGCCAGATTCTTTTGCATATCCACAGAGCAATCGTAGAACCACTTTGAAATGGCAGCTCTGTGGGCAATAACAGCAGCCTGAGACTCGGGGGAGTTGACGGGGAGACTGTTTCCAAACGCGTATGCGAATTTTTCAGTGGCAGCTTCTTGATCCACTTTAGCGAGAGCGAAGTCGGCATGAGAGTACTTGGATGTACGTTCCTTTGATTGCTGGTATTCGGCGGTGGTTCCCCAAAGTTCTTGAACTTCGTTATCAAATTCGCTCACATGGGCAAGATACAACTTTGGAAGGCGATTGGTCTAGAATGGCGAAATGCTTCGTATTGGTGTAATTGGAACTGGCATCATGGGCGCTGGCCACGCTCGCTTCATTCAAGAACATGTCGAGGGCGCTGAGGTAACCGCGCTTGCAGATATCGATCCGGTTCGAGTGAGCGCACTTGCAAACGAACTTGGTACAGTCGTGCTTCAAACAAAGAGCCCTGAAGAATTAATGAAGAGCGCTGCTGTAGATGCCATCATTATTGCCTCGCCAGATTCATTCCACGTGGAACATCTGCGCCTAGCTATCGCAAGTGGCAAACCAACCCTTTGCGAAAAACCGATTGCGACAAATCTGGAAGATGCGCGGGCAATATCAAATGAAATTCAGGCCCATGAAAACTCAGTAGGCAAGAAACTCATTAGCTTTGGCTTTATGCGACGCTTTGATCCTGGATATATGAGATTGCGCGAAGAAGTTGAATCTGGAAAATATGGCAAGCCTTTGTACGTCAAAGCAGTGATTCGAAATCACCTTTCACCAGGAACCACTTCAACAGGAATTTTTACAAATATGGCAGTTCACGATTTCGACATTTACCGCTGGCTTTTTAAGTCAGACTGGGAGAGCGTTTCATCTTTTTACCCACCTCACTCAAGCTCTGCACCTGATGACTTAAATGATCCTCTTGTTTTTGTAGCAAAATTGAAGAATGGAATAACCCTCGTTGTTGATGCCATGGCAAACGGCACGGCGGGTTACGACACTCGCGTTGAGTTAGTTTGCGAAAGAGGAAATTTAGAGATCGGCCCGTTCGGAGATTTTGCCGTGCGCACCCTTGAGAATTTCGAAGTGACTCGAGGTGGTCCAATGGAAATCAATTGGATGAAGAAATTCGAGCAGTCATACATAAACGAGCTTCGCGCGTGGGTTGGCGAAATCAAGAGCGGTGAAGTCCATCCAGACTTAGCCACTCATAAAGATGCTCTCATCGCTAACGAATCAGCAGCCCTCGGAGTGGCTTCTATTTCTTAAACTTCTCCGGTCTATTTGTCTGGATTTGGAACAACTACATCCCGCACAAAAGCTTCTAAATCATTGACCGACTGCAAGAATCCTCGAAGTGTCCGAAGAGTTGCGCCAAGGTTTGTAAATTCCTCAACCTTCAGCCTATCTGCGTCATACATCTTTCGAAATTCTGGAAGGTTTTCAAGAAGTGGGTCCAGGATTCGAGGCGCTACTGGCTCGTTGATGCTATTGAGATTGGGTTTTAGTCCTGCTTTATTAATGCGAACTTGCCAAGGATACGGCGGGGAAATGACAACATCGCCACCTAATAGTTCACTCCAGTGCATGTGATTGCGAAAAGCGGCGGAGAGCAAACGCGTGCGGTATCCGCGTTCCTGGTAAATCTTGTACGCATTTTTGAAGACAGCAACTCCAGCCCATTCCATGAGTCCTGGATCAATGGTTACACCGCTCTTTTCTGCCGACACTTTAACCCAGTCATCTACACGACCAACCATAATTGTGCAGACAGGTCCCATTTGGGAAATATCTAAACCTTCAGCCTCGCGACGTTTTAATCCGCGCTCAATCGCTTCGGCTACGGCAATTGTTTGTGCAACTGAAAACGAAACAGTCGCATTTAAGCTAACGCCCTGATACGTGGCTTCCTCAAAAGCTGAAACAGCTTCTGATGTAACTGGAATCTTCACAATAATGTTTTTGGCAAGTTTTGAAAATTCAACTGCCTGTGAAGTCAGCGCTGTTGCGCTTCGAAAGTTTCGTGGATCAGTCTGAATTGAGAGACGCCCATTTCGCCCATTATATTTTTCAAATTCTGGTTCAAGAATCTTTGCTGCATTAAGAGAAAGTTCTTTGACCATTTCCCAGCCAATTGAATCCTCGGTGGCCGATGGATTCAACTTCGCATATTCCTTTATCCGCCCGTTCCAATACTCCTTATCTGCCTTCAGAGCAGAAAGGGCAATAACTGGATTACATGTGGCACCAACGATGCCCCAAGTCAGTGCATCCTTCAGTTCTTTTGGATCTGCCGAGTCGTTCCACAAGACAGTCTTTGTGTTCTGCTTCATGTAGAGGAAGGGTGATTCAGACATTTAAACTCCTTGATTAAATTCGGTTTGCAACTCTGCAATAACACTATTGAGGAACTCCACACTTGCTCGTGCATCTGCGATAGGTCCTTCATTGGCAGACGGCTCTGCATGCACGACATTGTCTTGCTCAAGCACAAACCAGCCATCGTAACCAGACTTAATGAGGCTTCGGACAATTGTGCGAATATCTACATCACCTTGTCCTAGTGGGCGATACATACCTTTCACGACTGCGTCGTAATAGCTAAGTTCATTCGCCTGAACCTTCTTTGCCCATGAGAGATCGACATCTTTGAGATGTGAATGTGCAACCCGATCGGCATGTTTTTGCGCGAAATTAACTGGATCTGTACCGCCAATAATCATGTGCCCAGTATCTAGGCAGAATGGAATTGTTGATCCAGACAAGACTTTATTTATGTGATCCTGGGTTTCAATCATCGTGCCTACATGTGGATGCAAAACGGCTTTCACTCCAACCTTTGCAGCAACTTCCTGCAGGCGATTTAAATTTGTGAAGAGAACTTGCCATTGTGCGTCATCTAGAACTGGAAGTTTTGCGTCATACCCATCAATTCCCGAGTTCGCAGCAAGAACTAATACTTTGGCCCCCGCTGCCTCGTAACTGAGCAACTCTTGCTCTACGCCCGGAACCGGATCATGGTCTTCACGGTGCAAAATGACTGGAACAAAACCGCCGACAGCAATCATGTTGTGCTCTTTAAGGATTGATGCCTTTAACTCAGGCTGCATCGGCAAGAACCCGTCAGGGCCAAACTCAGTAGCGCCTAACCCCAATTCGCTCATTTCCTTGAGCACGCGAGAAGGGTCCATCTGATGACCCCAGTTAGGAACTTCGCAGACTCCCCAAGAAATTGGTGCTCCGGCAATATTTATCTTTATTGATTCCATATGCATCTCCTATTAATTATCTTCGGCGCCATTGCCAAGAAGTGGCCGTTGCTTTGAAAGTGCAGCTTTGTAGATTTTGTACGCTTCTTGCGTACTTGCAAGTGTAGATATAGGAGAGATAGGAACATCCCACCAACCTTCGCCATCAGGTGAATAAAGTAATGGATCGCTATTAATGTGGATGAGCGTTGCTTTGGAAGAGGCTTTTGCTTTTTCAACAGCGGCGTATAGGTCTTGGATGGCGCTAGGAGTCTGCTCAATGCGAATCACATCGATGCCCAGGCTTGCAGCATTATCAGCAAGATCAACGGGAAGCTTCTCATCCTTTCCGGAATATCGATATTGCGTGCCAAACCTTTGCGAACCTACGGATTCAGAAAGATGGCCAATAGATGCGAATCCGTGATTTTGAATTAACACAATGATGAACTTAATTCCTTCAGCCACTGCTGAAACTATTTCGGTGTGCATCATGAGGTAAGAACCATCTCCAACCATGACTATTGGATTTGCACCTGCGCGCGCCGCTCCGACTCCAGCGGCTATCTCATAACCCATGCATGAGAATGCATATTCAACATGATATCCAAGAGGGGAGCGCACTCGCCATAATTTATGCAAATCTCCAGGCAATGAACCCGCCGCGCAAACAACAGTGTCATTGGCGTCAGACGCTGATTGGACGGCATGAATAATCTCGGTTTGGCTTGGTAGCGCACGCTTTTGGTCGACAAATGCTTCATCTACACGTGCGTTCCAGCTCTTCATTTCAGTTGTTGCCTTAGCGCTGTATTCAGAAGAAACACAGTATCCATTTAGTTCAACAATGAGTTCCTTCAATGTTTCTCGGGCGTCGGCCACAACAGGAAGTGAACTTCCGTGTTTAAATGCATCGAAAGACGCAATATTAATATTTATAAATTTAACGTTAGGGTTTTGAAACGCGGTGCGACTTGCTGTTGTGAAATCGCTATAACGAGTTCCAATTCCAATTACCACATCTGCTTCCGAAGCCAAACGGTTTGCGGCAGTTGTGCCGGTAGCACCCACAGAGCCCAGATATTGTGGATGATCCCAATTGAGAGAACCAACCCCAGCTTGCGACGCTCCAACAGGAATCTTTGTAGTTTCAACAAGCTTCTGTAGTTCGCCGTGAGCATCGGAGTAAATGATCCCGCCGCCAGCAATAATGAATGGAGCTTTTGAAGATTTAACAATGCGAGCAACTTCTTTGACGATTCCGGCATCCGGACGTGGCCTGCGAATGCGCCATTCGCGATCTGCAAGAAATTCTTCGGGAACTTCGATGATCTCGGCTTGGACATCCTCCGGGAGGCAGATTGTAACTGCGCCGGTTTCTGCTGGATCGGTGAGAACTCGCATGGCGCCAAGAAGCGCAGAAAAAAGTTGTTCAGGCCGTTGCACGCGATCAAAGAATCGGGAGAGTGGTTTGAACGCATCATTAACTGAAAGAGTTGAATCATGGGGCATTTCAAGTTGTTGAAGAACTGGATCAGATGCGCGATTCGCAAATACATCTGATGGCAACAACAGAACTGGCAATCTATTAGTTGTTGCGACAGCTGCTCCTGTGAGCATGTTTGTCGCGCCGGGTCCAACGGATGCCGTACACGCAAATGTTGCACGACGGCGCTTGATGCGCGCAAAAGCGGAAGATTCATGAACCATCGCTTGCTCGTTACGTGCTTGGTAATACGGCATCAAAGATGGATTATCAACAGAAAATTGTTTGAGTGCTTGGCCGATACCCGCGACGTTTCCGTGACCAAAAATTCCAAAGACACCAGGGATTGTGCGTTCGCGGTAATCGCCATCGACGGTGTACTGATGCGCCAAGAATTCAACGACTGCTTGGCTTACCGTCATCTTTCTTTTTGCCATGACCTTCTCTTTCTATTCTTTCTTGGCATTCAATTCAGTGTAAGGCAAGCGAGGATCAGGCAGTTGCGTGGCCCACGAATCTCTAATCCACACTTGATTTGGCTCATCTGTCACATTCCAAACGCGCTCGGGGTCTGGTCCTGCCATGACGTTGAAGAAATAGAGGTCATAACCGGGCCCAGCAGCAACCGGACCATGCCAGCCGTATGGAACTAGGGCCACATCTCCCGAATGAATTTCTTCAGTTACATCATATTCGCGTGAATCTGATGAGTTGCCTCTGAAGATTCCAAATGGGGAGCTTGAAGAAGGTTTTGCAACTCCACGCGTCACGGCTGATTCAAAGTAATAGATTTCTTCGAGGTGAGATTCTTTACCGGGAATGTAAGTGTCATGTTTATGTGCCGGGGCTCCAGACCAGTTGCCTGCGGGGACAATTGCCTCAACAGTGATCATTCGATCTGCATCCAAGATATCTGGCATACCAAAGTTATGAATTTGTCTAGATTCACGACCTGCTCCACGAATATTTACGGGCACATCTTCCTTAGCGATAAATTGGACCGGTTTTAAATTTTTCGCAGGACATTCACCGATTGCAATTCGAGAAGTGCCAGATAGTTTTATCTCAGTATTTAATGGAAGGTAAAGAAAATCGGCGGGGCCGTGGAAAACCGATCTCCGCCCGCGCAAGACTTTGCTTTGAAAATCGCTATTTCCGGCAACTTTGTACTGAAGTTCGAGGGATTCACCTTCAAGTATGAAAACAATTCGCTCGTTATTGTCTGCAGGAATCGTGAGTTGCGAATCCTGCGACATAGTTGCAACGCGAACTCCAGTGTGGGCCCATCCTGTTACGGGAGGATTTTCTGCATCAACGCGCACTTCCCATGCACCTGATGCTAATTCTCCTTGGCGGTAGTACCACTTACTGGAATTTGTCATTGTGATGAGTGGTTAGTTTTGTGGGAAGCCTAGGTTGATACCGCCGTGGCTTGGATCTAGCCAACGTGAAGTTATTGCCTTTCCACGGGTAAAGAAGTGAACGCCTTCTACTCCATGCGCCTTTGTGTCACCAAAGAGTGAATTTTTCCATCCACCAAATGAGTAATAAGCAACAGGTACAGGAATCGGAACGTTTATTCCAATCATTCCAACCTCAACCTGATTTTGGAATTTGCGAGCAGCTCCACCGTCATTTGTGAAGATTGCTGTTCCGTTTCCAAATGCCCCACTATTTATGAGATTTACGCCTTCATCAAAAGACTTTACGCGCACAATGGAAAGAACAGGCCCAAAGATTTCTTCGGTGTACACCTTGGAAGATGTAGGCACTTGATCAATTAATGTAGGTCCAAGCCAGAATCCACCAGGTTCGCCATCTACCTTTGGATTACGGCCATCGACAACAACTTTTGCGCCATCTTTTTCGGCAATTTCAATATAGCCGGCAACTTTGTCACGGTGCTCCTTTGTCACA
The DNA here is from genome assembly GCA_903827945.1 of uncultured Actinomycetes bacterium. Lineage (GTDB taxonomy): Bacteria > Actinomycetota > Actinomycetes > Nanopelagicales > Nanopelagicaceae > PALSA-747. Next base: position 60,037 of record CAIKKN010000017.1, on the reverse strand, counting down.
AGAGGACCCATGTCGCATCCGCGTCGTCCATCACCAGTCCGCAATGTGTGCATGCGTTCAACAATCTTGGGAATGAGAGCATCAGCGATTGGTTCAACTGCAACGACGACCGAAATAGCCATGCAACGTTCGCCGGCGCTTCCAAATCCCGCATTAATAGCTGAGTCAGCCACAAGTTCGAGATCTGCATCAGGCAGGACCAACATGTGATTCTTTGCTCCTCCGAGCGCTTGAACGCGCTTGCCCTTCTTCGCACAATTCTCATATATATATTGTGCAATTGGAGTTGATCCGACGAATGAAATAGATTCGACGTCAGGGCTTTCAATCAATCCATCTACAGCTTCCTTGTCGCCATTCAATACATTGAAGACTCCATCAGGAAGACCAGCTTCTTGCCAGAGTTTTGCAATCCACATCTGTGCAGATGGATCTTTCTCTGACGGCTTGATAACAACGGTGTTGCCAGCTGCGATGGCGATTGGGAAGAACCACATTGGAACCATGGCTGGAAAATTGAAGGGACTGATGATGCCAACAACGCCCAAGGGTTGGCGAGTGGAATACACATCCACGCCAGTGGAAGCATTCTCAGAATAGAAACCTTTTAGAAGGTGTGGAATTCCAGTCGCAAACTCGACAACTTCTTGGCCGCGCGTAATTTCACCGAGCGCATCGGAGAGCACTTTTCCATGTTCACTTGTGATGATTTCAGCTAGCTCACCTTTACGAGCATTGAGGAGCTCTCTGAAGTTAAAAATAATTTGCTGCCGTTTAGCAAGTGAGGCATCGCGCCATTCAGGGAAAGCATCTTTAGATGCATTTATTGCAAGATCAATTTCAGTCTGATTTGCAAGAGCCACTCGCTTTGTTTCAATTCCAAGTGCCGGATCATAAACTGGAGCGGTTCTCCCGGAAGTGCTCACGTGCTCTTTGCCATTTATCCAGTGATTTACGACTGTAGTCATTTCAGGCTCCCTTATTGAATATGTATTGATAATAGAGGTATTTGGGCCCATTTTGAATTCGGACCGTATCGGCCATATTCATCAAAGGAACTCCTATACTCTGTTCAAATAGTGAGCAATCGGTGGGGAGAATGGCATGTCTGAGGAGTTTGTCGGTACTTCGGATCAGCCAATATTTCAATCTGTTTTCCGCAACCTTCGCTCATACTTCAAAGACCTAAGTTGGTCAGCAGCTTTGACTGGAATATTGGTCGTACTGGTTTCGAGTACCGGCCCTGCGGCTCTTATGTTGCAAGCGGCGAGAGCAGGACATTTCTCTACAAATCAAACTATTTCCTGGCTTTCGATTTGCTGGATCGGATCGGGAGTAGTTGGTTTGCTCTTAACGCTTCGGTATAGAGCACCTATCTATGGAGCTTGGTCTTCTCCGTCGGTCGCACTTCTTGTTACTGGACTTTCTGTCCATTCAATCAATGAGGCGGTCGCTGCCTACTACATTGCGGCAATTGCAATCTTTGTGATTGGAGTTACTGGAGTCTTTGAAAAGATTTTGTCCCTCGTTCCACGTGCGGTCATCATGGCAATGCTTGGGGGAGTGCTCTTTACATTTGGCGTTCAAATATTTGTACAACTTCCATCGCAACCCGTGATCGTCCTTGTGATGCTTTTTACATTTTTTATCGGCCGCCGCCGAAATTGGAGAGCCCCGGTCGTCTTTAGTACCGCCCTTGGATTGATCACAACGATTGCACTCGGGAAAGCAAACGCCCCCCACATGGTCTTTGGTCTAACAAAGTTTGTGTGGATGACTCCAAAATTTACAGTGAGTGGATTATTCACTCTTGCCATCCCACTTGTCTTGTTAACTTTAACCACACAGTTCGCGCCGGGTTCTGCCGTGCTCATTAGCAACGGGTATAAAGCACCAATTAATTCAATGCTTAAGGTGAGTGGAGTACTAAGTTTCTTAACTGCAGGATTTCTCAATAGCGGCTTGAATTGCGCGGCCATCAGTGCTGCGATTGGGGTAAGCCCGCAAGCTGAACCAAATAAGAATCGCAGGTACACCGCTGCAATCACGGCTGGTATTGCTTACATAATCGTTGGAATACTTGGAAGCACAATGATGGCGCTCTTTAATCTTGTGCCAAATGCATTTCTTGCCGCGCTCACGGGCCTTGCGCTACTTCCTTCAATTGCCAGCAGCACACACGATGCACTTGTCGATCCTGATTATCGTGAAGCAGCAATGGTCACTTTCCTTGTGACCGTCTCAAATATTCATGTTTTAAAGCTCGGCGCGCCATTTTGGGGGTTAATTGCTGGCGTAGTAATCCATCAAATCACAACAAAAAAGAGGCACAATAAAAAATAGCCCCATGATTTCTCATGGAGCTATCTAAGATATTGAACTAATTACTTTGCTGCGATTGCTGAGATTTCGAACTCAAGCTTGATGTTCTCAGAAACGATGACTCCACCAGTTTCTAGTACAGCATTCCAAGTTAGACCGTAATCCTTACGGTTGATTTCAGAAGCACCTTCAAAACCAAAACGGGCATTGCCGTATGGATCCGTTGCTGTTCCTGTGTATTCGAATTCAATTGAAATTGACTTTGTTACATCTTTGATTGTGAGGTTTCCTTCAACGACAAGCTTGTCTGATCCAGAATCTTTTACAGATGTTGAAGCAAAAGTGATTTTTGGGAATGCAGCTACATCAAAGAAATCTGGGCTCTGTAGGTGGCCATCACGGTCAGCGCTACGTGTATCAATTGATGCTGCATTAATTTCGATGGTGATTGAAGCTGCGCCATCAGCCACTGTTCCTGAACCAGTGAATTCGTTGAATGAACCGCGAACTTTTGTAACCATTGCATGGCGCGCGCTGAAACCTACGCGACTGTGTGATGGATCGATATTGAAAGTACCTGCTGGCAATGTTGAAAGAACTGACATGTATTTGTTTTCCTTTTGTTGAATTGAATGCTGAGATCACCGAAAGTGATGAGTGGAATCCTAGCCGAAGATAGTTGAATGTTCAACTAAATGAACAATAGGTAAACACGGGAAATTCGCAAATGGTTTGCAGAAGCAAATCTTTTCCATCCTGCTTATTTCTATGGCACGATTGCCTCATGAGAACGAGACGAGTTCGATATTTTGCATCGCTTGCATCCCTTGCGGTGGTGGCTGTTCTTCTTTCCACGATGAATTCAGCGACTGCAGGGACTGGCAGAGTTCTGAATGAAAATTCAGCGAATAAGACATACGCCATAAAAGTTGGCACGAGCTTTCATTTAGTTCTTCACTCCACCTATTGGAGCTTGACGCCACTTCCTGCCTCTGCTCCGATCAAGTCTCTCGGTGATCCCGTTGCCGCATTGGGCTCAAATACCCCTAGCAATCCACCCGGCATGGGAACGGGTTCGTTGGATTGGGCGCTCAAAGCCGTTCGCGTCGGCAAGTTTTCGCTGCAAGCAACTCGGACCTCGTGTGGAGAAGCGCTGAGATGCACCGATAGCCAGAGCAAGTATCTGGTTAACATCAAAATAACCAAGTAAATATTCAGAAGGCCCGAATCGGGCTATTATTCCCAGACTCTTAACCGATTCTCAGGATAAATGCAGATTGCGAGGTTTCAATCTCTTTATGAGCGTTCGGGCGAAATATTATGCTGATTGGGCGAGCGCCGTCTTGGGAGTTGGACTCGGTCTTACTGTCGCAATTTTTCTAGAGTCAACAACGCGTTCGGACTGGGCGTGGCCATATCCCGCCATCATCTCTGTGTCACGAATTTGCGCGCTTGTTGGAACGTATTTCGCCCTCGTCGGCATCGTGATGGTCTCTCGAATTTCATGGATTGAAAGATCTGTTGGACATGACAAATTAGTGCGGTGGCATCGCAAGCTTGGCCCTTACGCGCTCTTCCTCATCACATTCCACGTGCTACTCGTTGCACTTGGTTACGCCGGAAATGAAGGCTTGCGTATAGGTGGCGAGTTGTGGCGAATGACGCGAAACTATCAATGGATGTTGCCAGCTGCCGTTGGATTCCTATTCTTTGTTGCCGCCGGAGTTACCTCTTACAAGCGTGTTCGATCCAAGATGTCATATGAGACGTGGTGGACGATTCATCTTTATACCTACTTGGCCATCGCGTTGAGTTACATGCACCAGGTGCTAACCGGGCCGATGTTTTTAAACCATCCCCTCAATAAGTATTACTGGGAAGGTCTTTACCTCCTCACTGCATTCACAATTATCTATTGGCGTGTGGTGATTCCAGTTTTTAGATCATTTAGGCATGATCTTCGAGTCGCAGAGATAGTTGATGAGGGTTCTAGCGTTGTTTCCATCGTGATGCGCGGACATAAATTGGATCGCTTAAACGCGCAAGGCGGACAATTCTTTAGTTGGCGCTTCATGACAAAAGGACAATGGTGGATCGCCCATCCTTATTCACTTTCTGCAGCACCTACTTCCGAAGAAATGCGTGTCACTGTTAAGAATCTCGGTGATGCATCCGGCGCCGTTAAGCATCTCAAGCCAGGAACTAAAGTCTTCTTCGAAGGTCCTTTTGGAATTTTCACAGCGTCCAAAGCGACAAAGGGTTTGGGGCACGCAGTTCTTGTCGGCGGGGGAGTCGGAATAACTCCGCTTCGGGCGCTTATGGAAGAGTTTGACCCGTCCGTTGAAGTTGATGTCATTTTTAGAGCAGCTTCCGAAGATGATTTAGTCTTCAAATTAGAGCTAGATGAATTAGCAGAAGCTCGCGGAGCCCGAGTGCATTACTTAATGGGATCTCGAAAGCAGCATCCTATGAATGCCAGCCACATAATGAAGTATGTTCCGGCCTTTCGTTACAGTGACGTCTATGTGTGTGGGCCAACCCCACTTGTTGACGCAGTCAGGGCAGCAGCCCTAGCCTGCGGCATTCCGAAAGAACGTTTTCACGCAGAAGCTTTTGAATTTCATGCTGAATAAAAGAGAGAGGCAATGACATGGGCGCAGTAAAGATAGTTGCAGTCGTTGCCGGCACGGTTGGCGGAGTTGGCGCAATTTTGGCCTACGCGCCGCCTCATCAGGGAGTTTCAAGTGGCGTCATTGCTACTCCGACCCCTTCAGAAACTCCAACGCCTTCAGAAACTCCGACCCCTTCAGAAACGCCAACGCCAACGCCAACGACCCCGGCGACAGTTTCCCCCACGAAGATTGCCAAGCCAAAACCGGTGAAAACAATTGCAGTTCCAAAGGCTCCAATTAATGGGACGTTTACTGGTCTGGCCGCGCAAACTCAATACGGTCCAGTTCAAGTTCAAATCGATATTGTTGCAAGCAAGATTGTTGCTGCGCGAGCCATTCAACTTCCCAGTGGAACTGCGAAAGATATAGAGCTAAACAAGTTGGCTGTGCCTTATTTAATTCAGGAGACAGTTAAAGCATCGTCGGCAGATATTCAAGGTGTTGGGGGAGCGACTTATACATCCCAAGGTTGGTATGACTCGCTGGTGAGTGCGCTCGCTAGAGCGGGTTTGTAAGAGTTATCTCTTAGCGATCTTGCGCCAGGTTTGAATCTGATTTAGTACTGACGTTACTGCGCCATATAGTTTTAATTCAGAGGCCTTATTCTTTGCGCGAATATCCGACACGCACTTCTTGCTTGTTGCCACATTCTTATAGCAGGCAGTGATTTGTTTTTGAGCGTTGAGCTCAAATGTGTACCACTTGAAAGACGTTAAATCGAACTTTCGAAGAGTTTCACGGCCTGGATACAAATAGTTAGCGTCGACCGTTAAGTACACCCAATTGTGAGTGAGATCCTTATCAAATTTAGTGAGCTTTGTTCGGATTGTCCCGAGCTGTTGATTGAGTGGTGAGTTGATTGCTTTTACTGAATCCTGTGTTGACTTGCTATTTATTTGAGCCGATAAGACTGAGAAGTCATGCATGGCGACGACAGTTGAATCCAATTCAACAAGAAGATCCACATCGGCTTTTGCAGGCGCAGATTGGAGGCAGAGCAGCAATGCTAGCCCTGCCCCAATCAACTTCTTATTTATATTCATTAACTCCACTTAGCGACGAGTGTTGTGTCCGCTGTTGGTATGAAAGTGGGCGCAGCAGTATTCACATTTGCAACGCTATCATATTGCCATAAGTATGTTGTGTAACCGGGAAGGTTTGTCAGACCTGCTGGCAAAGTAATTGAACTTCCACGAGCAACTAGCTGCCATGTGATAGCTGAACTTCCGTTATTCAATCCACCATTTGGATCTAGAACAACAATCCAGCGCGTGTCATTCGCCGCTATTACGGTGAAGACGGCTGAAGTCACTGAGTTTGCTTGACCATATGTGCCGTTACCCGCTTGATTTGCGATGATTTGGCAATCACCAGCAGCCTTAGCGTGAACGAGTGATGTACCAGTAACGATTTCGCAGACAGCGCTATTTGATGTCGTATAGACAATCGGCAAGTTGCTGCTTGCAAGACCAGGAATAACTTGATCAGCGGCGCCAACGCGCATGGCTTTCAGAGAGCCTAGGCGAATAATATTCGCGGCAGTTCCTGAACTTGCTGATGGACGTGCGTTAACAGTCAATGTGTAAATGACCTGGAAGATTCCAGAAGTATTCACACCGGTGATCTGATACTGCGTTGCAGCTTGTTGATTAGTTGGTGTTCCACTTAGCAACCCAGTAGCAGCATCGAAAGATGTTCCAGCAGGAGCTGCAGGGAAGATGAGGTATGAATCAACTGGTCCACCGCTTGTGTTGATCAAGTACCCGTTTGTTACGGATGAACCAATTGTGATGACCTTATTTGGAACCGTGAGTGCGAAATGCGGGGCAACAATTGCAGCAGGTGCCGGTGAAGCGGGCGCCGACGACGCTGAAGGCGACGGTGCAGCAGCAGCGGGAGCAGCAGCAGCGGCAGGAGCAGCAGCAGCGGCAGGAGCAGCAGCAGGTGCGGCAGGAGCAGCAGCCCCGTTAATGGAGACTGTTGGCGCCGCTACAGAAGAAGGCTTGTAATCTGTACGTGAAGTACTGATTGTTACCTTTCCTGGCAATCCGTTGTACACAACAGTTACGAGTCCAGTTTTTGAAATCGTGACAAGTGCGCCTGAAGTATCAGTTGCTTTCCATGTGAACGCGGGATCGTAGTTTGTAATCTGAATTGTGTAACCCTCGTTTGTGAGGTTGATTGTTCCAAATTGTGGAACAAGAGCATCTGCAACTGTTGGGGTTGGAGTTACAACCGGCGCAGGAACAACTGGTTGCGCAGTCTGTACAGGAGTCGGAGCAACTGTTGGTTCGGCAGCTGGTGTTGGTGTTGGCTCAGCTGTTGGTGCTACGAATGGCGCAGCAACGCTTCCTTGAGGTAGCGACGTTGAAGCCGGCTTCATGAGTGAAGCAGAGAAGCTATTTACTTGCCTTCCGGCTACCACAACAAGAAGTTGGGCATTTGATGCAGGCTTTGTAAGTTTTGGAATTACAACAAATCCTTTGCTATCGGCTGTAAATGATCCAATAGTTGTCTTTGTTGTCTTACTTCCAACTTTAGTCTTGAGCTGCAAGGTGACCTTTTGAGATGCATACTTCACACCAACTGCGACCTTGTAGGAAGAGGTTGTGGAAGGAGCTTTCGCAGGCGTTGCAACTTTTGGCGCAACAGGCGTCGACGCCTTCGCCGCAGCCGGCGCTTTTGGCGCCGTTGTAGGCATAGGCATGTTCATTGGCATGCTCATCTTTGATCCGGCCCATGCACCTTGACTAAGGAATGTAGGCGTTGAAATCAACGTTGAGAGGAAAAGAACTGATAGAAGCTTCTTTCCAGCTGTCATGTTTGTATTGATTTTCATGTTTCTCATCTTCCTTAGATTGTTACGTAAGCGGTAGTGGATGGATCTGATTGAACATCAGAGGATGGGAATGCACCCATGTTCTGTGCTCCGATTGAGTCGAAAGCTATGACTCGGTACTCGTAGGACGTTCCAGTTCTCACTGTTGTGTCTTCATACACTTCAGGTATTCCTGTAGACAATCCATCATCTGTCGCAGTCTGAGTAACTGGATCCCAGACTGGCGCAGCTCTGGAAATCGTGGTCACTGTGCTCCAGTTTGTAGTACCTGAGGTACGACGTTGGATCAAGAATCCACTTTCGTTATTGGATTTGTCGACGAACACAACGTGTCCAGTTGTGGTGGTAGTGGTCGTCGAACGACAGGTTAAGGTATTTGCAGGAGTTGGTGTACAGGTACGTGAATTTCTTCCTGTTGTACGCCAGACTATTGTCGAAGTGGTTTTCTTAGTAACCGAAGTTAACTCTGGTGTGTTGAGTACGACTCCGACGACGATTGGACGCATCATGTCGCCCTCTTCGTGGCCGAGGAGGTGACAGTGGACCATGTACTCCCAACCGAAGTTAACCAAGACGTTTGTCTGAGTTATTGGGTTGTTCGCTGGATCCGATGCGGACATCATCATGCCTGGCATATCGATCGCTTCTGAAGCAGATAGCGGGCGAATGCTGTTTGGCAGTGACCAAGGAACGATTGGAACCACTGGCTTGATTGCGATGTACAGGATTGTGAGTGGATCGAATTGAACCGTGTCACGCCATCCTAAATCGTAAGCAGCTAGAGGTTGGATCACTCCATCCCAACCGAATCGTGCGATAACTTGAACGTTAAACATGTGGAAGTGCATGAAGTGGGTATCCACACCGTTGTGGGTGTAGCGCCAAATCTGAGTTCCATCAGGCAAGCTGGCAACAGGTGTTGTTCCTGCTCCTACGAGAACACTTGATTGGTTTGTATCAATCAACTCGGTAGGGGAGTCCACACTTGACCAAGGAACAGAGGTCTGGTTAGCCCAGTTCGTGCTTGGAAGTTCTGAAGACATGATGGCATCCATGCGGCCATACATTGCTTCAAACTCTTCCATGATTCCCTTTGGAGCGTAAGTCATAACAACGTTTTGAGAAACGATGGTTGCCTTAGCTGAGGTTGTATCAGGTGCGCCTGTTGGATAAATCAAAGACACAGTTGGTGCTGAGATATATCCAGAACCAGGATTTGTCACAGTGATGGAATAAACGCTTCCATCTCCACGAACTGCTGAGGCAGTAGCGCCCCCAACAACTTTTGAGAGCGTCAGAGGAATCTTTCCGCCAACTTCATCTGCAGAGGTGTAACCAGAACCTGGATCAACAACAGTGATTGACAACCCACCTGCTGAGAGCATGGTCGAAGTCGCAGTCGCAGTCGATGTGGTGAATGTAAGTGTTCCTGTCGAAATAACTGATCTTGAGCTAACACTCAAAACCAGACTCGTTCCACTTATCGAACTAACAAAAGTGTTTGCAGCAATGCCAGTTCCGGTGACACTCATTCCGACTGCTATTTGCGAGTTCGCCTGCGTCAAAGTTACTCCGGTTCCAGCAGTTCTACCTACAGTACTTCCAACTGATGTTGTCGTTGTGATTACGCTTGGAGCATCCAACGTGATGGTTGGAGGAGTGGCATAACCGCTTCCTCGACCCGTTGTTGGATCAACGTAAACACTCGCAACAGAAGTTGGGGTAAGCAACGCAGTTGCTACGGCGCTACCAGAGTCAAAAACAACTGCTGGCGCATCGTAGAACTTTGTACTTCCAACTGCAGATGCATAGTCAATTCTTACAACAGGCGCGATTTGGACGGCAACATCAAATGTTGGCGCTACACCTTGTCCAGCATTGTCCACAACCACGGTTGGGTTTGAAGTCAGATCAGTGAGATCTGGCGCAGTCACAATTTCAACCGAAGCGATTGGGCCTGGGTTAAGTTGAGCAACAGCTGTTGGGTATGTGCCACAGGTGATGTTGTGTCCTGTAATCGTAACCGTTGGAGCTGTTTCGTAATTGAAACCTTCATAGAACAAGGTAAGAGATTGCAAGTAGACGGCAGAGGAGATTCCTCCAGCATTCGCCCACGCAATTCCTTGAATTGGTGCTTTGCCGCCGCCAGTTAAAGTGGCAACAAAGTATGCGTTGCTTGGGTTGTAAGCGGCGCCTCCATCAACAGAACAACCGGTTCCTGCAGAAGTCACAGTGAGGCCAGAAATTGTTGTGGAAAGGTGCGCGATTGCTGTACCTGCAGCTACCGGATTGAGAGACAGGATAGGTGCAACGTTGTACAAGCCACCTTCAATTGGTGTGATAACAGTGATGTGTGTCTTATCAAGAACCGCTGTTGCAGCAATTCCAGCCCCAGCCTGACCACCTTCAAGTAAAACTCCAGGAACTGATGTGTTTAATCCGCCAGTGTCAATTCGAATACTCGAGATGGTTGTCGGGGTTAGGCGAGCTGTTGCGACAGCTTGCGTTGTAGATGCGCCTGTAATGGTGACGACTGGCGCAGATGTATAACCTGATCCGCCATTTATTACATTGACGGTGCCAAGTTGATCCGCTCCGCCGATAGAAGTAGAGAGTTTTGCAGTGCGGCCGCCAGCGGCCTTTGGAGCAGGCGCAGTAACAGTTGGAAGAGTGGCGACTGTATAACCGCCACCATTTGTGATTGTTACTTTTCCAATTCCATTTCCTGCAGCAACGTTTGCAACAGCGCGTGCGCCGTTTCCGTTTCCGCCAGTAATCTGAACTGTTGGTGTACCAACGCGAGCATTTGGAGTAACAGAGATTGAGGAAACACCAGTTGATGTGACTGGCACAGTGTTGTCGCCAAGTGCTGGATAAACATCTGTTGGTGTTGTTGTGCCAAGAGCAGCGTCATACGCCATCTGGGCAGCAACTGGAGATTGTTGTGTCGCTGCATAGTCCTTATGCAAAGCATCAGTTACTGCAGCGATATCAAGTGGAGCATCTGCAGGAGAGTTGTCAATCTGAATCTGCATGATGGTACGAGTGTTTGGCGCATAACCAGGAAGAGTCGAAGGAGCTCCACCGGATGCAGTCTGATCTGGATCACCTGTGTAGTAATCAAAACGAGGATCGAAACCAGGGAAAGGAGCCGGAGCATCGTTATAAAGAATCAACGTTGAACCTTCTGGAACTGAGGTGAAGTCAACAAAAACTTCAGCGCGCTGGGCTGGTCCAAGGATCAACGAGTGCTCCTTGACGTTACCAACGATGACGCTCTGATTGCTTGTTTCAAATCCAATTGGATTTGCAGGAGTGACCGCAAGATCAGGAAGGATTCCGCCTTCTGAGGCGAATTGAACCCAATCTGGACCAGCAAGTCCCATATCTGGAACACCGGCAGGGTGGTTAGCAAATTGATCCCTTGCAACCAAACCTTCAGTACCAGGTGTTCCTCCTAGCGGAGTTACGAGTGAAATTTCACCGGCATCTGCGCAAGCTGGAGCCACATCAGTAGCGGAATTTGCCCACAAGTTGCCCGTGCAATGTGTTGCAGAGTGATTTGTAAGGGTTGAATCGGAATTTGTTGACTTTGCAAAGTACAAACTCAAGTTAAGTGTTCTTTCGTTGCTTCCGTTTAGAAGCTGCAAGCGATAAACCTTACGGCCAAATTTTGCAACTGGGTAAGTTACACCGTTTACAGTCATGACGTCGCTGAATGATTCAGGAACAGCGCTTACATTTGGCACGCCTGGGTTTGCTTTGTATTGACCTGGGACGCACGTCGCCGCTGTCTTACACAGTGGGTTTGTTGTCTCACCAATCATCACGTTTCTAGCAGCTGGCCAGGTCCATGGGCCGTAATCCCAACGTCCGGTTGGATTTGCACCAGGAGAAGTGGATGCAGCGATACGGAATGTTAGTTTTCCAAGGATGTTTGAAGCAGCAGGCTTGCTCAATGTGACGGTCACGCCGTTAGCTGAAACATTGAGAACAGTTGCACCAGTTGCGACACCAGTACCTGAAACAAGTTGTGAGGCCTTAATTTGGAAATTTGGAACCGTCAGATTGACAGTAGATGCACCCTTCAGACCAGATCCGCCAGCAGCGAATGCAGAGGTTACAAATGTTGGAACTGGAATAAGTGCTGGGTTTTGGTTTGGTTGGTAAACGTGAGGGAACCACAAGTTTCCTTCGCCACCCCACGCAGCAGTGTTCCATGTTGGATCTTGAAGAAGCAGTTGAGTTGCAGAAGGAACAAAAGTCTTATCTTGAATAACAAGAACCTTTTCCTGAGCCGCATTTACTGTCATTGTGTCTACAGTTTTTGAACCACCGCGAATTCCCGCAGCTGCCATCAACTGAGCTTCCCATTGATCATGCAGAATGTAACCTGCGATGATACCGGAGTACACATTGAGGCGAGTAGTTCCATTTGAGTGGTCGTGGTAGAACATCAAACGAGCAGTTTGCTGATTTGTGTAATAAAAGGACATGTGTCCATTACCTGGATCATTTGTAGCACCAACACATGTAAGTAGTCCTGTGCAGGCATCATCGATTTGACCTGTTGTGGTTGAGTACCACATATCAGGAACGTTTCGAGTGCTTACACCCTTTGGATATTGCTCATTTGAATCTGCAGGTGATGTCCATTGATCCATGGTTCCATCGCTGATCCAAGGAGTTACTCCACCGTGTAAGTGAATTGTCGAGCGGTTTGAAGAGTAAAAACCACCATTTGGGCCTGATCCAGCGCCCATAACTGTTGAGTCAACGGGCAGGAATAAATCTCCGCCGCACTTCATCGTTCCGGTTCCTGTACCGGTTGTCTTGCTTGTACATTCCTTATCACCACTAGGAAGGTAGTTATCAAAAGTTACGCGAACTGGAACATCTTTATTTGCAACAATCGTTGGTCCAAGGTAGTGGAATGGAGCTAGGGCATCGTTATTTGTTTTCGTTGCACAAACTTGCGCGCCATGATTGAGAACCGAAGCCCCCTCATTTGGAACTCCCTTTGAATCAGGATAATGGAGAGCAACTGAGTTTGGTGTGGAACATGGAACTACCTGTACGTACAAATTGACTTCTGTGTAAGGCAAGTCTGGACTAAATTTCCATTGCGAACGGACTGCAGCAATTTCATACGAATCTGATGCTGGGACATATCCAGGTGTTCCTGGAACACCGTATGAAGTTGTGTTGTGGTGTGGTTCTGCGACTGGCAAATCTGGAAGATCTTGAACGAACTTCTTTATTCCCTTAGTTGTTCCGTAACCAGAACCGCCCTTTGTTAATGAAATTTCAGTGATGGCACCTGACGCGTCAATTACTGGAGCGCCTTCTGCGCCGTACCCGCCACCACCGATGACAGAGACAAGCGTGGTTGCTGGGTCGTATCCAAATCCAGCATTGATCATATGGAAACCTGTGATAGGTGATCCGGTATTTGAAGTTGCATCGTAAACCGCTGTGTAAAGAGCTCCGCTTCCAGAACCTTGAATCAATACGCTAACTGGCAATGGACTATTTGCGAAGTTACCTGTTGCATAACCAGAGCCGGAACCATTTGCGTGCAGGTCTGGCGTACCGAAGTAGTCAGGGGTTGATGTTGTTGGAAGATACGGATCGCCTGTCGTGGCCATAACACTTGCAGCACCAGGTGTTGCACCAGTCGGCAACGCTGCAAGATTTGCACCGCCCGTTGTTGGTGTTGGTGTGTTGAATGCGAATGTCGCACTCTGAGATGAGAAAAGCGAAGAGATCACAAGCAGCATTGCAATGAATGGCATTTGCACTCTTGTCTTAAATAATTTCATAGTTACTCCAACTGTTGACTTGATACGTATGTCCATGTGGAGATTTATAACTAAGTACGAATTACGAAACTGTTCATTGCGTGTTCAATTTTTGCGAAGTTAGTCAGAGTTGTTGCCCATTCGTTGACTACAATTACGAAAAATGGTTATTCGAAGCAATTGACCAAAAGTTTGACCATTTTCAAAATCAGCGAAATGCATACAACCCCTGATTTACGCTGAATTACAAGGCTGTAATTAAGTATGTGGTCTAGACCGCGGGTTGTCACCCTGACCGTCACGCCGTATCGTTGGGGATTCACCTTGGGCTACTCCGGGGGTTTACACGAGAAATGAAGGGAGAAGTTATGGCTCAGAATGATAATGAACTCAATAACACTCTCTCGCTTTCTCTTTTAAGTTTGCTTGATTGGTTAAATAGCGAGCCTGGTTTAGATGATATTTGCCGTGGAATTGTTCTCGGATATCTTCATCAATATCAACCATCTAAGAGCCGCATTGTTCAATTCAGCAACGATGACTCACTAACTGTTCTTTCTGAATATGGTTACTTAAGTTCTGTTGGACATGCATCAAAAACTTTGACACCAGCGCAATGGCGTCAATCAACAAATGATTTTTCAAAGTTACTTGGTTGCCAAGAGAAGTTCTATTGGAACCGTAATTCATCAGCTGTAGTAGCGCCTTTCCGCCCACGCGGTGTTGTTTCTGGCGCTTTATCAATTGGTTTTGATTTACCACAACGAAAGAACGATGAGATTGGAATGATTGCATCGCAAATTGGAATGGCAGTTGGATTGTATGTAAATCTAACTTCCAACAAACGAATTGCTTCGGATCAACAACCTGTTATTGCACAAATTCCAAATGAATACGAAACAATTCGTGAATCATTTAACAATTCACGATCTGAACCTTCAAAAGAAGGCAATCTCAGCGGTCGCCAACTTCAAATTCTTGAAGGATTGATTGAAGGAAAAACAAATTTCGAGATTGCAGCTGATCTTGGTTACAGCGTCTCGACTGTGCGTCAAGAAACCATCAAGATTTACTCCTCACTCAATGTGACCGGCCGTCGCGCGGCTGCACAAGAGGCGCTTCGACAAAACATTATTTAGAAAAAAATGGTCATTTGAATTGACCATTTCGGCTTATATATAGCCACTTTTTGACCACCTGGGTAAGTGGACTTCTTGTATAAATATCCAATGAAACCAGCGCCACATAACACTTTTTCCAAGCCAGCCATCGCGGTGATTGCTGTAATTTTGTCGTTCTTTTTACTTGGAGATAGTGCTGCGCAGGCTTATCAATTTCCAGCAAAAGCACGTAATCGCATGTATCGCATTTTTGTTCCTGTGCAAAAAATTACAAATCCAAAGAGTTCTACAACTGCGAAAACACCTGCAACTAAATCACTTGTTATTGCTTCAAATACAAAAGCACTACACATTGCTGACTTTAGAAAATTTAGATTTGATGAAACAGAAACAGAAACAGATACGGTCCACCGCGAACATAAGAGCGTTATAGTTACCGTAACGCCAAGCTGGTCCCAATCTTCAATGACATTTGGTGGCGACGCGAGTGGAATTCATGCTTCATGCAATGAAGCGCCTGCAGGAATTCTCCCGTCCGCACCAGTAGTTTCTGCACCCGAAATTACTTCATCAACTCCTGTCGGTTCATACAATGCAACTTGTTCAGTTGCTGTTTCAACTGGTTCAGTCGTTATCGGTGCCGATACTGATGACTTCACTGTTGTGATCGGTGGTCCTGCTGTTTTCGAAGTTAAAGCTGCGGCTCCTGGTCCTACACATATTGTAATTACGCCAACGGTTAATCCTGGAACGTGGAAAATTGGAACAGATCCATCTCCAATTTTTTCGTATTCGACATATCATCCTGAAGGAATCGATATCGCGCCAACTTGCATCGGTGAAGGATTAACAGTTGGATCACACCTAGCTTCCTGTTCAGGCGGAACTCCTAAATCTGGCTTTGTCTTTGATCCTTTCTCACAAAAAACGGTTGTTTATTTAGTTACTAAAGCTGACGATGTTGTTATTCCCCCAACTGGGTGCGGGTCATGTGAAGTTTATATTCCAGACAATCAGCCAACTGTTTCTACAGTAGAAGTAATTCCGGCACCAACACTTCCTCAGGTTGCTCGTCCAATTATTGTGACAACAAAACCTGTTGTTAAGAAAGCTTCAAAGAAGCGTTTTGCTCGTTCTGCAAGTATGAATAGCCGCATCGCAACTTTTGCCAAGTTCTCTAACATCACAGGTAAGCCAAGCCTCGTAAAGATTCCTCATGATCCAGGCACAAAGATTCAATTGACACCTGGTGTTGAAGACAGCCTAAGAACTCGTTTAAAGCTTGAAATCACCGATGAAGGAGTCATCTTTACTGCGGTTAATGGATGGACAGGCCGTATCGCTGTTCCTTTTGTAGTCACCCAAGATGGAGCCCTTGTCGAGCTCTACATCGGGGTCGTCGAAAATCCTGGTCCGGTTCTTCTTCCTAAGTTCTACCTAGATGACTTGCAGTCTGCCACCATCAAGTGGCAGCCAGATAATTCACAAGTTGTCTTCTACAACGTTTATGTTGGTTCAAAGCTACTTTGCACAACGCCAAAGACAATGTGCACACAGGTGGAATCACTCAATACGCACGCTGACCTAACCATTGAAGCTGTTGGACACCAACAAACCTTCTCAACAATGATGAGTCCAAAGTACACAGCCGCGAAGTTGATTCCAGCGAAGGTCGTTCACTTTGCGACTGGATCATCCGTTCTCTCGGTTTACGACCGCTCACTTCTTGATGACCTCGTAATGGCGGCTAAGAATCTTGGCCTCAATACTATTTACATCACAGGTCACACAGACTCAACCGGTTCAGCAGCTTTGAATAAGCCGCTCTCTGCAGCTCGTTCTGTCTCTGTAAAGAGTTACATCGCCAAGTTCTTCCCAGGTGTAAAGATCGTTAATCGCGGCTTCTCTTCAACTGAGCCAGTAGCAACAAATGCAACTGTCACCGGCCGTGAGAATAACCGTCGCGCGGAAGTTTCGGTGGGCTAAATGGCACAAATACAAGAACTTCCTATTATTGAAAGTGAATTCGAAGAGGCGTCAATTTCGGATTTGGTTCAACAAGTAATTGAAAAGGCAGTACGTGATCGTGCGAGCGATATTCACTTAGAGCCTTATCAAGAGAAGTTTCTTGTACGTGCGCGTATTGATGGTCGCCTAACAAACTATGCTGAATATCCAGCTCGTTTGGCATCTGCGATTGTTAGTCGTGTAAAGGTTATGTCTCAGATGAACATCATTGAGCGTCGCCGACCACAAGATGGACAATTCTCAACTACCTTTGAAGGTCGCCAAGTTGACGTCCGCGTCTCCTCTGTAGCAACCATCAATGGCGAAAAAGTAGTTCTTCGTCTCTTGGATTCTTCTCGTCCAACAGTTGAATTAGCTGACCTCGGCATGAGCACAAGCCAACTCAACTCATTTGAACGTATGATTTCAGCAAGCAACGGCCTCATTCTTGTGGCTGGTCCTACGGGAAGTGGAAAGTCAACAACTCTCCACTCAGCATTAAAAATCATTTCAGTAGAGCATAAAAATGTTGTGACCATCGAAGATCCTGTCGAATACGTCGTTCCAGGAATCACACAGATCCCAGTGCACGATGCAAATGAAGCTGGCTTTGCTGTCCAACTTCGCGCCGTTATTCGCCAAGATCCAGACATCATCATGGTGGGCGAAACTCGTGACGTGGAAACTGCTCGAATTTCCGTACAAGCAGCCCTCACAGGTCACTTGGTTCTCAGCACCATCCACGCAACGGATGCAGTAGGCGCTATTTACCGCCTCATTCAAATGGATATCGAATCTCACCTTTTGGCTTCAGCATTCCGCGGTGCAATCTCTCAACGCCTTATTCGTAAAATTTGTGCTGATTGCGCAACTGCCCACAAGGCCACCCTCACAGAGCAGAAAATCCTAAAGCTTCATGGCCTACCTGCAACAGATCTTCAGATCGGTAAAGGATGCGACTCTTGCCGCAACACCGGCTACAGAGAGCGCGTTGCTGCCTTCCAGATTCTTGAATCAAGTGATTTTCTTAGCGAGTTCATGGTTTCTCGCCCACAACCAACTCTTTTTAGAAAGCATGCTCTTGAAGCAGGCATGACAACAATGGAATACGAAGCACTTCGCCTCGCATCCGAAGGTGTCACATCTGTAGAGGAAGCACTTACTTTGGCGGTGGCAAATGACATTGCTTAATTCAAAAGCTTCATTCAAGTTGATGTGGCAAAAGGAAGCAAAGGAAGTTGCTGAGCTTCGCGAATTTTCCTACAAAGGCTTTGATGTTCGTGGAAATAAGACTTCCGGAACAATCACAGCAATGTCTCGCAGTGAAGCGCGTTTCATGCTTGAGCGCGATGGAAATTCTGAACTTGAAATCAACAACAAGAAGAATTGGTATGACATCGAGTTTGGTCGCGCAGTTCCGCTAGAGGTTCTTCTGCAAATTACGCGTCAGCTTGCATCTTTCTCGGAAGCAGGAATCCCAGCAGCCAAGGGAATCTCAATCCTGACACAAACAGCTGATGACAAGAAGATGCGCGAAATCTTGGAAGAGATTTTGATTGACATTGAAAGCGGATCTCGCCTGAGCGATGCCGTAAAGCAGTATCCAACAGTTTTCCCTCGCTATTACAGCGCGATTCTTAGTTCTGCTGAACGTAGCGGAAACCTCACAGAGGCTCTTTCAACTCTGAATTCTTACCTCGAGCGCGATCTTCGCAGCAAACGTGCTGTCCGCTCTGCGATGATTTATCCAGCAGTACTAGTTTCACTAACAATTGTTGCAACAGTTGTTCTTTCTGTATTTGTTCTCCCACGCTTTCAGGTCTTCTTTGACTCACTTGGCGTGAAGCTTCCTCTTCCTACAAGAATTCTCCTCGCAACCACTCACTTTGTTCAGGGTTGGTGGATGTTGATGACCTTCCTCTTGATTTCAGGAATTACTGCTCTTGGCTTTATGCGCCGTAATCCAAAGGGAAGACTCAAGCTTGATCGCTTCATGCTTTCAATCCCAGTAGCAGGCTCGCTGATTGAACTTGTTGCACTCGAGCGATTCTGCCGCGTTCTTTCAACTCTCGTGCGCACCCATGTGCACCTTCCAGAAGCTCTCGAGCTTGCTGGTGCAAGCACGGGAAACCGCGTCTTTGAAAACGCCATCATGCATGCACGTACACGCGTATTGCAGGGTGAAGGACTTGCAGGTCCTCTTGATTCTGCCAAAATCTTCCCAGCAGCAGCAATCCAAATCTTTAGAATTGGTGAGGAATCAGGCCAACTCGGCTCACAACTTCATCAGGCAGCCTCGTTCTATTCAGATGAACTTGACCACAAGCTAAAGAACTTCACTGCCCTTCTTGAGCCAGCAACCCTGCTTGTTATTGGTGGAGGCGTTGGATTCGTGGCAATTGCTCTTGTTTCTGCCATGTATGGCGTCTATAGCGGAGTTCGTGGCTAACGATGAACAACAAAGTGAATAACAAAGACCGCGGCGATAGCTTGCTAGAAGTAGTGATTTCAACTGTCATCATGGGAATGATTGGCGTTCTTCTCGTTTCTTCAATTGCAGTTGCCCGTCCCTTTGCTGACAAAATGTCTCTCGTAGGTCAGACTGTTCAAAATCTCAACACAATGGCTGAATCAATCAACCTTCAACCATTTACATTCTGCACACCTACTAATCCACAGCCTTATGGTCTTTCGGCAACCACCCAACGTTCTTCAACTCCGTCGACAAATTATGCAATCGCAACGACGAGTCTTCCTCCTGTAGTTATTAGCACTCCTTCAAAGCAATACAACTATTCAGCTCAGTTGAGCGCCGATCATGCAATCGGTTCTGTCACATGGAGCGTAGAACCTGCTTTGCCAAGTGGTCTAACTTTGAATCCGGATTCAGGTCTCATCACCGGCAAGATTTCAAAAGAATTTTCTTCACAACATCTATTCACAGCATCAAATGGCGCGCAAAAAGCCACCAAGACTTTGGAATTGATTACCGCAACCCTCCAGGTCCAAGTAAATAACGGCCTAACATGGATTCCATGCGAAGCATCGACAATTGCAACGATTTCTGGGGCTCAGAGTGATGGAAAATTCATCACATACTCATATTCTGGAAAGCAATTTGTAACAGGCGAATCTGTCACTATCTGGGGATCTTCAAATCCCGCATTCGATGGTAATTCCTTGGCAATCGTCGCTGCCGATTCAAACTCATTCACGGTTGCCACAACGATTCCAAAGGGAATTTCCTCATCTGGCGGACAAGCCAATATTTCATCTCAAATCAACATTCAACAAGTTGTACTCACAACAAGTGCTTCAGGATCTCCTTTGCAAAAAGTTGTAACAAAGGCACTCGCATGATGAGTTCACTTAAGAAGCGCTTCGCCACGCGAATTTCAGAGGTTACCTCTCAGGGGGATCGTGGAATTAGCCTTCTAGAAGTTCTCATCGCGATCGGCTTGAGCGGCTTGCTTGCACTCGGTTGTACCCAACTTGCCATGGCTTCATTCACCTCGGCTAACTACACCCAGGATGTGGCTGTTAAGTCACTCAACTCTGGAAATCTCAACCGCATTATTACAACAGACATGGAGCACGCATCAGGATTCATCGCCTCAAGCGAGGTTTCTGCGCGAAACAGCCAGGAATGCTCAACGGCAGCCCAAGCCTCCGCCTCTGTTAAGCCTCTTCTTACCATGAAGAATATTGATGGAACTTATACGGGGTATGAAGTTCGCACGACGACTACCTCTGGCGCCCTTTGGAGAATTAATTGCCTATCTGCGGGTGTAGCAAATGGAAGTTCTCAAATGCTTCGCAATTCACTTCCTGTAGCTTCAAGTGCTGTGTGGAATACTTCTATGATGTGCGCACGTTTCCCAGTCGGTGGATCACTCACGACATTTGAATGCGATAAGAATGTTCTTCTTGCGGATATCAAAACTTTCCCAGGAGTATTTATCACCATCCCACAAACTTTAAGTTCAGCTGATGTTTTGCAGGCAGAGCAAATCATCATTGCAGCAAGGAATTTTGGATGAAAAACTATTTCAAATCTGATTCTGGATATTCACTTGGACTCGTACTTATTTTTGTCATGGCCGTAAGCACCGTTCTTGGTTCTGTCATGACAGTAACCCAGCTTTCTGCTGACGCCCAAGGGCGCGGAGTCGAACAACTAAAGGCTTCGAACAGCATTTCATCAGCCACCGCAAATGTGCTGGAGCAAATGCATGAGCAAGCGTCGGCTGGTATTGCTGATGCCGAAGCAAAAATGGTTTCAAATTGTGGTTTCGCAACCGAGAGGGAAGACGTGAAAATCTCTTGCGTTCTTGTACCTAACGCAGATTCAAAAGCGCCGCCACAGACAAAAGTTACCTTTACTGCTAAGAATGGCTCACATACAGAAAGAATATTCACAATTCATCCTGCAACAATGTTCGGCCAATCTGAACATATTTCTGAGTCAAATTACTAACCATGAAGACGCTGCGAAAGAACATGGATGCTGGATTTACAGTAATTGAGTTACTTGTAGTTCTTGTGATCATTGGCATTCTTTCGGGCATTGCTTATGTGGGTCTCTCATCTGCCCGCAGCAATTCGATTCAAGATTCTTGCAAAGCGGCATTCCAAGCAACTTACCTTGGAATTTCTAGCTATCAGACTGATCATGGCGGCAATATGCCTGGTTCAATTGTGGCGCTAGAGCCAAACTACCTCAGCGCTTCGACCGTTGAGACTTACAGCAAAAACTTCACTCTTCAGCTTGGCTCGTTCTCTGCTTGGAAGTACAAGATCGATGCGGGGGTCGCAACGGTTTACTTCAAGTCTGACTACAAGCCACAAATTGTCGCTGGCGAAAAAATCATTGTCGCCGGAATCGACTCCAATACGATTGATGGGACATCGACCGTGTTGGCTCCGGCCACACTTGACCCGACTGTTGGGGCTTGGGCGGTATCCTTTAATCTGACCAGCTACTCGGGGACTGTGAACCTAACACTCGCCCCAGTTGGTGGTTACATCAACGCCATCACAAAGACTGGCGATCCATTTGATGTCTACATCTTTGATTCGACCGGCCAAAACAGAGTTGGAACAACCACCGCACCCGCGGCTTGTTCTTCATTATAAGAAAATCACAAAATAAGAGGAGCACTATGAAGAACCTACAAGCCCAGTTGCGAGAGCTACGCGCTCGCAGAGATCAAGGATTCACCTTGATTGAACTGCTCGTTGTAATTTTGATTCTCGGCATCCTTGCCGCCATCGTTGTAGTAGCGCTGTCTGGCTCCTCCGAGGAAGCAAAGACGAAGGCTTGCTCATCGGATACTGCAAACGTCTACAACGCTTTGAATAACTATGTGATGCATACAAAGGATTTCCCCGTTCCGGCCAATTTCAGTGGCGATCCAATCAAACCTGCCACAGCTCCGTTTACGCCTGTATACGTGACCACGATTCCTGGCGCACCAAATAACTTTGATACTTCATATAAAGCCGCTTACTACAGAACAACAGGAACTGCTGTTGAACTTCGCGCAAATGGCACCTATATGGAACTTTCTCCACTCGTACCTCAGTACCTGTCCAAGATTCCAGATGATGTCGTCGTCTACTATGTTGAGACATCCCCGGCAGTTAAAGACGGTGCAGGAAACATCACAACGCCTTCCAAGTATGTTTATGCAGTAGGTCCTAACTTTGCTGATAAAAATACAGATGGCAGTTCAACTGCGGCAGGCTTGCCAGTATCTCCACTTTCGAAGAATTCGATCGCTGGTTGTCAGGTAGCTGGTCTCTAAGTAATTGAATACCAGAACGGTGCTAAGTGGTTCATTAGCACCGTTCTGGTTCTTTTTTGCCGCAATTTTTGGATTGGTTTTTGGATCCTTTGCCACGGTTTTGATTGCGAGAATTCCAACAAACGAGAGTCTTTGGACTCGTTCAGCATGCCCTCATTGCTCGACGCAAATTAACGCTTCAAAAAATATTCCACTCATCAGCTATTTCTTACTTAAAGGTCGATGCGGCGGTTGTTCTGAGAAAATCTCTTGGACGTATCCGGCCATTGAAGCATCTATGGCAGCGCTATTTATCGCACCTCTATTTCTGCTTAATACAAATACTCACATTGCCCTCTGGATAATCTTCGCAATTATCGGATTGCCACTTACGGTCATCGATTTGAAGGTTCATCGACTCCCTGATCGACTTACGGTTTCTCTATCTATTATTTCCTTAATCGTGATTGTGGTTTCCGCAATCTCAACTTCTAATTATTCAAGAATCAAACCATCGCTCATTGGCGCCATTTCACTTGTCGGATTCTATTTTTTGATTGCATTTATATCGCGTGGCGGCATGGGTTTTGGCGATGTGAAACTATCGGCATCCATTGGCTTGGTTTCTGGCTACTTTGGATTAAGCACGGTATTAGTGAGTTCCTTCTCTGCTTTCTTTCTAGGATCAGTAATTGGAATTGCAATGATGATATTTGGAAGCGCAGGAAGAAAAACAGCCATTCCATTTGGGCCATTTATGATTGCGGGGCAATTTATTTCCTTGACACTAATTGGGTTAAAAATACTATAAACGAAGGCCCATTTTCTTAGTAATCTTTAACCAGCGCGCAATTTCAACTGAACTGAAGTCATAATTTGAAACTACATATGTTCCAACCATCGTGCTTCCCTTTACCTGGAATGTGGCCAGAAGATTTTGGGTCTTCTTATTGGAAGTACTTACTGAAATAAGAGAACGAGCGCTTACTTGTGCCGGAGGGGCATAACTCACTGGATGAATCTGTGCGACTTTTGCAGGACATTTCGCTGTGGCTAAATCAATCTCCTTGAGAGCCTGCGCGGCCCAGTACGCAGATTCATACTGCACTGCTTCACTTGAGATGAATGTGTATTTGGATTGGTAAATAGGGTTGGCAGAAACTTGTGTTCGCAGGACCCGGTGATCTTCGCTCGGGAAATTACCATTGCAAATTTGAAGCGTTGGATCGGTGAGAGCGTTTCCACCTACCACTGGTTCCACCTCATAGAGTGAGCCAAAATCAGTTGTCGCAAAGGTGTATTTCGTCAGATCTGGAGGCGTTGGAGGCATCTGGTGAAGAATGACGCCTGGCTTCACGTTGACGTTCACAACCGCTTGGCCACCAACTTCGACCATGTCTAAAGTCACATTGCCAGTATGTGTCGCAAAATGAAATCCTGAAGGCGAACCTATGGGATGTGCCGAATACTGGTAATCACCAAGATTAAGGAGCCATGCATCACCAGAAGTGTCGCCAATGTAACGTCCTGAGTATTCCGGATTAGGGGAGGATGTTGATGTAGCGGCGACTGGTGTATCTGTTCTATAAATATAGAGTCCAGCTTTAAAAGTTCCAAAAGCTTTTCGATATTCGACCCAGTAGAAACCTTCGGTGTCGTGAATAAAGAGTCCGCGTACTCCAGAACCGGAACTTAATTCGTTGACTGTATATGTTCCACTATTTAGAATTGATTGAATCGAAGTTTCATCCATTCGACCCAAGCGCCACATGTGGTAAAGATTGAGTGGAGCAGATGTGTCAATGTTGCTCATCAAATCTACAGCCCCGGCATATTCAAGATTTTGACATTGCGTCCAATCTGAATCGCCCGGTGTTGGACAACTCATATAGTTTGTATGTCCAAGCCCGAGTGCATGACCGAGTTCGTGAGTAATAACAAAAGGCTGAGCGTTGTCTTGAAAAATTGAGATACCGAATGAAATCTTGTAATCGCCCACAATACTTTTTGCTGCCCAGACGCAATTTTTCGAAATTTTGGGAGAGAGAATGACAAGGTACCTGTTATTAGAATTCAAACCTTGTGAAGCATAAAATTTATTTGCAACATCGTTCATGTAAGTAACAGTGGCATCCCCGTTGCACGGAACCTCCACGCTCATTGAAACGGGAGCAGAAGAATCTAAACCTTTTGTGAATTCAATACTTGCGTGACTTCTCCAATAAGGAATTGTGTAACTCTGCACTTCTTTGCGTGCCGTGGAAACGCTCGTCGTCAAAGCTGGGGCATGAGGCCAGGTTATTGAGATGACATCCACCGGCCGACTGAAGTCTGCGTGAGCCTGTTGTATAAAGGCGGGGGTCAGGGTTGCCCCAAGGAATATGAAGACCAAGGCTGCTGCCGACCGTCGCCGCATCTGCTTGTGGCCATTCGTGCAATTGATGCACGTGGCACAAGCGTGAGAAGCAAACTTTGCAGGGGAGCGCAAAGGGTCGACTCCGATCAATCAGGGGAGTAAATCCCGGGTCAACTCAAAGGATAAAGTAGAGGTTTAGAGTTATTTGGGAGGCTATTCACAGGGTTTTCTGTGTCGCCTCAGTTAAGATTCGGCAACTTCGTATTCCC
Source organism: uncultured Actinomycetes bacterium (assembly GCA_903827945.1). GTDB lineage: Bacteria > Actinomycetota > Actinomycetes > Nanopelagicales > Nanopelagicaceae > PALSA-747. Next base: position 34,864 of record CAIKKN010000017.1, on the reverse strand, counting down.
CCGATGCGCATTGGAGTCTGCCCATGAGAGCTAAATCAAAGCAGGTCATCGGCCTTGCTGCCCTTGGCACACTTTCCGCAGTGGATCTGATCCAACTTCAGCAAGGCAGCGCAATCGCCGCCACATTCACTGGTTCTCTTGTGGCAAACCCACATGGTGGTTCTGTTCAAGTTTCGATTACGGTAAATGCGGGCAGAATTACTGCCATAACCACGCCGATTCAACCAACCGGTTCCAATTCATCATATTCAAATTTTGCAATTCCAACACTGACCTCTGAGGCACTGGTGGCCCAGAGCGCAAATATCCAAGGGGTTTCTGGAGCATCTCAAATTTCTGCGGCTTGGAAGCAATCTCTAGCTGCTGCTATTTCATCTGCAGGGTCTTCGATTGGTGTTCAGGCAGTTCCAACGCCAACTCCTGTTGCCCCAACTCCTACTCAGCCAGCGCCTTCCCAAAGCACCGCGGCAGCGAACCCAACAACAACAAGCGGGACGTCAACCAGTACATCATCTACACCATCTCCTGTCAGCTCAAATTGCGCAACTACTCCACCAATTACAACCACACTTCCTGATGTAACAAGCGCTCCCGTTCCCCAAGGAAATGCAACTGCTTCCGGTGCGCCTATCCCACAAGGAGTTCCGACGCCGCTTTCTACCCAAACAACAAGCGCTGGTGAAAGACGAGTCACCACTATTACGGTTGGCCAAAATCAAATTCAAAATTATATTCAAAACCAAGTGCAAACCGTAACGAAGAGCCAAATTCAAACTCAAGTTGTAACGTGTAACTACACAGCGACCCCAACAGCGACCCCAACCGTCACCGTTTTTGTCACTCCGACTCCAACTGATGCGCCCTTTGTGATCAAACCAGGAGCCGGCGTTGTGTTGAAGACTTTTGTCTGTTCCAAGACTGCCATGGGTAAATTAGTGAAGAAAACGGTTAAAGCAACCGTTGTTAAGTGCCCGACAGGCTACAAACTCGTCAAAAAATAAAGAAGGCGTTCATCGAGCGTTCACTTTCCTCTGCTTTACTTGCGACATGAGCAAAAAGCCTTCCGTCCTCTTTGTCTGTGTTCACAATGCTGGCCGATCACAAATGGCAGCGGGATATATGCGTGCACTTTCAGGTGGTCGAGTGGAAGTACTCTCTGCGGGATCTGCGCCAAAAGATTCTATTAATCCCCAAGCGATTGCTGTTATGGCCGAAGAAGGAATTGATATTGCTAACGAACAGCCAAAGATTCTTACAACCGAAGCGGTCATTGAATCCGATGCCGTAGTAACAATGGGTTGTGGAGATGCTTGCCCGTTCTATCCAGGAAAGCGTTATGAGGATTGGGTTTTAGAAGACCCCGCTGGTCAAGATATTGAAAAAGTCCGCGAAATACGCAATGAAATAAAGGTTCGAGTAGAGAATCTATTAACTGAATTGTTGGCTTAATTTCTTTAGCCGGTTCACTAACGTTTTATAAGTTGCAAATTTTGAGTGGGTGTTAGCACTCACCTTTCCCTGAATGTGACCTAGGGAATACATCAAGAAAATCACTGTGATGCAAGGAATACATCGGCAAGGGCTGCCCCTCGCCTTTTTCTGCCGTTCAATTTTCCATAGTGAAAAGATTCCGTTGTAAGAAAGAACCAAAGTATTCAACGGAGAGTTGGGGAATCAAATGAACATATTGAATTCAAAGTTTGCCAAAGGCCTCATTGTTGTGGCCGCTGTAGGAGCACTCGTTGCCGGATCTACAGTTGCAAATGCAGCAACAAAAACAATTACTTGTTACAAAGGAACAGCAGTCAAGAAAGTTACGACTGCAAAGTGTCCTACTGGATATTCCACCACGGCACCAAAAGCGACTGCAACTAAAGCAGCGCCTGCCGCAGCTGGCGGATCTGTTTCACTCACCGCGACCTATAAAGGAACTATGAAGATGGTTTGGAGCGATAGCGCCGTAACTGTTACCTCAGTTTCTGCAACAGGTTCTGGCACCACTGCTGGATTGGATGCGCTAACCGGGACAGGTTCAGCAGCTCCATCTAGTCAATGCGATGCAATCAGTGGTTCAGGAGTTCTCGGATCCGGAGCAAACACAGTCAAAGTTTCTTTCGATACTACATCGCAAGGTTGTGCTGATGCAGGAGAGGCACCAGCAACCGTAACCATTAAGGGAAATGCAGTCGTCAATGGCGGCACAGGAAAATTTGTAGGAGCAACTGGAACTTTGAAAGTTACAGGAAGCTTCGGAATCAAATCGACTGCTGCGGGCTCATCTGAGAGCGATGCAGTAACACTTAATATCAGTGGAAACATCACAACTAAATAGTTAAAAAATAGACGTGCTAGTTATATAAAGGGAGAAAAAATGAAAAGATTCACAGGAGCCGCAGTCATAAGTGCGATTGCACTTTTCGGCGGAGTATTCGTAGGGGCACCTGCTCAAGCTGCAGATGCACCAACAGTCGTCCTATCTGGTGGAAGTGCCGTGTTCGGCTTGGATCCAGCAAATATCGTTGCAACAGCAAGCGTTGCCGGCGCAGTTCAGTTCTCGGCAGCTGGCGTTGTTGTTAAAGGTTGCGAAGCAGTTCTTACAACCACCGCAACACCATTCGTTGCCAAGTGTCTCTGGACCCCAGCAGCTGCAGGCAAAACAGTATTGACCGGAAAATTGACACCAACAGACACGACAATTGCTGCAGTCTCTGCAGTTCCATTTAACGTAGTGGTTGGTGTTCCAGTCCAAGGTGTTGTTTCACCTATCAACATGTATGTTGATGAAGTTCTTGCAACAGGAACAACTGGCGTACTAGCTCCATTCCTTGGTGGCGGTTGCGCAGTAACAAGCACGTACATCTTGGGACAGACAATTGTTTGGCGCGTATACGCTAACAATGCCGATCTAGGTGGCGCTGTTATGGATTCTTCAAATACAGCAAAGGCTTTCATTACCGTTGACGGCGTAGCAGCTCCAATCCAAATGGCTTACGGCAATCACAGCGGAGCCGCATTCTGGACGGCAATCCTTAAGACAGGTGCCGCACCTCTTTATAACACTCTTGGAATCATCAACTTCAAGATCACCATGGTTGCGAAGGATTCAAGTGTTGCAAAGGTGCTTGCTACAAAGCGCGTTAAGTCGGTTGTAGATGGAAAGACCGTTTATCAAAACGTCTCTTACTATCGCAATACAACCCTCAAGACTCCAATCGCTGGAGCAACTGGAGTCTGGTCTTCACACTTCAACCCAGCTTCACAGCTCACCTTGTTTGCAGTCCCAACTAAGTAATTAGTTATAACTAAATAGCACGTCAAAATTGAGAAGGGCCTGAGCCTTGAAAGGATTGGGCCCTTTTCCAAAGATTTAATTTCATTCGGAGAGGAATAAAATGTTTACAAGTAAAAAGGGGATTGCACTGCGAATCGCAGTTGCCGCAATCGTGCCAATGGCAATGATTGCTCCCGCAATGGCAGCAGATGCAACAACTCCAATACAGGTATTCGCACCAAAAGATCTCAAAGGAGTTCCGGCCCTTCCATTTACGGGGGTCAAGAGCGCGGCCTTCACTAACGCAGATAAAATTCTTAATATTGATGTCGTCCCTCAACAGGGCCCAGAAGGTACGCCAATAACGATCTCAGGCAAAGGCCTCCCAGCAAGCACGACCCTTCCGTTGACTTGGTCAACTGCCGAGGGTTATTGGAAGGTTGGCATAGACCCAACGACTGTTAACTACATGGGTAATGGATACATCAAGTACAACGTAAATCTTGGTGACGTAACAACGGATGCGAGTGGAAACTTCACTCTGAAGACCAAAATTCCTCGTGACTTCGGTGGCTTGCATGACATTTATGCTCTCCAAGGTTCTACGGCAATTGCTCATGGCGGATTTCAAATGAATCCAACTCTAAAAATTTCTCCAACGTCTGGACCAGTTGGAACTCCAATAACTATTGAATACTCAAGTATGGGACCAAATCTTTATACGGGTGGAGACTCAGTACTTTGGGACAACCTCTACGCTGGTGAAGTCCAAGGTATTTGGACTCGCGGATATACCAAGTTCACAATTCGTGCATCGGGAGATGTCGGCAAACATGTCGTTGCCCTAACAGCTGGAATTGGCGTTCAATACATGAACATCAAGCAATCTCCAGTTCCTTTTGCTCTAGGTTCTTCGAAGACTTTCACAATCACAAAGGATGCTGGAGCTCCAAAGCCAGCAATCATCTTCCCTGAAACATTCCAGCCAGCAGATGCACAGCACACAACCTTGTCTAATGCCGGCGTAGATCCAAACACAAAGGCAGTAGCAACTCTTTCAGCTGATAGCGGTGTTGTTGGTGCCAAGGTAAAGCTCAACGTCACAGGTCTTTCAACAACGGGCGCTCATCAGATTGTTTGGGCTTCTGTTATTGGAAACCGAGTGAACTGCACAGGAACATGCTGGATTTATACAGGCGTTCCACTTGGAAGCGCTACGCCAACAGCAGGAACTCTTTCAACTGATGTAACAATCCCAGACCACCTTGGTGGATGGCACGTCATCCAGGTAAAGCAAGGTGACTTGATTGAAGCCCAGGTTCCCATCTATGTGAAAGAAAGCATTTTCAATTACGTGGATAAGAGCGGAAAAGTTCTCAGCCAAGGCATCGCCGCTGCTGATACTTCAAATGCACCTGAACTTCGCGATGGATCAGGCGTTCCAAAGACAACTTTCAAAGCTGGTGAAGAATTCACCATAGCAATGAAGGGTGTTGGTTGGACTCAACTTGATAACACCTTGGCTGTCACGTACGACAACAGCTACATCGGATACGGTTGTGGATTTAATTCAAATGGCTATATGGTCGTTCACCTAATCGCAACTGGAAAGCCTGGAACACATCTCATTGACTTGCATCCAGTGCTTTACACGAATCAACCATCGTTTGCTAATACTCCATACGGAATGTTGCCAGTTCTTTCGAACATGAACGACATTCCAGGACTTGCTCTTGGCTACCAGCCACCAACTGTCCAGTTCGCAATTACGATAACAAAGTAACACACGTCTAGAAGTTAAAGCCTTCTCTCTCGGAAACGGGAGGGGAGGCTTTACTTATGCCCGCTTCGAACCGGCTTCCACCAATTCCATTTACCCAGAAGAACCATGGCACTTGGCAGAAGTAGCATGCGTATGATCGTTGCGTCGATAAATATTCCACATGCAAGTCCAACCCCAAGTTGTTGCAATCCTGCAAAATGTCCCACCGCGAGTCCACTTACCGCAACAATGAGAATTGCTGCCGCTGCCGTTACGACGCCACCAGTGTGAGAGATGCCCTCAAGGATTGCCTCATCATTGGTAGCACCGCGATCCCAAGCTTCGCGCATGCGAGAAACGAGAAATACCTCATAGTCCATTGAGAGTCCAAATAGAATTGCAAAGAGAAAAACCAGCACCCAAGCTTCAATCTGAGGCAAATGGTAGGTACCTAGAATTCCCGAACCAACTCCGTATCGAAAAACCAAAACTACGACAGAGAATGAAGCAAGAACTGAAATTAAATCTAGAGCTATTGCCTTGATGGGCAAAATAAGGGATTTAAAAGCACAATAAAGAATGAGGTAAACGAAAATAAGTATTATCGCCAAAACGTATGGCAATGCTCTATATATTTCTTTGAGGAGGTCGCGACCTTGTGCGGGTGCGCCGCCCAAATAAAACTTTGCCCCACTTAGGAAGCCAGAGTCCTTTACGTATTGATCCCGAATTCGCTCTGTTAGTTCCTTTGTCTTTTGCGCTCCTAAATCATGCTTTCCAATCACAAACATCCGTAAATAACGACCACTTGAATCTACGTATGGCGACTGCTTGCCATTAGCGATAAGAAATACTTCTGGATCATTCGAAATCTTTGTTGCAAGATCTAGGCGAGCAGAGTCAACGGAAGCGGCCACATTCGGTGCACCCAAATCGATCAGTACTTCGGTCGGTGTGATTGAGCCTGGTCCCGCACTATTCGTTACAAGCTCGAGCGCCTTTGATGATTCTAAGTTTCTTGGAATCGCGCTCAGCGAGCTGGGAGTAACGTGCAGTGAAATGATTGGTGTTATTGCAATCGCAAGAAAAGAAAGAGAGCCAAGAAAGACTGCCATCGGTTTTCTTATTACAAAGCGCGCAGTTCTTGCGATGAAACCCGCGGAGAAATCCTTCTGATCGAGCAAACCTTTGAAGCCGACGCTCGCGACACCTTCTCGGCCAAGAAAGGACAGTAGCGCGGGCTGGAGTGTTAAGGCTGAGATGATTGAAATAAGAGGAACAAGGATTCCAGCCATTCCAAGAGATCGAATAAATGGAACGGGGACCAAAAGTAGCGACGCTAAGCCGAGCGCAACAGTAAATCCAGAGAGAACTACGGTCTTGCCCGCAGTCTGCATCGTTTTTTGAATTGCAACATCTGTTGACTCATCTTTTAACTCTCTACGAAATCTCTGCACCATCAGAAGCGAGTAGTCGATGGCAAGGCCGAGCCCAGTGAGTTCAACAATATTTGGAATATAAAGAACCATAAGGAATTTATGGCTGAGAAGGTAAACAAGGCCAAGGGTGGTTGAAATTGTGGCCGTTGCAAGAATCAACGGAATTATCGTCGCCCACGAAAATCCCAGTACAAGAATTAGCAGAAGCAAGCCGATTCCGATCGCAACTAATTCGCCTTTATGAAGATCACTTGCCAGGACTGGAGTCACATCAAACTTAATTGCCGGAGGGCCAGTTACGAGTGCACTTCTAAGTCCCTGCTCGAGGAGAGCGCTTCGTAGAGTCTGCGTGTAAGCGGCAGCGTGAGGTAAATCAAAGGAAGTCCCAATGCTTGCAAACAAGGTTCCGGCTAGGGCTTTAGATTGAAGAACATGAGCTGTGGGAATTGATTGTGCCGCTCTGGCGATCTCATTTGTATATCGTTGAATTTCTACTTTTGAGGCGTTCTTAAATTTGTAGAAGACCGTAAAAGTGCCCTCAATGTTCTCATTGAAGTTTTTTACCAAAATCGCGTCCGCTTGCGCCGATTGACTACCTGGAACTGTCAGCGAGGTGGTTAGTCGATCGTTGATATTGGCACTTGCCATGAGCCCAAGAATTATTGCAATCAGCCAAAGGGCAAGGACTTGCAAGCGATTTCGAATAATCGTGGCAGTCCATCTCTCGAGCATTCTCGGAGTTTAACTACTTTTGATTGAGCGGAATCCGATATTGCACGCGGTTTGTAGTCGCTACAGAGTCATAAAGCCGGCGAGCTGTTGCGTTGTCAGGCGCAGTTGTCCAGTAGAGACGTTCTGCGCCTGCCTTTGTTGCCACATCTTCCAGCGCTTTTATAAGTGCCCGGCCAACCCCTTTTCCGCGAACTGATGGATCAACAAAGAGATCTTCTAAGTAGCAAAAATTATTCACAGCCCAAGTGCTAGGCCTGAATAGATAATGCGCTAGACCAACAATTTCTCCATCGATTTCAGCCAAAAGACCATACATATTGAAATCTGAATGTATCCGCTGCCAGGTCAACTCATATTGCTCATCAGTAAGTTCGGACTCGTAGAAAACGATGTAGGCCTTAAATAATGTGAGCCATTGTTCTTTATCGGTTAATTCAACTTTACGGACGATGGTGGTCATGTCCAAAGGTTACAAGATTCCGATGGCGCTACGATGCTCATATATGTTGATTTTGCTTCCGCCGAGTGAAGGAAAGAGCTCTCCAGAATCCGGAGAACTCCTGAACCTGACCAACCTCTCATTTGATAAAGAACTTGGCGCCGTACGCGCTTCCCAAATAACAAACCTCATCGCGAACGCAAAATGCCGCCCGGCGAATGAAATCTATTCTGGAGTTCTGTATCAGGCGCTTAACTGGGAAGGTTTGCCAAAGTCGGCACAAAATCGTGGGCAAAAGTCCGTAGTGATAATTTCAGCGCTCTTTGGGGCAGTCAGACTTAGCGATTGCATTCCGAGTTACAAGGTCAAAATGAAGAATTCAATCTGGAAAGAAGCAGTTACGAGGGCCCTTGATTCTCTTGAATCTGATCTCGTCATCGACTGCAGAAGTTCGACATACGCAGGGGCTTGGACACCAGACCCCACCAGGACGGTAGCTATCCGAGTTTTCAAAGTTGATGGTGAGAAACGTACAGTCATAACTCACATGTCAAAGAAGTATCGGGGGGAGCTGACCCGCTTGTTACTCCTTGAGCCCGTTGCGCCAACGACTCCGGCGCAATTGGCGAAGATTGCGTCCAAGGCCTTTGAATGTGAACTTGTAAAGGGAATTGGAAAGGATCCATGGAAGTTGGACTTACTAATTACGCCCTGAGTGGAAGTGAGAAGTAAGATTCGTAAATGAGTATTGAACGTGAATATGCAGTTGTTACAGGTGCGAGCAGCGGTATTGGGGCGGCAACGGCTAGGGTGCTTGCCGAAAACGGTTATCACGTAATAGCTGCGGCCAGACGCATGGATCGTCTCAATGAACTTGCCGCGTCAAATCTAAATATCGAAGCTTGTGAATTAGATGTAACTGACCAGAGCTCAGTCGATGCGCTCGCTCTGAAACTGGCAAATAAGCCCGTAACTGTGATTGTGAATAATGCTGGTGGTTCATTTGACGGATCTCTTCTCTTGCAATCAGATCTGGAGTCGTGGGCAAAAACTTTTGAAGTAAATGTGCTCGGTTCAGTACGAGTCATCAAAGCGTTAACTCCAATTCTTCGTAATTCTGGCCGCGGCATAATTGTCGTTGTCACTTCTACCGCTGGATATGTAACGTATGAAACCGGTGGCAGTTATGCGGCCGCGAAACATGCAGAAAAGGCAATGGTCCAAACTTTGCGACTTGAGCTAAATGGCGAACCGATTCGGGTTTGCGAAATTGCGCCAGGTATGGTGAAGACTGATGAATTCGCGATCAATCGCTTTGCTGGTGACGCAGAAAAGGCAGCAAAGGTTTATGAAGGAGTGGCGCACCCTTTAACCGCAGAGAACGTTGCGGAAGCAATTCGCTGGAGCATCATGTTGCCTGATCATTTCAATGTTGATTCGATGACTATTCGCCCCGTTGCACAGGCAGCCCAACATAAAGTTCATCGTGTTACGAAAAATTAGTTTTTCGTTACTTTCTGTCTTGCTCCTCACCGGGTGTGGGGGAGTAACAAAAGTTCTACCGACTCCCACACCTACACCTCAAGCCAAGTTTTCTATTCCTTCCGACTGTACTAAAACCGGCCTTAATAAGGCTCTTGCCAAGATTGTAAAAGGTTCGAAATACATCGCTACCCAATGGCAACCCGCTCTCGGAACCGAACTTGCTGATGTTTTGAACAACGGCGGCTTGGCGTGCTCGTATGGCTTACAAAGCGCAGAAATCGGTGCTACAGCTAGGTGGGTAGAGGATAAAAATATGATTTTTGAAAACCGAGTAAACGGCTGGTTGAAGGACGGGTATAGCAAAGTCCTCCTTGATGGCATTGATACAGATGCTGCATATTTCTTATTGAAGAAACAATCGCCAACTCAAGAATTTCATATCTGGGTTTTGAATTTTAAGTATCAGGGCGCATGGTTCTCTCTAAGTTGTACAGCCTTTGCACAATCACTTTCTGATGGAATTCCACTGGCGAAAGCGATGATTGCTGCATGAACCTTTTGAGTGTAATTCCAGCATTCGCGCTGACTGCGCTCCTGCTTGCGATGGTTCCCGGTCAAGGGGTGGCCATGATCCTTCGCCAATCACTTGTTGGTGGCTCTCGCGCTGCAACGTACTCAGTTCTTGGAAACTCTGGTGGACTCATCATTTGGGGCGCAGCCTCGGCAATCGGGCTTTCTGCGATTTTTGCTCGCTCTCCCTTTGCATTCTCCATCTTGAAATGGGCGGGTGTAATTTTCCTAGTGGGGCTTTCCATTCAGACCCTTTGGGAACTTCGAAAAGAATCGGGCAAGTTTGAAGTTTCTGGAAAAGCAAAGACGTCATTCTTTCCTGCCCTCAGATTAGGGTTAATAACAAATCTAACAAATGTTAAAGCCGCAGTTTTTGCTGTTGCATTTATTCCACAATTTGTTCCCAAAGAGTTCAATCTCGGGTGGGGAATTTTTATTCTTTCCTGCGTTCAATCTGCCACGTCGATGGCATGGTATTTCAGTTTGATCGCGGTTGTTGAAAAGTCATCCGCCGTATTATCTCGTCCGAAAGTTCGTCGAATATTGACTGCTATTTCAGCGGGAGGAATTTTGGTTCTTGCCCTCGGATTGGCCCTCAGCCACCCTCGTTAATCGAGCTTAAATTTCGTAGAAGTATTCGTGTACTTCGTATGCGATGTCTTCTAGTACGACGCGGTTGTAAGGAATTCGCACATCGTCGGCAATATTCACAGGGCCAAGAATTTTCGCTCCCGCGCCAATAGTTACTCGGTCACCGATTGTTGGGTGGCGCTTGCCGGTAGCAAAACGTCGTGCTCCAAGAGTTACGTTGTGATAAAGCATTACATCATCGCCTATTTGAGTTGTCTCGCCAATTACAACGCCAATTCCGTGATCGATGAAGAAGCGGTGCCCGATCACTGCAGCAGGATGGATTTCAATTCCAGTTCGGCGTCTGGCGCGGTTGGACAACATTCGCGCAATTAATTTGAAACCGTGTTTCCAAAGTTTATGTGCAATTCGATAATTCCAAATTGCATGAACACCTGGATATGTAAGAAAGACCTCGAATTTATTACGGGCCGCGGGATCGCGGAGTATTGCATTATCGAGGTCTTCCTTAATTGTCTTAAACATATAGTTGAAGGCTAGTCCATCAAATCTTGGTACAGGACCGTTGAAAGGTAGCGCTCACCAAATGATGGAATGATGACGACAATAATTTTTCCAGCGAACTCTGGTCGCTTTGCAATTTGTGATGCACCCCATAGAGCAGCTCCTGAAGAAATTCCAACGAGGAGTCCTTCTTCCTTAGCCGCACGACGTGCGTAACCAAGCGCATCTTCATTTGCTGCATCTAGAACTTCATCGTAAATCTTTGTATCAAGAATATTCGGTACAAAGTTTGGTCCGATTCCTTGGATTGGATGGCCTCCTGGTTTGCCACCATTTAGAATCGGTGAAGCAGCGGGTTCAACTGCAAAGATCTTTATATCTGGATTCTTCTCTTTGAGAGCTTGACCGACTCCTGTGATTGTTCCGCCAGTGCCGATTCCAGCTACGAGCGCTGCAACCTGACCATCGGTGTCATTCCAAATTTCTTGCGCCGTAGTCGTGCGGTGGATTTCAGGGTTTGCAGCATTTTCAAATTGTCGAACCAAAACTGCTCCATCACTCCCACCAAGTTCCTCTGCCTTTGCAACTGCCCCGCGCATACCTTCAGCGGCTGGTGTCAACACAAGCTCGGCACCAAAGGCGCGAAGGAGTGCGCGACGTTCTTTTGACATCGAATCTGGCATCGTGAGAATCACTTTGTAACCACGAGCAGCACCAACCATTGCTAGTGCAATACCTGTATTTCCTGATGTTGCTTCGATGATTGTTCCGCCAGGCTTTAGCTCGCCAGACTTCTCCGCAGCATCAATCATCGCAATACCTATACGATCTTTAATTGTGCTTGTCGGATTATAGAATTCTAGTTTTGCAAATACTTGAGCTTCGGCTCCATCAGTAATGTGGTTGATCCGAACAAGTGGAGTGTTACCGACTATTTCGGTGATATTTGCGTGAACCTTCATGTGTTGCTCCCTTGGATAATATGTCTTTGAAAACCTGACTGAATTTTATGGAATGGGTGCTTGTTTACCTAAACGCGACTAATTTGCACTTGCATATACTTCATAAGCCCAAGTGCGTGTCGTACAATTTGGGCGTGAACCAAAGCACGCGGAAACCCAGGAGCGCCTCTAACGCTGTCGTTCTCGTTGCCGCAGGAGCCTTGTCGCATCACGCGGCAGGAGGGTCATTTATTGCCTTTGCACCAGTAGTTCTTGAATTTGCAATTCTTGCAGCTGTGCTTTATTTATTCTCGCGTAAATCTCTTGAGGGTCCAAAGTTGGCAATGCTGATTGTGCTTTCCCAAGGCATCTCCCATATCGCAATGGGCGGAAATTCAAAATCTGGTCTACCAATGGCACTTTCTCACATTGGTGCAGGCGTTCTTAGCTACTTTTATATTTGTAATAGTGAAAAATTCTGGGAACTGGCCACCGATAAGTGTGTTAACTATTTTCAGAGTTTCACCTTCGTCCCTTATATTATTAAATGCGAAAGTCTAAATGTCCCGGCTCAATCACCCGAGCGACTCAAGTCTCATTTGTCTGAAATGCGACTTAATTGGCGTGGCCCTCCTGCATTAAATTGATACGATTTTCTCAATTCTTTTACTAGAAACTCGCATATTTCTTACGAGTCAAATTGGCTTTCTAGCCTAAATTCATTTAACAATTTACATAAGAAAAGGTAATAATGAAAAAGAAAACTCTATTGGCGTGCGCGATTGCCGCCGCGCTAAGTCTTATTTCAATGCAAGCTGCATCTGCTCACGTTTCCCTTCAGCTTAAGGGCTACACGGACACTGCTGGTACCGCGAGTCGTGTTTGGTTGTCTCTAGGTCACGGATGTACTTATAAAGATCACAAGTATGGAACGAGCATCTTCAGCGTGGATGTTCCTCGCACCGCAGGAAAGCCAACACCGGAATTCCATGTGGGGTACAAGACCTCAGTGGTCCCTTCTGCTGCGGTAGATGCAAAAGGAGTCCCTGACTTCTATACAGTGACATGGACCGCGAAGGCAAAGTCCTATGTTATTGACGACGGAACTTTCTATGATTTCGGTTTAAAAGTTACCTGGGATGCAACTCCTCAGAAGATTAACTTGCCAACGACGCAAACCTGTTTTGCGCCGTCTACGACAGCAGGCTTGAAGAAGCCTCTTTACCTGAAGTGGGTTATTACTGATGGAACCACAAAGGCTGGAACTGAAGACACTGAATTTGGTCCTGCACCATCAATAACCACGAAGGCTAAGGCGTAACCTAAGAGCATGAAGAAGATCCTTGCCGTAGTGGCAACTATCGGGATGGCGCTGGCAACAGCGCCATCTGCGATGGCTCATGCCCAGCTTGCATCAAGTTTTCCAAAAGCAAAGGCAATTGTGAAGATATGGCCAACCACGGCTTGGGTTGAATTCGATGGAAATTTAATTTCTTTACCAGGATCAAAAGTGGATCAACTCACTGTTAAGGATTCAATGGGAAAGCAGGTTGATGTGAAGAATTCTTCCGTTGATGGTGCGCGCTTATCGGTCTCACTTGGAAAGATTGCAAACGTTGGGAAAATTACGATGTCGTGGCGAGTAGTTTCTGAAGACGGACATCCAGTTCAGAGTTCGATATTCTTTTATTATCTTCCTACAAAGAAAGCGTAAAATGAAAATTCGTTCACTCGCAATCATTTCTATTAGCGCTCTCCTCTTGACCGGGTGTGGCTCTGAAATGAAACATGACACCACGTTGACAAAACCAGTCGCCGGCGAGGCAGCGCGTGGAGGTGGGTCATATCTGGATCAGGTTATTCCCGCAGATGTTTTATCCGCGCCTTTATTTGATCAAACAGGGAAAGCCTTCACACTCGGAGATTTGAAAGGTCAATACGTTGTCGTTTCTAACTTTCTGACCTCATGCCAAGAAATTTGTCCAATGACGACAGCGACCATGCGGAGCATTGGGGACGCGGTTTCATCTTCTACCTTGAAAGATAAAGTAAAGGTTCTTGAGATTTCAGTTGATGGGCAGAGAGATATTTCCTCACGCCTGTCGGCTTATTACGCGCTTTACAACGACAATACATTTTCGCTCGCCTCGGGAACATCTTCTAATCTAGAGAAGTTATGGAAATATTTTGGAGCTCCCGCTACGAGAATGGAATTCACTGCGAAGGATAAAGCCATGCTTCCAGTTGATTGGCAGACAGGCAAACCTGGCGCTTACGATATGAGCCATCCGGATCTTGTGATTGTTATTGGCCCGGATTCTCATTGGAAATGGTTGGATCTAGGTAATCCTAATCCTGGGAAAGCTACGATTCCGGAGAAATTAAAAGCTTTTCTGAGTGAAGATGGGCTAGGAAATCTTGCAAAACCTCAGGAACCTTCCTGGTCGGCCGACGCTGTTTATTCAGCGCTACACGACTTAACAGGAGTTGCAGTTTCCTAGGTATTTATAAGTAGACTCTTGGGATGACTATTGCATCGATTGCTTCAGAGTATGAAAACGCTACGAATGAATTTCTAAAAATTGTTGCTGGCCTTCAAGAGGGTGACCTCGACAAGAGCGATGGAGAGGGTTGGACTCCAAGACAAGTGGTCCACCACCTTGCAGATAGTGAAGCGCAGTCTTATGCACGTCTTCGTCGCCTCGTGGCTGAACCTGGTTCAGTTATTCAAGGATATGACGAAGGAGCCTGGGCTGAGAGCGCGACGTTGGGTTACAAGGAACTTCCGATAGAAATTTCTCTGAACGTATTTCGCGCAGTCCGCGCTGGATCGCTAATGATTCTGCGCCGTTTAACTCAAGAACAGTTGCAGAATTTTGGCGAGCACACTGAGTCGGGCCACTTCACTATTGAGAAGTGGGTCAAGGGTTATACAAACCATCCAGTAGACCATGGACAACAAATCCTTAAAGCTTTAGGCAAATAAGGCTTATTTCACAACGCGGAAATTTTGAAGCGAAGGATCTGTCGCATAAGCAATTCGCACGCCATCGGCCTGGGTTGCAATTAATCCAGCAAGGATTGTTTCGGTAATTTTTTCACCTGGGGCTAAGACCGCGACTCCAGGTGGATATGGAGCAATCAAATCTGCGCTTATTCTTCCGGCAGCTTCGCTTCGTCCAATCAATTCCGTATCTGCAAAATAGGCTTCCCGAGGTGTAATTACTTGTTCAGGTTTAACTGACCAACTCAGTGATGTCTTAACTGGGCGAGGGTCGCTTCTTAGCTTCAGAAGCGCATCATTGAGAACCTTTGTAAGCTCGAGAAAATCTTTATGAGTATCGGCCAGAGTTGCTAGAAATACGACGGTATCGCGATCGGCCATCTCGACTCGAATTCCATCTTTGCGAATTTCAGTTTCAAGTTCGACTCCAGAAAGGCCAATTCCGGCAGTTTGCAGAACAATTTTTGTTGGATCAAAGCGGCCGGGCTTGAAATCTTCTGGCGACAGAAATACTTTCTTATCGAGTGAAGATTCAATGTGAGACTTAAACGTTGCTACGTTATGGAGAAGCTCTTTGATCAGTTCGGCGCCTCTGGCTTCAAGCAATGCGCGAGAACCATCGATGGAGGCAAGCGGGGCGCCTGCAGGAGATGTTGTATGAGTTGTCTCGAAACTTTGATTCAAACGCTCGCGATTAATAAGCGACCCTTGAACGAGTAAAAGGGCCGCTGCGCTATAACCAGGCAAGTTCTTATGAACACTTGTAATAAGAGCGTCGGCGCCAAGTGAAATTGCATGAGCCGGAATCGCGCTGTGGAATCCAAAATGAGCACCCCATGCTGCATCAATCACAACCGCAATATTCTTTGAATGGGCTTTCTCAATAATCGGGGAGAGGTCGGAGAGGGTGCCAAGATAACCGGGCTCTGTAAGGAGTATTGCTACTGGATTTAGTTCGCATACTCGTTCAATCTCACTTAGCGGTATTCCAACTGGGACGCCGGTTGCCTCATCGATTTCAGGAAAGATCCAAATAGGTTCAAGGCCACTTAATACCAGCGCACTGAGAACTGAGCGATGTGCAGTTCTTGATATTGCGACTTTATCTCCAGGCTTACCAAGAGCAAGCACAATTGCTTGATTAGCGTGGGTTGAACCACCTGTTGAGAATTTTGCCCACTGCGCTCCCCAAAGTTTGGCCGCAAGTTTTTCGGCTTTATCAAGCACGTTGTGAGTTAATTTGATTTCATCGAGTCCACCAAATAGCGGCAAATCTGAATCCACAACTCTTCCCAAACCTTCATCTAGTAAAGAAGCTTTGTGTTTGTGTCCAGGAATGGTGAAGGAAATGTGGTGTTCTTCAAAATAAGAAAGGTATGCGTCAAGCAGGGGAGCGTTGTTTCGAAGCTCGCTCATCCTCGGTGTACCTAGTTTCTAGTTCTCTGGAAAGTGGCACGCAACAGATGTTGCGCCAAGTTGTACAAGCAGCGGCTCTTGGGAAGCACAAATATCTTGAGCCTTCCAGCAGCGGTTTCGGAATCGGCAGCCTGATGGCGGGTTAATTGGATTTGGAACATCGCCGGTTAAGCGAATTCGCTCACGTGCACCAATTGCATCTGGATCTGCATCAGGTACAGCAGAAAGAAGCGCCTTTGTGTACGGGTGTCTTGGATGTGAGTACAAAGTGTCTCGATCTGCAACTTCAACAATCTTTCCAAGGTACATCACTGCAACTCTTTGAGAGAAGTGGCGGACTACAGCAAGATCGTGGGCAATAAATACGAATGCAAGGGAAAATTCTCGCTGCAAGTCCTGAAGCAGGTTAATGATTTGGGCTTGAATCGAAACGTCCAAAGCGGAAACTGGTTCATCAGCCACAATCAGCTTGGGCCTTACCGCAAGTGCGCGAGCGATACCAATACGTTGACGTTGCCCACCAGAAAATTCATGCGGATAACGGTTGTAATGCTCGGGATTCAATCCAACAATTTCAAGGAGTTCCTGAACTGCTTTCTTGACGCCACCCTCTGGCTTGATCTTGTTAATTGCAAAACTCGTACCGACAATAGTTCCAACCGTGTGACGAGGATTTAGCGATGCATAAGGGTCCTGGAAAATCATTTGTAGATGAGTGCGGATTGGACGAAGTTCACCAGAAGAAAGCTTTGAAATATCTTGGCCTTCAAATTCGATTGATCCTGCAGTCGGTTCTATCAAACGAGTAATCAGGCGACCAGTAGTTGATTTTCCGCAACCAGATTCACCGACCAGCCCGAGCGCTTCTCCTTGCCCGAGTTCAAAAGAAATGTTATCTACTGCCTGAACAACGGGACCTGCCGTGAAAGGTCCAGTCTTTTCAGTTGGGAAATGTTTTGTTAGCCCAGTTACTTTGAGAAGTGGTTTTGTCATAGGAAAGGCCTGACTTCAGAGTTGAAAATCTCAACGCGATTGTTGTGGTCTAGATGGCATCGGACCTCGTGAGCCGAACCGGAAACAGAAATTAATTCTGGCATCTGAACGGTGCACGCGCCACCGACACGGTCTACATATTTACAACGTGGGTTGAATGAACATCCCGTTGGTGGGCGAATGAGTGATGGAGGAGTGCCTTCGATAAAAGGTAGCTTCACAGTGGGATCCCCGTCGAGGCGAGGAATCGAAGAGAGAAGTCCCCATGCATAAGGGTGTTGTGGATTCTTCAATAAATCTCTAGTTGTTCCGCGTTCAATGCCACGACCTGCATACATAAGAAGAATCTCATCTGCGATTTCTGCGACTACTCCAAGATCGTGAGTAATCAAAATAATCGCCGAGCCAAACTCTTTCTGCAAATCTCGAAGTAAATCCAAAATTTGAGCTTGGACTGTTACATCTAGAGCAGTTGTAGGCTCATCGGCAATCAAGAGTGATGGATTACATGACAGTGCCATTGCAATCATTGCGCGTTGGCGCATTCCGCCAGAGAACTGGTGAGGGTAGGACTCAGCACGTTTTACCGGATCAGGTATACCTACTCGATCAAGTAATTCAATTGCACGGTCGTTTGCAACCTTTTTTGAGACATCGTTGTGAACTCTATATGCCTCAGCAATTTGAGAGCCAACCTTGTAGTAAGGATGAAGCGCAGCAAGTGCGTCTTGGAAAATCATCGCCATGCTCTTACCGCGAAGTTTGCGGACGTCATCTTCAGAAGCCGAGACGACATCAATTCCGTCAATTAGAATTTCACCACTTACTTGCGCGCGAGTCTCTTTATGCAGGCCCATCACTGCAAGGCTTGTGACCGATTTTCCAGAGCCAGATTCGCCAACAATTCCAAGGGTCTTACCCTTTTCAACTGAGAAGCTAAGTCCATCTACAGCTCGGACCAAACCATCATCTGTCGGGAAATGAACCTTAAGATCTTTAACTTGCAAGAAGGGAGTGGTCATCGCATGCGCACCTTTGGATCTAGGCGGCTGTAGAGCAAATCGACCGCAATATTTGCAACAACAATAAAGAATGCAGCGAACATAACTGTTCCCACAATAACCGGTAGATCCACGTTGGAGACCGCGTCCGTCGCTAGGCGACCAAGCCCAGGAATATTAAAGACGTACTCGGTAATAACAGCTCCGCCAAGCAATTGGCCGAGGTCAAGTCCAAAGACGGTAACAATCGGAGTTATTGCAGCTCGCAAAACGTGTTTTAAGTTGACGGTTGTCTTTTTAAGTCCTTTCGCACGGGCAGTGCGAATGTAATCCTCGCTCATAATTTCAAGCATTCCAGCGCGAGTCAATCTTGCATAAATAGCAGAAAGTAAAAAGGCAAGTGTTATCCAAGGGAGAAGCATCTCCAAGAACCACTCTTTAGGATTTTGAAAGGGCGAAACATAACCTGGTGAATGCATTATCTGAAGTTTGTCCACAAAAATAAATTGCAAAACAAGTCCGACGAAATAAATTTGCAGCGACGCTCCACCTA
Organism: uncultured Actinomycetes bacterium; assembly: GCA_903827945.1. GTDB lineage: Bacteria > Actinomycetota > Actinomycetes > Nanopelagicales > Nanopelagicaceae > PALSA-747. Next base: position 16,163 of record CAIKKN010000017.1, on the reverse strand, counting down.
ATGCGAATGCTTGGGCAGCCTTATCAATCCACGTTCCTCGGCGCAGCGCCGAAACAATTCCCGTGAGGAGCCCGACTAGCAACCACAATATGGATGCACCGAATGCAACTGAAAGGGTCGCGGGCAAGCGATCTCGAATTAGGAATGTAACTGGCTCATCAGTTTGATATGAATATCCAAGGCAAGGGCCTGGGCAGTGAATTTGCGCAGTAGTTCCTTTTAGATAATCGCGTCCAACAAAAATACCTTTAACAAAACGCTCGTATTGAACTGCGATTGGTTGATCAATTTCAAGTGTGTGGCGAATCTTCGCCATCAATTCCGGTGTGCATGATTTGCCGCATGCAAGGCGCGCTGGATCAGCTGGGAGGATATAGAAAATACCAAAGACAACTGCACTGACGATAGTCAGCACAATTCCACCACCTACAAGGCGGCGAACTAGGTATCTCATGGCTCTCCTTCAAACATTCTGGTCATTTCTAGCGACTTAAGAAATCCGGTGGTGGTCACCCACCACCGGATCTGACTTACTTATTTATTTGTGGTGCTTCTTCTTACTTCTTAACGTATGCGTTAATTGGTGAGATTGTTCCGTAACCACCATCAGCCTGTACTCCACCAAGACCTGAACCAACAATGAAGTTAGAGGTTTCGATGTATGTAGGTACGACAGCTGCGTAGTCCTGAATCAACTTCTGCTCGATGTCGCCAAGAAGCTTCTCTTGTGCATCAGTTGCAACTGTCTTATCAGCCAAACGGAACATTGCCTGGATTCCAGGAACGTTTTGACGTGAGTAGTTTGAGTGTGAATCTTCCTTGGTCATTGTGCGTCCATCAAGAAGTGCGTAAACAATTCCTGATGCTGCTGGCCAGTCAAATCCCCATGATGTTTGAACAACATCAGGCTCGTTAGCACCGCCGCGCTTGCCAACTGCTGTGTAATAACCAGCACGTGGAAGCTTCTGCATTGTTACCTTGAATCCAACAGCCTGCAAAGCAGCTTGTTCTGCTGCTGCACGTTGTGGCTCTACACCCTTATCGCGGTAAGCAAGGATCAGATTCTTCTGCGCCTTTGTTGCTCCAACGAGAAGTTTCTTCGCTGCTGCAACCTGAGCACCTGGTGTTGTGTGAACATCGCGGCCACAAACTGGGAAGTTGCGGTATGCAGGATCAACGTTTGAAGGAATCAAAGAGTTCGCATAGACGCCAGCGGCTGAGCCACCTGCAGCTAATAGAACAGTCTTGAGGTCAATCGCACATTGAATTGCTTTGCGTACGTTTGAGTTCTTTACCTTGTCCATGTTGATTGCTAGGTAACGAGCATATGGTGAGTTGAATCCGAAGAATCGATCAGCATACTTTGAGTTACCAACAACGCTACCAATATTTGTAATCACATTTGTATCAAGTGAGATTCCTGTCTTGGCATCACCAGAGTCAGCAATAAGTTGCTGCTCAAGAGCGTTCTGTTCAAAACCGAACTTCACCTTGATCGTGTCTGGGAAGTCATGGCGTAGTGGATCTGTCTTTGGATCCCAATATGAGTTGCGAACCAAAGTCATTTGCTTGCCACGGTCATACGATTCAATCTTGTATGGTCCGGTTGACATTGGGTGCAAGTCGTAGTTCTGCTTTGTATCTTTCGCTACTGGAATAGGAGAGAAAGCTCCAAAAGTAGTTACGTATGGGAAGTAAGGAACCTTTTGTGCAAGCTTGAACGAGATTGAATCTCCAGAACAAGTCACAGATGTGAGGTCCTTAGTTGGGGTTGTGTATGGTCCTGCATAACCTGTTGGGTTTGCCAAGAAGTCATGTGCATACGTTGTTCCGCCATCTAGAACATCATCGTTGTATGTGCGCTCAACGCCATACTTCATGTCTGCACAAGTTGCAGTTGTTCCATCTTCATACTTGATTCCGGTACGAAGTTTGAAGGTCCAGTTAAGGCCGCCATCCTTTGTTGTACCAAGATCTGAAGCCAAGTCAGGAATGAGTTCTGTCTTTCCATTAACGGTGCGGTACTGAGTCAGTGTGCGAATAAAGAAGCGGTAGAAATCTAGAGTTCCACCGACGTAGTTACGAGCTGGATCAACGTGCTCGAAATCGCCCTGATTTAGGATATTAAGTGTTCCGCCTGAAACTGCGCCTGCCACGGTTGGAGCTGGTCCATTCCATGAAGTGCTTGCAGCATTTGCGGATGGGACTGAGTAGAGAGCGGTTGCTGCAAGTGCAGCGACGGCAGCTACGAGTCCAGCTTTGCGATGAAGTTTCATCTAGGCTTTTTTCCTTTTCTGTGAGGGTTTTTTCTCATATGAGGGTTATTAAGTTGTCTTGCCTTTATTTCACGTGATGTGATCATCGAGCACTCTTCGGATCAAGCGCATCACGTACGCTGTCTCCAAAGAGGTTGAAGCCCAATACTAGAAGGAACAATCCGATTCCTGGGATAAATGTGTAGAGGGGATCTACACCATAAAACGGAACGGATTGGAGCAACATTGCGCCCCAGTCAGATGCAGGTTCAATAACTCCAGCACCTAAGAAGGTCAACGCAGCTTCGGTTGTGATGAAAGATGGAATGTTAAGGGCAACGGTTACAAGAATTGGCGCCCAAAGATTTGGCAAGATTTGCTTAAAAACAAGATGCATACGACTAGCGCCGAGTGCCCGAGCGGCTTCAACAAATTCACGCTCTCGAAGTGAAATTACTTGCCCGCGAACAATGCGCGCAATATATGGCCAACCAAAAGTTGCCATCACAATAATCATGACGGGGATACGTGCAGCATTTCCTTGCGGAACTCCGGCGCTCTCCAATACAGATTCAAGAACTGGCGTAATTGCGAGTGCGAAAAGAATTGAAGGGAATGCCATAACAATTTCTAAAATTCGAGAGATGAGCTGATCAACTTTTCCACCGAAAAATCCAGAAATCAATCCGGCAAGAACGCCGATGATTGTTGCAACAGTGGTGGCAGCCAAAGCGATTAATAAAGAGGTACGAGCCCCGAAAACAAAACGTAGGAAAATATCTCGACCGGTACGTGGCTCCACGCCAAACCAATGGTGTCCACTGACGCCGCCGAGCTTGCCGAGTGGAAGAGCGCCCTTCATCTCATCGAGTGCTTCCGGATGGAAAGCATCCGGGGTGGTTTTCATAATGGCCTGGAAAAGAGGGGAAGCTGCAGCTAGCAAGATGAAAAGCATGACGACAAGAAATGAAACCCAAGCGGTCTTGTCGCGCTTCAGTCGTTCCCAAGCCAGGCGAGAGGGCGAGCGGCCTTCAATCGCCGCCTCGCTTGTCGCGATCGCTTCTGACATCTCACTCCCAATCCGTCACTCATCGTTCATCAAAAGTTAATTCTGCCTGTGAGCAGGCTCGCTATCGTAAAGGAACTTTCAGGCAGTGACCACCTGAAAATGGCTCTAATCTTTGCCTGGTGATTATGAAACGCATCATGGGCCGAGTGGCCGATGGATTCCGAGAAATGGTCTCCGGAGAGCCTGATGGCAGGCCTGCTTGGATTAAGTACATAGAAGAAGGTGACGACGAGGGGTTATTTGGGCCAGAAAGCGCCGTTTGGCAGGTCCATGGAAGTGTGGCGACGCTCATAGGAGGCATTAGGGCGCTCCTTCTACAGGCAGCCCATCCAGCTGCGCTCGCCGGCGTGGCTACACATTCGAGATATCAGACTGATTTATTGGGTCGCTTAGAAGGAACTTCTCGCTGGTTAACGATCACCACCTTTGGATCTAAGGCAGCGATTGCTCGTGAAGCCAATCGAGTCAATGAAATGCACAAGCGAGTAGCCGGGCAATATGTAAAGAAGGATGGAGCGGAGTCCGCCTACCAAGCCCGAGATCCAAAATTCTTGTTGTGGGTTCATTGCGCATTCACAGAGTCATTCTTATTCGCACACCAAGCATGTGGCTATCCAATTGATCAAGGGGCGGACTCTTATGTCAGCCAATGGCGGCTGAGCGCTGAACCACTTGGACTCACAAACGCACCAAAGTCGGTTGCCGAATTGGAAGAGACTATCAACTTGTTTATGCGGACCGAACTCTCGTATTCGCCAACCACAAAGGAGGTTGTTGATTTCATACTTAAGCCTCCCTTTGGAAAAGTTAGTCTTTTCTTTTACCGCATTCTCTTGAAAGCTGCCGTCATCACTCTGACGGATTCTGAAAGAGAACTTCTTAGATTGAAGAAGCCACGAAAATTTTGGTTAACCCTTGCTCGGTTTAATTTGAAATTACTGAAGGGCGCGTTGGGGGACAGGCCGCCATCGCACGACGCTGCCCTGCAAAGAATTTCTCGCTTGCGTGGAAGTTCAATTTAGTTGAACTTTCAACTAAAAAGGATTATTCTTTCAGTATGAAAACTCCAGCCCTTTACATAGGCCACGGCGCACCCATGCTTCTCGATGATCCGGTGTGGAGTAGCGAGCTTTCTCAATGGTCTGATGAATTGGAAAAGCCAAAAGCAATTTTGATTGTAAGTGCCCACTGGGAATCGGCGCCGCTCGCTTTGAGTTCAATTGAGCGTGGCACACCTCTGATTTATGACTTTGGCGGCTTTCATCCAAAGTTCTACCAACTCCAATACAACGTCCCAACCGCGCCAGATTTGGCAACTCGCATCGCTGGATTATTTAAGGATGATGTCGTCCATCAGTCGCGACGCGGACTTGATCATGGTGCATATGTACCACTTATGAAAATGTATCCGGATGCCGATATTCCTGTTTTGCAAATGTCGATTCCAACCTATGACCCAGAAAAATTATTTGCGATAGGCAAGAAACTTGCTCCGCTTCGAGATGAGGGTGTTTTAATTGTTGGAAGTGGATTTCTCACTCACGGATTACCCTTTTTGAAAGACTGGACAATTAATGCAACGCCTCCTGGTTGGAGCGTTGAATTTGATTTATGGGCAAAAGAAGTTTTGGATCGCGGGGCTGTTGATGAACTAATGAATTACAAGAGTTTGGCTCCAGGAATGCCGTATGCGCACCCGACCGTTGAACATTTTGCGCCTATTTTTATCACTCTTGGAGCTGCGACGGTTGCCGATGTTGCTCCGCAGACAAAAATTGATGGCTACTGGATGGGGCTATCTAAACGGTCATTTGAAGTTGCCTGACCATAAAATCTGCCCATAAATTCTTTTTTCATTTCAAAGAAATCTCCACGAATAATCGCTTCTCGCATTTGTGAAACTAAGCGGACGATAAATCGTTCGTTGTGAATTGTCGCCAGAGTTGAGGAAAGCATCTCTTTTCCCTTAAATAAGTGATTCATGTAGGCCGCCGTGTAGTTCTTACACGTATAGCAATCGCAGCTTTCATCTATTGGTGAGAACTGGCGCTTGTACTTAGCATTAGTCATATTCACTCTGCCATCTAGAGTGAAAACAGCTGAAGTGCGTGCTTGCCTGGAAGGCGCCACGCAATCAAATGTATCGGCGCCGTTTTCAACACCAACAAATAGGTCATCGGGCTCACCAATTCCAAGAAGATGCCTTGGCTTATTCCGGGGGAGTTCTTCACACAGCCAGCCCACAATTGTTCCAAGCTTTTCTTTATCGAGCGCTCCACCCAAACCAAAACCATCAAATTCAATTCCATCAACGTTCATGCCGCCAAGATCCTTCGCCGCTTTCCGACGCAAATCCTCATATTGCGCACCTTGAAGTACGCCGAAGAGTGCCTGGTATGGGCGATGGTTTCGCTCTTTTGTTAGTCGATCATGTTCCTTCAAGCATCTCATTGCCCACTTTCGGGTTCGCTCAAGAGATTTCTCTTGATACTTTCGAGTGTTATGCAAGGTCGTACATTCATCAAAAGCGAAAATGATGTCTGCGCCAATTTCATGTTGAACATTCATGGAAATTTCAGGAGTGAATCTGTGCATGGATCCATCAAGATGAGATTTAAAAGTCACGCCATCGTCATCGACGTGCGCCAGTCGCTCTTTTTTCTCAGCGATAACTTCATCGGATCGAAAAGTGTCTTCGTTCATTGCAATAACTTTTTTGAATCCAACCCCAAGTGAAAGAACCTGAAATCCACCGCTATCGGTGAATGTAGGTCCACTCCAATTCATGAATTTTCCAAGACCGCCTGCTTCATCAACAACATCACTTCCTGGTTGCAAATACAAGTGATATGCATTTGCCAAAACAGCTTGCGCTTCGAGAGCCTCAATTGACTCAGGCAGAACAGATTTGACCGTTGCTTTTGTGCCCACGGGAATGAAGGCAGGTGTTTGGATTACACCATGGGGCGTCGTAATTTCACCCGCTCGTCCGAGGTGCCCCTCAATCGTGTGGCTCTCGGTAAAGGAGAAGCCAGTGGGGTTGGTCATAAACGTATCTAACCCCTTCTGCAGCACTTTCCTAAACCCGACAAATAGGGCAGGATTCCCTTCACTACCAATCAGTAGAAGCGGGCAACTAGCTAGGTCCGATTCCACCGATTGAATGCCCTCAAACAACGAAATGGAGAACACATGAAGCTACGTTTAAATAAGCGTGCTCTTGTTGCATCAGTTGCAGTAGCAGGAATTGCGGCCGTCGGCCTCATTGCCCCAGCACATGCGGCTCGCTCAACAGTTGTGATTCACGAGACCAACGCGTTCACATCATTGAACACTGGAACTCCTGACACAAACCTCACGACTAACACAGACGTCACCTACCTCACCGGTATCGGGTTTAACTATTACGACGATAAGAAGTCACTTATCAAGAACCCAACTTTTGGTTCTTACAAGATCACAAAGAACACTGCGAAAGATTTCCGCACCACATGGACAGTTGCTCCAGGCCGCGTATGGTCTGATGGCACTCCAATTACCGGCGAAGATTTGATGTTTGGAATTGTTCTCAACAGTTCTAAGTACTCAATCAAGGCTGGCCTTGGCGATCCAAATGATGAGAAGAATCCACCAGTCTTCAATTCAATCAGCTACGGCGGAACTTTGGATTCCCATATTGTCGGACTTCCAGTTCTTTCATCAGACAAGATGTCTGTAACACTTCAATTTGATGCGCCTATTCCTAACTGGGATTTGTACTCACCAGGCGTATTCCCTGTTCACACTCTCGTAGCTCTAGCTGCTGGCAAGTCTTCTTTGCTTTCAGCTTCTGAAGCAGCTGCTGCAAAGTCAACCTTTGTCAGCGATGTAACAGGCTATGACACTGCTGCTCTTAAGAAGTATGCAAAGGTTTGGAACGAGGATTACAACGTTACAAAGATCGATTCCTCAACAAACCCAAATCTTCTTGTTGGCAATGGCGGATTCCTTGTTTCATCAGCCGTTACGGATCAATCACTCACACTAAAGCCAAACCCTAAGTACAACTCAGGACCAAAGCTTTCAGGTGGAATTGATACCGTCGTGTTCCGTTTCATCGCAGATGGAACTGCTGCAGCTCAAGCGCTATCTAATGGCGAAATTGATCTTTACCAAGGTCAAGCCACGGCAGATGCTGTTTCACAGCTCAAGGCGATGAAGGGTGTAACCGTCGTCGGCGGAACAAGCTCTTGCTACGAGCACATTGATTTGCGCACAAATGCAACACAAGGCTCTAAGGATGTTTACAAGGGTATTTTCGCTGATTCAAACCCAGCAGGTAAGGCTCTTCGTCAAGCATTCCTCATGGCATATCCACGCGATGAAATCATTGCAAAGATTGTTAAGCCAGTGAATGAAAATGCAGTTGTTGCTTCATCAACATTCGTTATGCCTCAGGAAAGCAATTACAAGGCAGTAGCTGCTGGTAACGCATCAAGCGTTTACACAGCAGGAACACAAGCACAGCGCACTGCTGCAGCACTGAAGATTGTTCAGCGCTACTACAAGGGTGCAAGCGCTTCAAATCCAATGGCACCAGTTCGTTTAGAACAACCATCACCAAACGCACGCCGCGCAGCTGAAGCAGCACTTGTTGTTCCAGCACTTGCAAAGGCTGGCTTCAAGGTGACTGCAGTTCCAACAACTGGTTGGTCAGGCAAGCTTGACAACACTGAATGGGATGCTGAGTTCTATGCATGGTGCCCATCAGCTGTCTTGCAGACAGGTACGAATGACAACTTCCTCACAGGTGGCGGAAATAACCACATGGGTTGGAGCATTCCTAGCTTGGACAAGGCACTTCGCTCACTTGAAATTGTGAAGTCAGATGCTGCAGTAACACGCGACATCATCACAGCTGAGCGTATTGTTAACCAAAATGCTTTGACTCTTGCGATCTTCCAGCACCCTGCTGTAACCGCATACAACTCAACGTTGAAGAACGTTAAGCCAGCCCCATTGTCTCCAACACTTGTTTGGAACTATTGGGATTGGACCTACTAATAATTAGTTTTACTAACTAGTTCTTAGTACATGCATCTCGGAGAGTGGTGCTCGGTTCGCCGGGCACCACTATGCATGAAAGTCTTGAAACACCACTTACACCCTTAAGAAACGGAGAAAATTCCAATGTTTGCTTACATTATGCGCAGACTTGGAATCCTCTTGGTCATTCTCTTTGGCTCAAGCTTTATTCTTTATAACCTTGCAGCAATTTCAGGTGATCCCCTTGAAGGACTTCGTACAAGTAGCGAGCCAAGTGCGAAGCAACAAATCATCACTTTAACCCGCGAACTTCAACTCAATGTCCCTCCTCCACTTCGCTATTTCATTTGGCTTCGTGGAATTCTTGGTCTCTTTGTCGGCCACCTAGATTTTGGAAACGCGCGTAACGGGCAACAAGTTTCAGGTCTTGTGCAGCATGCAATTCCAGTAACAATAAGACTTGTAACGATGGCAACAATTGTTGCAATAGTGCTTGGAATAACTGTCGGAATTGTGACTGCCTTGCGTCAATACAGCCGTTTTGACTATGCAATGACCTTTGTATCGTTCTTGATGTATTCACTCCCTGTTTTCTGGGTCGCCGTGCTTCTCAAGCAATATCTCGCAATTAGATTTAATACTTTTCTTGCAAACCCAAGCGTCCCGCTCGGCTGGAACATCGCTTTTAGCGTTGTCAGCGGAATCTTTTGGGCTGGAGTAATTAGCGGATCACGCACACGAGTTTTTCAAATATTTGCCGCAGTCGCTGTAGGCACAGGTGCACTTTTGGAAGCTTTGAGTCTTCTCAAGTGGTTCACCCACCCTGGATTAGGCCCAATTGTCATTTTTGGAGCAGGCATTGGAATTGCTTACGGAGTCACTCAACTTTCAGTCGGTTTGCATAACAAAAGCGCGCTTCGCGCTTCGCAAGTGATGGCTTTGCTGGGATTGATTTCATATTATCCGGCACAATATTTTTTCAAGCATTCACCACATGTAAGTACTCTCTTATTGATGGCGCTACTTACCCTCGGCCTGGGCGCCGCTGTGGGGCGCTTCTTTGCCAAGATTGATCGTGGACCTGTCGTTCGAACAACGATGATTACAGGTTTTGTGATTTCACTCCTCATGCTGCTAGACAGATTGATGCAAACCTGGGCGCCTTACATGGCAACTGATGCGGTAAATGGCCGCCCAGTTCCAACGATTGGGCAGGCAAATTCACTTCTTGACCAGAGCGATTTTTGGTTGAGCACCCTAGACACCCTGATGCATTTAATTTTGCCAACAATTGCCCTGACTCTTATTTCATTCGCAGGTTATGTTCGCTTTACTCGCGGCACATTGCTTGATGTCCTAAACGCTGACTACATCCGAACAGCTCGAGCTAAAGGTTTAACCGAGCGCACCGTCATAATGCGTCACGCATTTCGAAATACTTTGATTCCATTAACCACAATTATTGTTGTCGATTTCGCTGGAATTATTGGTGGCGCCATCATCACAGAGAGTGTCTTTGGGTGGGTAGGCATGGGAACTCTTTTTCGCCAAGCTATTGGTAGTTTTGATCTCAATCTCTTGATGGCCGTTTTCTTCATAACTGCTTCACTCTCAGTTCTCGCAAATTTAATCGCCGATTTGCTCTACAGCGCTCTTGATCCTCGAATTCGAGTGGGGGCTGGTAAATAATGGGTATTTTTAAAGGCAAGAGCGTCGAGCTCACGACTACGGATGCCGCTGAAAACGCAATCTCAAACAAGGAGACTGAAGGCTTAAGCCAGCGTCAAATTGTTTTCAAGCGCTTCGTTCGTCACCGAGCTGCAATGATTTCAGTTTTCACGCTTGTTTTTCTGACCCTATTTGTCTACACCGCTTTGGATTTCAAATTTGGTCCTTGGAAAATACATGGTTGGTGGAAATATCGCATTGAAGATATTCCTGAGCTTCGTACAAAGGATTGCGCTGGAGGAAACGTTGGTTGCCCAACATTTAGCCTTCGACCTAAGTTCCTTGGGGGAGCAGGGTTTGGTTTAGGCGAGCATCCATTTGGACAAGATGATATTGGTCGCGATTATTTTGCCCTTGTGATGAAAGGTGCACAACGATCGATAATGGTCATGTTCGTCGTGGGTATCGTCGGTGGAACTCTTGGAACAATCGTTGGAGCAATCTCTGGCTTCTTTAGAGGAACTGTTGATGCAGTCTTGATGCGTTTCACCGATTTCATCATCACAATTCCATCAATCATTATCGGCTCAGTGATTGGTTTCCATTTTGGAAACTTAGGTGCAACTTTTCTAGCTTTATATCTGGGTCTATTTTCATGGACGGGACTTTCTCGGCTGGTGCGCGGTGAATTCTTGAAACTGCGCGAACTTGAATTTGTGGACGCAGCTCGTGTGGCTGGAGCCAGCAATCGTCGAATTATTTTTAAACATATTTTGCCGAACGCTGTTGGTGTCATCATTGTTTCAGTTACTCTTTTAATGTCTGGCGCAATTCTCCTTGAAACGGCGCTTTCCTACATTGGATTTGGTGTTGTGGCCCCCGACGTCTCACTGGGTCTATTGATTAGTCAATATCAAGACTCTTTCACCTCCAGGCCGTATCTGTTTTGGTACCCAGGATTTTTTATCATCGCCATTGCTTTAAGTGTGAATTTCATTGGTGATGGCCTTCGCGACGCATTCGATCCGCGCCAACGCCGCCGACTTTCCCTTAAAGATCGACGCGTAGCCCGTACGGAATTAAAGGGTGGTGAGTAACTGTGCAACAAAAACTAAAAACGTATGAGATGCAGAGCTATTCCTACGACGAGGCTCACTCCGGTTATGGAGATTCCCGTCCATTGAAGTCGAGCGCTGTCCTGTACAGGTTTGACGCTGCCGTGCCTGAACTTTTCCAAGCGAGTCAATACCAAGTGTTTGGCAACGCCGGAGTCAGCGCGAGGGGATTCACCTGGCCTAATGATTCCTTGGGCGCCAACGTTCATTCCGCGGACTTCACTCGGATGGATACTGCGCGCGTGGTACCTGCCTGGAGCTGGGGCAGCCCAAGCGAAAATTTCTTTTCCATCATTGGTAATGATGGACATGCTGTATCGGGCTTCGACTTCATCGACACTATCCCATCCGATAGTGAATTCCTTGACGGGGTTCGTAATGGTTACGCCCTCATCGAAGATCGTAATTTTGGGTTTGTAGATAACCAAATAAATAATTCCGCAGAAAAAAGTGGACCACACGAGGGTGACAATGTCACTTCGCAAGGAACTGGAAAACCAGGTTTGAATATTCAAGGCCAGAATCAACAAAAGAACTATGCCGGCACCAATGGTGCTGGATTTGGTTCTGAAAACCTCGGGGTTGCTGACGCCACTCATAACTACCATGACTACATGGTGTCATATGAAAGTGGTGATTTCCGTGGCTGAGCCAGTTCTAAGCGTTAAAGATTTTACCGTTGAATTTTGGGTAGATGGTGTTTGGTATCCCGCAGCCATTGATATGAACTTCGATGTGGAGGCGGGGAAAGTTACCGCAATCGTCGGGGAATCCGGAAGTGGAAAATCAACAACCGCCATGGGTCTCATGAGTATTTTGGCATCCAATGCTCGCACGCATGGAAGTGTCAAAGTTAAAGGCGAAGAGATGATTGGGGCGCCATCTTCTTTGCTCCGCAAATTCCGCGGCAAGGAAGTGGCTTATATCTTCCAAGAGCCAATGACTGCTCTGAACCCCGTATACACAATTGGTTTCCAAATCGTGGAAACCCTTCGTACTCATTTTGATATGGGCCCTAAGGAAGCGCGTCTTCGCGCGGTCGAACTTCTCACTATGGTGGAAATTCCCGATCCAGAAAAGTCATTTGAAAAGTACCCACACCAGCTCTCGGGTGGACAACGCCAACGAGCAATGATTGCCCAAGCTCTTGCTTGCGATCCGGCGCTACTTGTTGCTGATGAACCAACAACCGCTCTGGATGTAACATTCCAGGCAGAAATCCTTGATTTGATGCGAGGGCTTAAGTCCCGCCTTAATTCGGCAATCCTTTTGATCACGCACGCCATGGGCGTTGTGGCAGATATGGCCGATGACATTCTCGTCATGAAAGATGGCCGTGTAGTTGAGAGTGGATCGGCGGATGCGATTTTCAATCACCCAACTCATCCATACACAAAAGAACTTCTAGCGGCTGTTCCAAAATTGGGACACAGCGCAAAGCGCACCTTGGATTTTGGAAAGAGCGGAAAACCTGCGCCAGTACTTACTTTGAGCGATGTCACCATCGAATACCCAAAGCGAGGACGCATCCCGGCATTCACTGCTGTTAAGAACTTTAACCTTGAGATTTTCCCTGGAGAAATTGTTGGTCTCGTTGGCGAATCGGGTTCAGGTAAAACCACAGTTGGTCGCGCGGCCATCGGCTTAATTCCAATTAAATCTGGAAAACTAACAATTGCAGGCACAGACATAAGCAGGGCTACTCAAAAAGACTTATCGGCAATCCGCCGGCATACCGGAATAGTTTTTCAAGATCCAGCCTCATCCCTGAACCCTCGCCTACCAATTGGTGAATCCATTGGGGAGCCGATCTACTTGGCAGGTCTTGCAAAAGGCGCAGAACTCAATCACTTGGTTGAAGACCTCTTGGATCAAGTCGAGCTACCTCGGAGTTATCGCAATCGATATCCGCACGAACTTTCTGGCGGGCAACGTCAAAGAGTGGGAATTGCCAGAGCTCTTGCTCTCACACCTGACTTATTGATTGCAGATGAACCTACATCTGCCTTGGATGTTTCGGTTCAAGCACGTTTTCTTGAACTCTTCCAAGGGCTTCAAGAAAAGTTGAAGTTCGCTTGTCTCTTCATTAGCCATGATTTAGCAGTCGTCGATATTCTTTCTCACCGAGTAGCCGTAATGCAGGATGGCCTTCTGATTGAGGAAGGCGATCGTGACGCAATTTTGAAGCACCCTGCGATGGAGTACACCCGAAGGTTGATTGAGGCGGTACCGGTTCCAGATCCAGCCGAGCAAGCACTTCGTCGCGCCGCTCGATTGGCTTCTAAAAACTAACTACCAAATTCGCACTCTTTCAGATTCTGCCAAGAAGAGAGCGTCACCTTCTTTGACATCGAAGGCTTCATAGAATTCGTTAAGATTTTTTACGATTTGGTTGCAGCGAAATTCACTGGGCGAGTGGGGATCGGTTGCAAGGCGCCGTTTTAACTCTTCTAGACGTACTTTTCCGCGCCAAATTTGTGCCCAACCGAGGAAGAGCCGCTGTACACCTGTAAAACCCTCTAAAACGGGCGCAGAAGCGCCATTTAAGGCTATTTCATAAGCTTTGAGCGCAATTGTTAATCCACCAAGGTCTCCGATGTTCTCACCAACAGTGAGGGCTCCATTTACATGTGACTCCGGTGTTTCAAGTGGAAATAGTTTTTCGTATTGCGCAATTAACTTATTGGCCCGCTTTTCAAATTCAGCGCGGTCACTTTCTTGCCACCAATCAGTGAGGTTTCCATCGCCATCATATTTGGAGCCTTGATCATCGAAGCCATGGCCAATTTCATGACCAATCACTGCTCCAATTCCACCGTAGTTAGCGGCGTCATCTGCCTCAAGGTCAAAGAAAGGTGGCTGCAAAATTCCAGCCGGGAAGACGATTTCATTCATCCCTGGGTTGTAATACGCATTTACGGTCTGGGGAAACATATGCCATTCGGAGCGATCTACAGGCGCCCCTATTTTCGCAAATTCATAATCCATTTGGAACTTTGTGGTGGCAGCGATATTTGCTATGACATCGTCGGCAACAATCGTCAGCTCCGAGTAGTCACGGAATTTATCTGGATACCCAATTTTTGGAGTGAACTTATCGATTTTTTCAAAAGCTTTTTCTTTAGTCTGCGGAGTCATCCAATCAAGGGCGTTGATGTCCACGCGATATGCCTCAAGTAAATTCTTGACGAGTTCAACCATGCGGGTCTTAGCGGCTGGTGGAAAATGCTTTGCCACATAAATTTCACCAATAGCTTCGCCGAGGACTCCTTCGACCATTGAAACGCCGCGCTTCCAGCGCTCTCGAAGTTCTGGGGTTCCGCTCAAAGTTGTGCCAAAAAAAGAAAAGTTTTCTTCAACGAGTGCCTTATTCAGGAATGGCGCCGAGCCTGAAAGCAGATGCCATTGCAGCCATGAACTCCAAGCCGGAGCATCGAAATCTGCAAGAAGTTGCCCAATTCCGCTAAAGAATGATGGCTGTCTAACGATGACGTTTTCTACTACCTTTTTAGGAGCCTTGGAAGCGGTCAGATATAGCTCCCAGTCAAACCCATCTGAGAGTTTTTGCAAATCTGCAAATGAAAATTTGTTATACGTCGCAAGGCTGTCACGATCACGAACTTGATCCCAATGGTGAGATGCGATTTTAGTTTCAAGGGCAAGAATCCTTTTCGCGTGAGCTACTCCATCTGGTAATCCTGCTAGCTCAAACATTTTCTCAATATGAACCAGAAGAGCTTTTCGGAGAGGGGCGTATTCCTCTTCGCGGTAGTAAGCCTCATCCGGCAGACTTATTCCGGCTTGTCCGATATAAGAAATATTGGTGTCAGAATCTTTGTGATCGCTTGTAATAAACAAATAGAAAAGTCCGCCATTTCCGCGGGTTTCAAAATCGCCCATGAGGCGAATGAAGTCGCTGGAAGTTTTGATTGAGGCAGCAGCGGTGAGCTCTTCGAGGAGGGGGGCTATTCCAAGTTTTTCAATTCGATCTTCGTCCATGAAAGATCGGTAGAGGTCTCCGATTTTCTGCGCATTGCTTCCGGCAGGATGCTCGTGTTTTGAAAGCTCTTCGATAATGTCGAAAACTTCTTTTTCTGCCTTCACTCGAAGTGCATTGAAGGCACCATCGCCAGAACGGTCTGAAGGGATTTCACTCTCCTTAAGCCACTTTCCATTCATGTGGCGAAAGAGGTCATCTTGAAGGCGAATGGTCTGGTCTGCATGCTCGAAAGTGATACCGCTTTTTAATGTGGACATGCGGGAATCGTATTACAGCTAGGCACGGCAATATTTGTTCAACTTTCAACTAAAGCGTAGAATTCAGGCATGGCAATAAAGAAGCTAGAACCAAAGTGGCTCAACCCGCGCGAAATGAAGGCTTGGCGTTCCTATATCCAAACCGTTCGCCGCATGATGGAAGCTCTAGAAGCAGACCTTTCCCCACATGAGTTATCACTCCCTGACTATGAAGTTTTGGTCCTTCTTTCAGAGGCAGAGGGCCGTCGGCTTCGAATGACTGAACTTGCAGAGGCTGGATTAATCTCAAAGTCTCGGCTATCCCACCGGATGAAAGTGATGGAGAAAGCTGGCTGGGTAAAACGTGAAGCTTGTAAGGAAGACCGCCGTGGGTTGTGGGCTGTCATGACTGATCGTGGTTGGAAGACTTTGGTGAAGGCAGCCCCTGATCACACTGAAAGCATTCGCAATAGATTCATCGATCATTTAACAGTCAAGGACCAAGAGGATATGGCGAGAATTTTCGACCGTGTTCATAGTCAACTTCGCGAACAGTATTTGGCCGAACAGGATAAAAAGTAAATTAGATTTAATAACTAAAAAAACCCCGCCACATTCTTTTCAGAATGCGACGGGGTTTTTTAATTGCAAATTACTTTGCAGCAGCCTTCTTGCGGCGCTTTGGAGCAGCCTTCTTAGCAGCTGGCTTAGCAGCAGCCTTCTTGCGGCGCTTTGGAGCAGCCTTCTTAGCAGCTGGCTTAGCAGCAGCCTTCTTGCGGCGCTTTGGAGCAGCCT
>CAIKKN010000016.1 GCA_903827945.1 uncultured Actinomycetes bacterium | reverse complement strand
TGGAGCAGATATCGTCGGTGCAGATGAACTTATCGAAGAAGTTTCAAAGGGTCGCCTTGATTACGACGCAGTCGTATCAACACCTGAATTGATGGGTAAAGTCGGTCGCCTCGGAAAGGTCCTTGGACCTCGTGGTTTGATGCCTAACCCAAAGACAGGAACCGTTACAACAGATGTCGCGAAGGCAGTAACAGATATCAAGGGCGGAAAGATCGAATTCCGTGTTGATAAAAACTCAAACCTTCATTTCATTATCGGCAAGGTTTCATTTACCGCCGATCAACTTGCAGAGAACTACTCAGCAGCGTTCGAAGAAGTTTTCCGCGCTAAGCCATCTTCGGCTAAGGGTCGTTACATCAAGAAGGTCACAATTTCGACGACGATGGGACCTGGAATCCAGGTTGATTCATCGATCGCTCGCGATGGTGGACCAGTTCTTCAATAATTAATTACGCTCAAATCCGGGCCCGCTGCGTTAAATCCAGCGGGGACCCGGATTTTTGCTTTTAGGTCTCCCTGGCTTAGACTTCAACCCTCACCAAAGACTGCAGGTCTCGGTTCACGAAAGTGAAACGAGGTAATCGCGAAAGCGGCCCGCATAGGTTCACATGAGCTTTACTCAAAGCCTCGTGCGCACTTATGCGCCGAGGATTTTTTATTTTCGGCGAGTATTTAGTTGGGAACTCACTTAAGAAGTTAACAGTAGATAACAGTAGAAATGAAAGGAAGCCACATGGCTCGTCCTGATAAGGCAGCAGCAGTAGCTGAACTCACCGAAGACTTTAAGTCTTCAACGGCAACTGTTCTGACTGAGTATCGCGGTCTAACCGTGACCTCAATGAAAGAACTACGACGTTCACTTGGTTCAACAACCAAGTATTCGGTTGTAAAGAACACTCTTACAAAGATTGCAGCAAAGAACGCTGGCGTAGACATCTCTGATGATCTTCTCGTTGGTCCTTCTGCGCTTGCATTCGTTAAGGGTGATCCAATTGATGCAGCAAAGGCAATGAAGAATTTCCAAAAGGAAAACCCACTTCTTATCATCAAGGGTGGAATCTTCGAAGGCAAAGCTGTAACAACTGCAGAAATCATGAAGCTTGCAGACCTTGAGTCCCGTGAGGTTCTCTTGAGCAAGCTCGCTGGCGCAATGAAGGGCACAATGGCCAAGGCCGCTCGTACCTTCGACGCTTTGCGTATCAAGATGGAAGCAGGCGCACCTGCAGCTGCTCCGGCAGCAGAAGAAGCTCCAGCACCAGTTGCTGAAGTTGAAGCTGCTCCAGAAGTAGTCGCAGAAGCTCCAGCAGAAGTTGTTGTTGAAACAACAGACGCTCCCGCTGCAGAAGCAACCGAAACCCCAGCTGAATAGTTTTTCTCAGAACGCTAAAGAACTTTAAAGAAAAGGAAATATAAAAATGGCAAAGCTCTCACAAGCTGATCTAATGGCTCAGTTCAAGGAAATGACACTTGTCGAACTCTCAGATTTCGTCAAGGCATTTGAAGAAGAATTCGATGTAACTGCTGCAGCTCCTGTAGCTGCTGCTGGTGCTGCTGGTGGCGCTGCTGCTGGTGGCGCTGAAGCTGCTCAAGATGAGTTCTCACTCATTCTTGAAAATGCTGGTTCACAGAAGATTGCAGTTATCAAGGAAGTTCGCGGAATCAATTCAGCTCTTGGGCTGAAGGAAGCGAAGGATCTTGTAGATGCAACTCCTGCAACCCTCATCGAAAAGGGTTCAAAGGAAGCTGTAGAAAAGGCAAAGGCTGCTCTCGAGGCTGCTGGCGCAACAGTTTCAATCAAGTAATTCAAGAAACCGAAAGGCCCTCCGTCTTAACCGACGGGGGGCCTTTTCCATGCGTGTTTTGTGCCTTGGGTAACAAGAGCTATTTATTTTATCTGCCAGCACTCTCTGGTTCAGGCTAAAAAGAATCATTTACAGATTGATTTCACAGGTTAGAAGAAGATGATGATTTTACATCTTCAACTGAAGGCGCACTAGAGATTTAATAAATGACGAAGGTTGATAAAAATGAATACTAATCGAAAAATTACAACGGCCATTCTAGCTTTGGCTATTGTGGCGGGTTCCGTTGTTGCAACCATTCCAGCCAAAGCTGTTGTCAATTCAAGTGAAGTCACTTCTGAAAATTTAACGACCATGGACGTTTACAACACCCAATTTGCCCAATGGAAATTGGAAATCAGCGCATGGTATGTCGCTCGAGCCAAGGTGATTGCCGATCACATTTCAGCAAGAACTGAATATCGAACTTTGGAAGCAAGCAACCTAGTAGCCCGGCGGGCTATTTCTTCCACGAGAGCAGTTTCGGTGGCATTTGCCAACGATGATTATGCGGCAGCAGTTTTAAAAACCTCAAGCCCAACTAAAAAAGCCGCATTATTGGTTACTCGGACAGAAGAAATTGCAACAGCTAATGAAGTAGCGCTTGCAAGTTACGCAGCTCTTCCAGTTCTTGGCACAAAACCAGCATGGCCAGTGCTACCTACAAGACCTGCCAAGCCAACTCGCGCGGTTAAGTAATTCCGCGTCACCAAAGACCTCTTGCCCTTATGGGTAAGGGGTCTTTTTAAATCTTTAAAACAATCTTCAATCCACCGAAGTCACTCTTCCCAAAGGAAATTGAGCCAATCTTTTCTCCAGCCTTTTGCATGAGACTCATTCCAAGCCCGCTGCCGCCATGCTCGCGCGAACGAGCTTTATCAAAACGAGTAAAGGCTTTTGTTGGAATCGAACTCAGACCTGGACCACCATCTTCAACGACAATCACACCACCTTTTCCTGCGGCGCTAACTTCGACCGATACGGCAGCATCCGAAGGCGTGTGGCGATGAATATTCGAAAATACGTTAGATAGAACTGTATTGAGGAGTGAAACATCAGTCTCCACAAAACAGGGCGAGGATGAATACGAAATATTTCTATCCGGGTTTAAATCTTGCAATTCCGAGATCTTGTTCTTGATTATTTGATCTAAGTCGCATCTTTCATTTGCTACAAGTTTATCCTCACCGATTTCTGCGAGAAGCAGTAGATCACTAATGAGCTTGGCCATACGTTCAGATTCGACTTTCATGGTCTGGATATATCGTGGAACGTCAGGGTTCTGCAGATCATTTGAAATCAACTCCACATAACCTCGAATAACTGTTAACGGTGTGCGAAGCTCATGAGAAGCATCTCCAAGAAATTCTTGCATTCGAGCGTTATTTTCTTGCAACTGGTTGGCAATTTCATTTATTCGCGAATCGCGCCGGAACAAGAAATAGGTAAGGCTGATCAGCAAGACAAGTGAGAACAGGATGAAAATGATTAGATTTTTACGGAGTTGCGAGGCGTGAATTTGAGCTGCTTTAATCGAAACCGAATAGATCAAATATTGGTTTGGGGAAGTTTTAATTGAACGAATGAGAAAGGATTTTTGGAATTGAATAGCGAGGGTGGTGGCATTTTGTAATTGCTCCGGAGAAGGTTTTAAAGAGATGCTGCCTTGATTTTCGGTTAAGTACGAAACTTGAGAGGAATTTGTCACCAAGATTGCTGAAAGTGGAATTGGGCTAGATTCACTGACGTTAATCGCGACCGTAAATTTGTCTTCACTTGAATTCAGAGTCTCTCGGGTCGATGCGTTTAAGACTGACTTTATCGACTTGATTTCAGATGACTGGGAGTAAATAATTGCAAAACTTCCGATTGAAATGGAGAGAAAGGTAACTATTAACCCAACAACAATCGAGAGACGGGTGCTGAGCTTCACTTTGTGAAAACTAACTTAAATCCGACGCCTCGAACTGTTTGGATGCCATCGAAGCCGTCGCGGTGAAGTTTCTTACGTAGGTAGGAGATGTATGTGTCTACAACGGTGGAGTTATTCTCGAAATCTATCCCCCATACCGTTTCGAGAAGTCCTTCTTTAGTAAAGACCATCCCTGGTCTTGAGGCAAGTTCGCTTAAAAGACGAAATTCGGTACGGGATAGATCAATAAGCTCCTCATTAAATCTAACCTCATGCCGAGCTTCATCAATATGAATTGGTCCAACATGAGTTATCACAGAGGTTTCATTCACTTCGTTACGACGGAGAATGGCTTTCACTCGAAGGATTAGCTCCTCCAAGCCAAAAGGTTTGCGGACGTAATCATCTGCGCCAAGTTTGAGTCCGTGAGTGACATCGACGCTTTCCCCTCTAGCGCTGAGCATCAACACAGGCGTGTTGATACCTGCTTCGCGAATTTTTTCTAATAAGGCAAAACCATCAATTTTCGGTAAGTTAATATCTAAAATGCACAGATCCCAT
The DNA here is from genome assembly GCA_903827945.1 of uncultured Actinomycetes bacterium. GTDB lineage: Bacteria > Actinomycetota > Actinomycetes > Nanopelagicales > Nanopelagicaceae > PALSA-747. Next base: position 1,000 of record CAIKKN010000016.1, on the reverse strand, counting down.
TTCTTATTTCGGATTAATGCAAGTGCCTCCAACCCGTCTTTTGCGCTTGTTACCGTATATCCAGAAAGTGAGAGAGCGTCTCGAATCAAATTTCGGATGCCATCTTCATCATCGACAACCAATATCTCGATTCCACTTGTCATGCCGACCATATTGAAAGGCTAACTTGTATCTGCTATAAATTTAAGAGTTGACAATGACATGAAAGGGTTTTCACAGAATTTCCACAAAGTTTGGCTCCATAGTTCAGTCATACCCGGTTCATCGGAGCCGGCGAAAAGGTCGAAATGAGGGAATCATGAAAAAAGTTAGAAAAATCGCGTTAGCCGTATTGGTTGTCGGATCGCTGATTGGATCATCTTCGAGTTCGGCATTTGCCACCCCACAGAGTGATTACCAAGCAGCAGTGGTGGCTTATAAAGCAGCCGTTGTTCAATGGAAGGCTAATAACTCTGCCGCTATGACCGCTTTTAAAGCAGCTCAAGCTGATTACAAAGCTAAGGCGCTTGCTGCCGCTCCTGCACGAAAGGCAGCGAATGAAGCATTCAAGGCTGCTCTTGATGCGGCAAAAAATACTTTCCAGGCCGCTAAAGCCGCAGCAACCACTGCTGAAGCAAGAACAGCCGCAACAACTGCTCGACAGACTGCTGTTGCTGCCGCGACTGCTACCCATCAAGCCGCACTTGCAGCAATTGCGCTTCCCGTTAAGCCGGTAAAGCCGACCTTGGCACCAAAGCCAGTAGCCCCAGTAAAGCCTGCCAAAGCCGAAAAGGTTGAAAAGGCGCCTGCTGCTGCAACTCCAGCACCAACTAAGTAAATTCTCCCCAAATTGCCCTCCGCCTTCAGGGGCGGGGGCTTTTTTTTGCTGCGTATAGCACGAAATACTCCGATTTGGCAGAAAATGGGGGCTGGCGATAAGGTTCGAGTTCGCAAATTTATCTCCCAGGTACGGCATATAGCGGCCAGACCTAGCGGTAGCCATGCGTATAAAAATTGTAGA
>CAIKKN010000015.1 GCA_903827945.1 uncultured Actinomycetes bacterium | reverse complement strand
CCACATCATCCTTGAAATCAGTCGAGTGGCCCACGCTTGCCACTGCACTTTGCAGTCGGCCTGGTCTTCACCCGGAGCACCCCACCGTGGTGGAGGGTTGCCGTCCAGTAAGCCGGGGCTAAACACTGGAACTCGTGACCTTTGCGAATATTAAAGGATTATGAGTTTTCGCGCCACTTGCTAGTGATTGGCAATCGGCGATCTTTGCCAAATGCGCGGCCCGATATTTTGGTGCCCGGCGGATATTGGCGCCGCTTATATTCAGCAGCATCAACCATCTGAACAGTCGTTGTTGCAAGTTCTTTGCTAAAACCGGCGGCAAGAAGGCCCTCAAGGCCTTCATCATTTTCAATATAAATTTCTAGCATCCGATCGAGCACTTCGTAATCTGGAAGGGAATCGCTATCTTTTTGGCCAGGTCGCAATTCAGCGGATGGCTCTTTTGTAATTGAGCTTTCTGGAATCGGGGCAATCTCACCGGCCTCCAGGGCCGCCTTATTTCGCCATCTCGCAATTGCCCACACTTCCCTTTTGAGCAAATCTTTGATCGGCGCATATCCCCCAACGGCGTCGCCGTACATTGTGGAATAACCAACAGCAAGTTCAGATTTATTTCCTGTAGCCAATACAAGATGGCCCTCTTGATTTGAAATGCCCATAAGTGTTGTGCCGCGCACTCTGGCTTGCACATTTTCTTCTGCCAGTCCCGTCAATCCTAGGTGGGAAATAAATTGATCCACCATTGGCTGAATTGGCACGATGCGATGGTTCAATCCAATCCGGTGAGCAAGATCGGCTGCATCATGTAAAGAATGATCTGAAGAATATTTACTTGGAAGCGCGACTCCAAATACTCGCCCAGCTCCTAGCGCATCGGCTGCAATTGCTGCAGTAACGGCAGAATCAATGCCGCCAGAAAGGCCAAGAATTACGCTTGGGAAGCGGTTCTTTTCAACGTAGTCCCGCAGTCCAGTGACGAGTGCTTTCCAAATTTCTGCTGCATCGGCCAATCTCGCGGATTCATTGAGAACCAATTTTTCATAATTGGGCAGCGGTGCTTCTGAAATAGTGACGTCGGGTTCTGACGACATTGAGGCACAATCTAAATCAACGATTGTCAGACCCTCTTCAAACTGAGGAGCTCTTACAATCGTGGCTCCATGTGAATCAACTGCAATGCTGTCACCGTCAAAGACCAAGTCATCTTGCCCGCCAGTCATATTTACATAGACAAGTGGCGCGCCAATTTCTTTTGCGCGCTGGCTGACAAGAGCTGCGCGCACATCATCTTTATTTCGCTCAAAAGGTGAACCGTTTGGGACAACTACAAGTCCGGGCTTTCTGGCTGCAAGGTCTGCGACAGGACCCTCAAATCGCCAAATGTCCTCGCAAATCGCGACTCCGATATCTATGCCATGAAGGCGAAAAATTAGAGGCTCTTCTCCAGCAACAAAGTTTCTAAATTCATCAAAGACGCCATAGTTGGGAAGGTGGTGCTTGACGTAAGTGCCAACGATTTTTCCACCATGAATTATTGCTACTGCGTTCTGGGGTTTTCCTTCAACGCTCTCCTCTAAATAACCAACAACGGATGCAATCGCTGTTGGAAGGAGCGGAACTAAATCCGATAATGCTTTCTTGGAGGCCGATCTAAAAGTTGAACGAAGTGCCAAATCCTCTACCGGATACCCCGTCAAGACCATCTCTGGAAAGAGAACCAAGTGGGCTCCCGCAGTATGAGCAAGTTGGGCTTGAGCCAAAATCTTGGCGCTATTACCTTCAAGGTCTCCAACAGTTGGGTTTATTTGAGCAAGGGCAACTCGAATTTGGGCCGTTGCTGTGCTCATGAGTCAAGAGTAGCGAAATCTCAGGCTGGCGGTGATTGAGGAAAATGGGTCTAGAATTTCTTTATCCACTAGACGGGGACCGTAATTGGCACCGATCGAAAAGAGAAGCAGGTGCGAAATGAGCCGTACAACAATTTCAGATTTAGCTGCCATGAAAAAGCGCGGCGAAAAATGGGCAATGCTTACCTGCTACGAGCAGATGACTGCATCGGTCTTTGAAGAAGCCGAAATTCCAGTTCTCCTGGTGGGCGACTCGGCCGGCAATAATTTCCTCGGCGAAGAGAACACCATTCCCGTCAGCGTCGATGAATTAATTCCACTTGCTCGAGCCGTAGTGAGTTCAAACTCAACGGCCCTCGTCGTAGCCGACTTTCCATTTGGCTCATATGAAATATCTGTGGAGCAAGCTCTTCAGACTGGAATTAGATTCTTCAAGGAAGCAAAAGTTCAAGCAGTAAAACTCGAGGGTGGGAAGAGAATCGTTGCCCAAGTCCAGGCCCTTATCGCTGCTGGAATCCCGGTGATGGGACACCTCGGTCTCACGCCTCAATCCGTGCATGCACTTGGAGGTTTTAAAGTCCAAGGGCGAGGAGAAGATGCGCAAAGAATCAAGGAAGAGGCACGGGCTCTGCAAGCTGCGGGTGTTTTCGCAATTGTTCTTGAGCTAGTTCCCGCAGAATTAGCGGCAGAAATTTCACGCGAATTGACTATTCCGATTATTGGAATTGGGGCAGGCGTAGAGACCGATGCACAAGTCCTCGTCTGGACAGACTTAATGGGGCTGACAAAGAATCCGCCTCGTTTCGCGCGTGCCTACGTAGACCTTCGCTCATCCATGAAGGAAGCTGCTCTGGCTTGGAAAAAGGATGTTCAAAATTCACTCTTTCCATCAGAGGATGAGAGCTTTCATTAATAGTAAGTTTCTCTAATGCGTAAGTTTGCCCTAGATATCTCCCCGCTTCGAAAGTATCGGGAACTTAGATTGCTCTTCGCTTCGGGAATGATCACGCGCCTGGGTTCAGCCATGACAATGGTCGCTCTCCCGTTCCAGATAAAGGTGCTGACAAACTCATACGTTGCCGTCGGCTTGATGGGAATCGTCCAGCTTGTCCCCCTCATTATTTTTGGACTCTATGGGGGCGTGCTAGCAGATTCAGTGGACCGCAAAAAGATGATTCTTCTGGCCGAAGCTTCATCGCTGGTGATGACGCTGGTTCTTTTCTTAAATGCGCTACTTCCAAATCCTCATATTGTCATCCTCTACATTGTTGGAGCAGCATTCGCCGCCCTGAGTGGTTTATCTGCTCCAAGCCTTGGCGCAATTTTGCCTCGTATTGTTTCTCATGAAGATATGGCAGCATCAAATGCGCTAATGGGATTGCGATGGCAATTTGGCGCCATTCTTGGACCTTCAATTGGTGGACTAATTGTTTCAACCGCCGGGGTCGCAACTGGATATGCACTAGATGTTATTAGTTACGTTCTCTCCCTTATTTTTATCATCCTTCTTCGCCGTGTTCCGCCTGGAGAAAAGAGCACGCCTCCGAACCTCAAGAGCCTTATAGATGGCTTGCAATATGCCATTTCAAGGAAAGATTTATTAGGTACTTATCTTGTAGATCTTTCTGCAATGTTCTTTGCCATGCCAACTGCTTTGTTTCCATTCTGGGCCGACTCCTTGCATGCAAGGTGGGCGCTAGGCCTCTTCTATTCAGCCGGAACTGTCGGTGCAATGATCACAACACTGACTTCTGGTTGGATGAAAAATTATCCGCATCATGGTCGGGCAGTAATGTGGGCGGCCATCGGTTGGGGGGCATCAATATCGCTGGCTGGAACCTTCAATTCCCTCTTTATGGTTCTCTTTTTTCTCACTCTCGCAGGAGCATCGGATGAAATCAGTGCGCTCTTTCGATCGTTAATGTGGAATCAATCGATTGCAGATGAATACCGCGGTCGACTCGGCGGTATCGAACTGTTGTCATACTCCGTTGGACCTTTAGGCGGTCAAATGCGCGCCGGCAGCATAGCTGCATGGACAAATTTACGTACTTCGGTGGTCTCTGGAGGCCTTTTGTGCATCGGATTTGTGGTTTTGGCCGCATCTGCACTGCCAAAATTTCGAAATTATGATGTTCGAACAAACCAACATGTACTTTCAAAAGAAATTTCATCAAAAAATTCGGATGAAAATAAGTAATCTGCATAAAAAAATAAAGTTGCGACACGCACATGTTTTTTTATCGAAAATAGTGGAATGTTTCTGTAAATGCTGTCACGATTCTCCTTGAACAGGTTCGGTGACGGATCGGACCATTCTGATAGGAGAACCACGTGGCTGCAGCTAAGAAATCTGCTCCAAAGCGCAAGAAGGCCGCTGTCAAAAAGGCAGCACCTGCAAAGCGTCGTAAGAAGGCCGCTGCTAAGCCAGCTGCTGCAAAGAAGGCACCTGCAAAGCGCCGCAAGAAGGCTGCTGCTAAGCCAGCTGCTGCAAAGAAGGCACCTGCAAAGCGCCGCAAGAAGGCTGCTGCTAAGCCAGCTGCTGCAAAGAAGGCACCTG
>CAIKKN010000014.1 GCA_903827945.1 uncultured Actinomycetes bacterium | reverse complement strand
CTGGATGAGCGTTATACCAAGGTACAAAATCTGCTGATGAAATAGAACCTCTAAGATTTTCACCGGGAATCCCGAGTTTGCGACCAAGGGTTGAGCCAGTTGCCATTACAACAACGTCATACACCTCACGGAGTTGATCAAGCGCTACATCTTTTCCGAGCTCGACATTTCCATAGAAACGAAAACCGGGTTCAACTGAGATTTTTTCGAAAACTTTAGCTACCGTCTTTATTTTTGGATGATCGGGGGCAACACCAGAACGGACCAATCCCCAAGGCGTCGGTAGGCGTTCAATCAGATCAATCGCAAAATTAGTTTCATCAGTCTGCAAATTTTGAAGCGCTTGTGCAGTGAAATAACCAGCAGGACCTGCTCCAACGATTGCAACTCGATATAACGTCACCAACATCCCCAAACCTGATTAGTACTTTCTTTAAGTTTAGCCCAATGTAGAAGCGGAAATTTGAACGCCTCCCAGGGATTTCTACTTAAACAAAGATAATTAACGGCTCTCCAATTTTAAGGCTGACATAAATGCCTCAACAACCTCATCCTTACTCCATGGCGTTGGAGCCATTGTGATGAAGAAATCCTCAAGCGCAATGTTTGCTAAATTATCAATATCAGCTTCGACAAAACCGAGGCTAGATAGCACTGGGAAATTGAGTTCGGCAAGAATTTTACGGACAGCTTTAACTGCGCGCGACCCATCCTTACTGCCATCGTCAGGAGCGCCCATTGCATCAGCAACTCTTTCCATTTTTGCTGGTACAACTTTTGCTTCGCGAGTAAGTGTTTCAACAAGTACTAAGCCAATGGTGAGGCCGTGCGGGACATGCTTTAGCCCACCAATTGCTTGGCCAAGTGAATGCTCAGCGGTGCAATCTGAAATATTCATCGTTAACCCAGCCATCATGGATCCTGCTGCCATACCTGCACGAGCAGCTTTATCGTTTCCATCTTTATACGCACCAACTAACGCTGGGGTCATCATTCTGATTGCTTCATAGCCAATGGCATCACCAATAGGTGTGCTGCACTTCGCAATAATTCCAGCGATTGCTTGAGCGAGCGCATCAATTCCAGTGTTCGCGGTCATTGAAGGTGGCATCGAGTAAGTAAGTACAGGATCAACAATCGCAACCTGTGCACGTAAGTTTCCGTTTGCAATTCCCGCCTTACGGCCTGCATCGGGATCGGAAATAACAGATCCTCCCGAAACTTCAGATCCAGTTCCTGCAGATGTTGGCATCGCAATCAAAGATACAGTTGGGATTGGATATTCAGGTTTACGAGCTTGAAATTCGCGGAATGTAATACCGAGTTGTGCACAGAGGCGAGCCGCTTTCGCAGTATCAATGACAGAGCCACCGCCCAGAGCAACAATCGCTTCTGCCCCTGACGCAACAAGTGCTCGTGTGGCATCATCGACCATATCAATGGTTGGTTCACCGGCGGGTTTTTCAAAAGTTGTGACAGTGATACCCGAAGCAGTTGCTAATTTATCCATGCATGCCTTGGCCGCCGGATTGAACTTTTCTATTCCTTCATCCACCATTAAAAAGACTTTTGTTGCACCACATTCAGCCACCACATCTGCAAGGGTTAGCGCTTTACCTTCACCGAAACGAACCTTGACGGGGAGGTGATTGTTGAACGCTTCGATATTTTCCATAGGTGCTCCATAGGTAGATGCGAATGTAAAGAGCGGAGACGAAGAGATTTGAACTCTTGAAGGGTTTAACCCCTTACCTCGTTAGCAGTGAGGACTGCGAGGTCGCCCTAACTCCCATCTACGCTTGTTTGGATAGTTTACAGTGCAATAAATCCCTTTAAAACAGTGGAATTTTCCCTTAAACCTGGGCAAAAACTAGGCAATAACTACTGAATAAATTCTTTTGCAGCTACTGGCTTGAACTTTCCCTTGGACGCAGTGCCTACCTTAGCCCATACGGAAGACAGCGTGATTTGATTACTTGGCATTGTTTCCGTCCACCCAT
>CAIKKN010000013.1 GCA_903827945.1 uncultured Actinomycetes bacterium | reverse complement strand
TATTACTTTTAAGGAACCCCTTGGCGTTATCGGAATTATTGTTCCGTGGAATTTTCCAATGCCAATTGCTGGTTGGGGATTTGGGCCTGCCCTTGCTGCTGGCAACACAGTTGTATTGAAGCCTGCTGAAGTCACACCCATGACAGCTATTCGTTTGGGCGAACTTGCTCTTGAAGCTGGAATTCCAGATGGCGTATTCAATGTTATTGCTGGAAAGGGAAGTGTGGTCGGAGAGCGCTTCGTCACAAACCCACTCGTTCGCAAGATTGTTTTTACCGGTTCAACAACAGTCGGCAAGGGCATCATGCGAGGATGTGCTGATCAAGTAAAGCGTCTAACGCTGGAACTTGGTGGCAAGAGTGCGAACATTATTTTTGCAGATGCCGATGTAGAAAAAGCGGTAGCAAATGCACCGGGCGCTGTATTTGATAATGCGGGCCAGGATTGCTGCGCTCGCTCTCGTTTATTGGTTCAAAGTTCTGTTTATGACAAGTTCATGGAAAACTTCGAAGTTGCCGTAAAGAAATTCCGTTGCGAAGATCCAAGTCTGGATACTGCCGAGATGGGGCCACTCATCACAGCAAAGCAATTAGAAACAGTCCGCGGATACGTTCCAGAGAATACAAAAGTGGCATTTCAAGGCACAACACCGCAAGGTCCTGGCTATTGGTTCCCAGCAACAGTCCTGGAAGTTGAGGATGTTTCAGAACGCACATATCGTGAAGAAATTTTTGGACCCGTTGTTTCCGTTATCCGATTTGAAGACGAAGATGATGCGGTTCGAATTGCGAATGACAGCGAGTTCGGTCTTTCTGGATCAATCTGGTCACGCGATATTGGCAGGGCAGTAAGAGTTTCTCGCGCTGTCGAAGCGGGTAATCTTTCAGTCAACTCAAATTCCTCTGTTCGATATTGGACGCCATTTGGTGGTTACAAGCAATCTGGATTGGGCCGCGAACTTGGACCTGACGCACTGGATGCGTTTACGGAAACCAAGAACGTATTTTTCGATACTCAGGCATAAGGAAGAGCGAGCTAATTTATGTGTCGTTTGATGGGTTATGTATCTTCAGAAGAGAAGAGTCTTGAAGAGATTACTGGTCCATCGTTCGCTGAATTTGCTGCTCTCTCATCCAAACATTGCGATGGGTGGGGGATAGCTTCTGAAGATAAACACACTTCCACAATTCAACTTGCCGTTGAGCCAGCGCAAGCCGATCACAGCGAAAGATTCAAGGAGCTTGCAACTGAATTAAAGAGTGATGGAGCATTGCTTCACCTTCGATGGGCGACTTCAGGTTTGTCGGTCAAAGAAGGAAATACACATCCATTTATTTATGGAAAATATTCCTTTATTCACAATGGCGGCGTTGTGCCTGCAGATTCACTTGATCCCTATGTCAATCCGGAACTTTTGACACTCGCACGCGGTGAGACTGATAGTGAGAAATATTTTTATTTGATCATTACAGAGATTGAAAAGCATGGGGAAGTAGCTGGAATTCTCTCGGCGCTGAACATCATTAAAACTAATCTTTACTCTTCAAGCCTTAACGCCATGATTCTTACCCCTGACACTCTTTATATCGTCTCTGAATTTATTCAGGAGCGTCGCCCCAAAGGTGAGCCAGATGATTACTATGACTTGTTCTATCGCAAGGATGAGAATGGTTTCTTAGTGGCTTCATCGGGTTGGGATCAAATTGGATGGACGCCAATTCGTAACCATCAATTGCTCGCAGTTGATCGAAAGAGCTTTGAGATCAAGGTTCACTTAATTAACTAGCTAAACTTCTTCCCTCGCACCTGTTGAACTTATTCCAAGGTATCGCTGTAACGATTATAGATAGACGCAGCATCCTCGCGGTTATCAACCTTGAGATGTACAAAAATTCGAATCGCTTCTTGACGTATTGTGGAGTGGCTGTATGACAAGAATGCGGCAATTTCTGCATTTGTGTAACCCTCGCTTATGTATTTCAAAATCAGATTTTGACGCGAAGTTAAAGTCGCAATTGCTGGTTTTGATGGAGCTGCTTGGGCCTTTGTAGTCTGAGTATCGCCTTTTGGATTTTGCTGATTAAGTGATGTCAGATTAGCTACTGTCCAAATAAAAGTCTCAAGTTCAGGGCTTGGGGTTATCAAAAAATCGGTCGTGAGCGTTGTTGCGCCAGAGGCTATGGAACTATGAAAAGTTGGAAACACCACTAATGTTCCCCACCTATTTGTGCCTGCGAATTTTGGCAAGTCGGGGTAATCAAGACGCAAACTTTCTTCATCACCTGAGAGCCAGACGAGTTTATGGTTCCTCAGCGCATCATTTGTTGGAACTTGTAGGTTCACTGGAAAATCTTCAGCTTGATTTAGATATTCTTCGGGAAGCCCAATTGATGCATTCATATGAACCATGCCATCATTGAATAACTCACAAGACATGATCATTGTGGGTTCTAATTCCTTAAAAGTTTCCGTATAAAGGAATCGTGCTAATTCAGCGGGGGGCAATTTTGATTTCTGAAGTGTTCGCGAAAGTTGATTTATTCGTTCGAGGTAAGGCAACATAATGCGACAAACCCCCGATTCAGATTTTCAAAACTTTGGACGATTACTTCTAAATAGTGCAACAAACAGAATTATAAATGTTAAAAGCACAATAATCTAGACTTAATGTCTAAATGGTTAGGGTGAATTTAGGGGTGAGACGCTGCTCACCCGCGTGGAATTTTTACTAAATGGGCAAAACCCTCGGACCAATTGCTGACCGATTTTGACCACGCAAAATGGATCACAATTCCTAGATTACGGCTCATGAAACCTTCCCTCCGCGGTTCTATCGCGCGCACACTCTTGGCTGTTCTAGCGATAAGTATTTCTGCGCAACCAGTTATAGCTTCTACAACTGCTGCAACAAAAGGTTCTTCGTCTACAACAAACTCGATTTACGTAAAAGCTGCTTCGAATTCACAGATGACTTTCAAAGTTGATTTAAACAATAAGTATCGCCGCCAAACAGCAGTGTTTAGAGTTTCTCGAATTATTACAAATAAGCCATCGAATTTAGTTTTAGGATCAGTAAAACTTGATAATTATGGAATCGGTTCGATCACAAAGAAGTTCAAAGTTGTTAAGAACGATATTTTCCAAGTTCTTGTTGCGAACAAAGTGATTGCACAAGCAAAGCTTCCATTGACATTTAAGAGCTCTTTCACTTTGTTGAAGTTATACGTTGCTTCAATTTCACCAGCGGTTGCTTTGCCTTTCGTCTCACCAACTCCAAGTGCGCAACCGAAGAGTGAACCAACTCCTTCGGCTTCACCTGCACCAACTCCGAGTTCAACTCCTGCAGCGATTCCAACACCGACAGCGTCTCCAGAACCAACACCGACAGCGTCTCCAGAACCAACACCGACAGCGTCTCCAACTCCAACGCCAACTGTGACTCCGACACAATCGGCAGCGCCAGTCTCACCTCCTTCGGGCGGTGGTGGAGGTGGAACTCCACCTGCTCCACCCGCTCCTCCTGCTCCTGCAGCGGATCAGACGATTGATATTCGTGCGATTGCGGGCGTCACTGCGCCTGTTGCTGGGGCAACACCTGTCGATTCAGTAACGGCAACTGCCGAATACACGGGCACAGTTACATGGTCACCGACAGCGTCACCAACTTTCGCACACGGTATGACTTACACAGCGACAATTACTTTGGCACCGAAATCAGGATTCACACTGACTGGAATTACAGCCGACACATTTACAGTGGCTGGCGCAACTTCGGTTCACAACAGCGTGGACTCTGGAGTCATCACCGCCATCTTCCCTGCAACTTCGCTAACGACAGTAGGTAATTTTGCGATTGCGGGCGTCACTGCGCCTGTTGCTGGGGCAACTCCCGTTTCCACTATTACAGAAACTCCGGAATACACCGGCACGGTTACATGGTCGCCGGCGGCTTCTCCAACTTTCTCGTACTCTCAGGTTTACACAGCCACTATTACTTTGGCAGCAAAATCTGGTTACACATTTGACGGTGTAGCTGCAGATACATTCACGGTCACAGGGGCAACAACTGTTCACAACCTTGTAAACGCAGGAGTGGTAACAGCAACTTTCCCAGCTACCGGTGACCCATCTCCAGTAACGGACACGACGATCAATAACATCGTGCCTGTAGCAGGATTTGCACCTGTTGCTCCTGTTAACGATTTCCAATACACGGGTTCAATTTCGTGGACTAGCTCCGGCGGATCAGTTGGTACGTACTTTGATACGGCCACTGTTTACACCGCGGTAATTCATCTCACGGCAACTTCTGGAAATACTTTTGTGGGTGTGGCACATGATTTCACCATTGGTGGAGCGACATCTTCTACAACTACGTATGGCACCGACACAGCAACTGTGACAGCGGAATTCCCAGCAACCGTAGATTTGATTCCACTCACCACTCCAATTCCTACGGCCAGCACCTCTTTAATTGGAGTCACATTTACTTCTGTTGCCAATAGCGGAAGCTACACAGCTAAGATTTATGATCACGCTGGTGGAATTTGCCTAGCGACTGTCAATAAGTATGTAAGTGGAACTGATTTGCTCACTTACCCTGAGAGCATCGCTGCACGTGACCCAATTGCAAGTGCACTTGCCCTCAGTCATGAAGTCGATGTCAGAATCACGGCAGTGGCAAATTTAGGGTCCGGATATCAAAACTCTGCAGAGTCGACAAAGGCACACGTTTCGCAGCCAAGTTAACGCATAATGCGTTGAAGTAATCTTAAGATTGCCCCTAGAGTCATACGCACAAAAGGGGCAAATCTAAATGGCAATCGTTAGTTTCAATATCGAAGTAGTGGCAGAAATCCCAGTCACAATAAATGAGGCTGACCGCCAAGATGGTCAGACCTACGTCGACCTCATCGGCGATGCAGTTCAGGCCTTTATGGAAAACAACGATATGAATGCCTTGGATTTCCAATACAAAGTAATTGGAGATGTCATTGGTTCAGAATAAGAAAGTTCTCGCTTCGATCCTCGCCTCTATAACGCTTTTCGCCGTGAGCACCCCAGCGCGAGCAGCAACCTCTGGAGCCGTGATAATTAGCGTCAACCAAGATTTCACCTCACCAATCGGCACAGCAGTCGTCACAGGCGCCATCGGTGACTACGGAACCATTCAAGGAGCCGATGCAAACGGCAAAGTTTCAAAGTTGGCAGCGACCCCAAACGCACTCATAAAATTGAAGAAGGGCACACTTCTAATTGATGCCACCAGCATGAATAAGGCAACGTCCTCTGCGCCATTAATCCAGAACACAACCTGCTCATTCTCACTTACCGCCACCACAGTTCCATGGCCAATCATTAAAGGGACTGGTGCCTACAAGTCAGTCAAAGGCACTCTCTCAGTTACATTGCAGCTTGGCGGGATTACACCGCTTTACTCGGCTGGGCCAAACAAGGGGAAGTGCGACTTCTCTAATAAGTTCCCGCCTGTTGCAAGTTATTTCAATGTGCTGGCAACCGGAACCATCACTTACTAACAAAGTAATTTCCGCTTAAGGGTTAACCACTGCTTTCGTTTCCACAAAAGTGGTGACTGATTTAGAACTTACTTTCTTGAAGCCAGCCGGGCAAACGCTAGAGATAACTGTCTTTTTGGTCTTTCCCTTTTGACAGATAAGTTGCGTAGCCTTTACAGCTTTATACAAAGTCGTGTAACTAGGCGATGGAGATGCAGCGGGCTCTGCAGAAGCGCTTACTTTCGGTGCTGCGCTGGGTTGTGTTAAAGGTTGTTGTGGCCCATTCATTCCTGGCATGGATCCCATTCCTGGCATTGCGCCCATACCACCGGACTGTTGAGGACCATTCATTCCTGGCATTGCGCCCATGCCGCCAGGTTGCTGTCCACCAGGTTGTGGTCCACCAGGTTGTGGTCCTGAAGATTTAGTAGCTGCAGGGGTTCCAGTCAGACAATTGATCGTCGAGCGATTGCTTTTCTCTTCAGTCAAAACATAATGGTAAACACCAGTGGGAAATTCGGGAGTTGGGCTCGTAATTCCATTGCACGAATCTAATTGTGATGAGGCAATTACTTTTCCACTCATGTCTTTATCTCCATAAATTAGGAAGCCGTCAAAGGCAATTCCTAAGATGTGCGAAGGTCCGCCAGATTTATCAATAACTGAAGTTACACATGGCGGCATGCCGTGATAGTGGTACATGCCTCCCATTCCAGGGTGGCCATTGCACTGATCGAGAAAGCCCCACTTAACGCCGTCAGAATCGGTCAGATAAACATTTCCCGTTACGGCTACGGTTTTCCCATCACCTTCGTAAGGGTTAAAGACAACTGCGCCATTTACCAATATCCCAATTGGCCCTAACGAAGTTGATGTTACTGACGCAGCTTTTGCAGGGCTCAGAGGCAACGTGAAGTTCAATTTTTGTGCCGACACTAAATTACCAACCAAATCAAGGGTTACATCATTTGCGCTAGTTGGAACAACGATGCCGGCATTTGGCTTTGCATATTTTGCTGCAGTCCAGTTGGGGATTCCATCAGATGCAACAGAGACGCTGTCTCCCGAGAAGGTTATTTTTGTATTGCTAAACCAAGCTGCTTGAGCAATTGCCGTCTGTTGCGCAGACGCAGCATTGCTTGGTTGCGCCATTGAAATAGAGAGAACAAATGGCAACACAGGCGCCAACAAAAGTGCAAGAAGTTTCGTTCCTCGAGAATGTGCGCGGGCTTGAGCATCTGGATTTGTCATTGATCTCCCCGTATGGCTAATCCCTAGGTTGTGAAGTTTAGGGGACTCACCACATCTCTGACCATCCAACTGCCTTTAGGCCGCATAATTATTGGCCAGAACTCTTCCATTTCTGGATTGCTTTTGTTTGAATCGCACCCTCGACGAAAGGAATAGCTATGGGAAAGCGTGTGTTCGCGAATTACTATTTTCGGACAAAGTATGGACAAAATGCAAAAGCAACGGCCTACATTGAAGAGCTGAAAGCCGAAGCCCTCAAATTGGGAATTACAGATGTACGAGTGGGATTGGTTGAGATTGGTAATTACTCTCCATCAACTTCTTTCTCCCTTACATTTGAAAGCGCAGATGCCTTTGGTCGCCAATGGGGCGGCGGTTCAGAGTATGAATCAAAGAGTGCAGGATGGACGGCGCTTTGGAAGAAGATTAATGAGGAATCGACGCAAGTTTTTGAGCGAATTGGATCTGACTTAATTTACGAAAAGTAAGAAATTCACAAGTACGACCATTTCAAAACCAAGCAAAACCAAGCAACTAAGGAGAGAAAATGCCACAAGTATGGGAAGTTTGGAAACTCGATGCGTATGAAAAAACTACCGACGCAGATGCACGCGCCAGACTTAAGGAATTTGTTAAGGATCTACGAGCAGCATCAGGTGCCGAAGTGAAAGTTATGTCTGGTTGGTACGGAGAAGACAACGCTTATGTCATTTTGGTCCAGCATGAAAGCCATGAAGCATTTGGCAAAGCAGCCGCAAAAGTCTTTGCCGATAAGAATTGGGAAGCTCAAACTGCCGAACGCCAAAAGAATCCAAAGATCATGTTCAAGAGTGGCGGAACTTGGGTTCAAGAGGATATTTAAGTCGCTGATTTAAGATAAAAAAGCCCTTCAAGAATCTTGAGGGGCTTTTACTTTGGTGGGTTGTGAGGGACTCGAACCCCCGACCCAGTGATTAAGAGTCACTTGCTCTACCAACTGAGCTAACAACCCAAAGTTTTACTGCGGTGCAGACCCTATCAGCGAAGCGGGATTCTGCGAAAATGAACTAAAGCGCGTCTGAACCTCGCTCATTTGTGCGCACCCGGACAACGGAATCGACTGTGGTTACCCAGATCTTGCCATCGCCAATGGAGCCGGTATTGGCTGTTTGAACCATCAAATCAAGGACTCTGTCGAGGTCAGCATCATCTATGAGCACTTCGATGCGAACTTTAGGGATGAGATCGACGGTGTATTCCGCTCCGCGGTAAATCTCCTTATGGCCCTTTTGGCGACCGAAACCGCTTGCTTCTGAAACTGTCATTCCTGCGACACCATTTGCTTGCAGTGCAACTTTAATCTCATCAACGCGACCTGGCTTAACGATTGCGGTTATTAATTTCATCTGATTAGTGCGATTCCTTGTAGCGTGCGTAGCTGTTGTTGATTTCTTCTTCTGCAGCAACGTGACCTACCCACTCGCCGCCGAAAACTTTCTTGCCTGGTTCAAGTGCTTTGTATACCTGGAAGAAGTGGCTGATTTCATCAAGATCATAATCAGCAACATCATTAAGGTCTTGTAATTCATTCTTACGAATATCTCCCGCTGCAACGCAGAGCAACTTGTCATCTCCGCCAGCTTCATCTTGCATGTGATACATGCCGACAACGCGGCAACTCACAACACATCCTGGAAATGTTGGTTCATCAAGAAGAACCAGAGCATCAAGTGGATCGCCGTCCATTGAGAGGCTGTTCTTTACGAAGCCATAGTCATATGGATAACGAGTGGAAGTGAAAAGCATTCTGTCTAAGCGGATTTCACCAGTCGCATGGTCAATCTCGTATTTGTTACGGCTGCCGGCTGGGATTTCGATGACTACGTCGAAAATCATGTGAGGCATTCGGACTCCCTTGCGTGAGCGCAGAGATCTGCGTTTGAAAATTGGGGTGATCGACGGGGCTCGAACCCGCGACATTCCGGACCACAACCGGATGCTCTACCAGCTGAGCTACGACCACCATGTTGCACTGGAACTGCGAATTATACGCGACAGATCTAGGGCGTTGGAACGAAAATTTGTGCTCGGTAATAGTCCAATTCATCAATCGAATCCCGGATATCGCCCAAAGCACGATGGTTGCCGGTCTTCTTAGGAGCTGCAAAGTAGGCCCTTGGGTACCAGCGGCGCGCCAACTCCTTGATCGAAGAGACATCAACCGTTCTGTAATGAAGATAGGAATGCACCTCAGGCAGATCGCGCGCAATAAAGAGGCGATCCACGTAGACCGAGTTACCTGCCAAAGGAGACTTTCCGGCCCCCGGTGCATATTTATTAAGGTATTCAAGAATCTTGGCTGAAGCCTCCTTCAGGGAGACGCCATGTGGAATTTCAGTGATGAGCCCAGAGGCGGTATGCATCTCCCGAACAAAATCATTCATCCCGTCGAGCTTTTCTTGAGAAGTCTTGACCACGAGGTCAACGCCTTCGCCAAGGACGTTAAGTTGAGAATCAGTCACGAGAACAGCGATCTCGACCAGGGCATCGTTTTCGATGCTGAGTCCAGTCATTTCGCAGTCAACCCAGATGAGATTTGGGAGTTCGGAGGCCATGTGCCCACCCTAAGGCAGAGTCCCGTCTTTTCACCATTCGTTCACCTTCTGTTAACTAATGAGCCAACTTCTAACCCCCAAGTAAGGGGAGTATCTGCGAGTGAGTTCAGCCCAAGTAACCGAGCGCCAAGCGCCGCCAGCCAAACGTGAAATAACGACACTTCCAAGATTCTCGGATCGAGTATTCCGCGGTGTTGTTTCATTAATGAGTATGTCTTCGCTTGTAATTCTTTCGTTAATTGGAATTTTCCTCGCTTATCGTGGATTTGAAACTTTTCGCTCGCAGGGGATTCACTTCTTAACATCACCCGATTGGCTATCTGAGACCGATGCTTCCGGGAAAGTGATATACAAATTTGGAATGAGTGCGATGCTAATTGGCACTCTTCTCATTTCTATCGTGGCCGTAATTGTCGGAGTGCCTCTTTCTGTTTTAGCTGCGCTTTTTCTCACTTTCTATGCTCCAAATTCTTTAAAAAAGTTCTTCGTAACTATCGTTGACGTGATGGCTGCGTTTCCATCCATTCTTTACGGTCTGTGGGGATTTTTCGTTCTCTCGCCTATGGCTGAGTATTGGGCAAAGTTGATCAATAAATATTTTGGATGGTTCCCCGCATTCCACGTAGACGATCCTTCATTTAATAGCTCACCTTTTATTGCAGGCTTAGTCTTATCCATAATGATTATCCCAATCGTGACCTCCGTATCACGTGAAATATTCTCGCAAACTCCGCTCGATCGAATTCAAGCGGCATACGCACTTGGTGCTACTCGTTGGGCAATGATTCGAACCGTAGCGTTGCCTTTTGGTGCAAGTGGAATTGTTGGCGGCGCAATGCTTGGTCTTGGAAGAGCACTTGGCGAAACGGTAGCCGTGTACTCAGTACTAAATATTGTTTACAAAATTAATTGGCACGTTCTCTACGGATTTGGCGGAAACGTTGCTTCTATGATCGTGAGTAAGTGGGGAGAGGCTTCCTTCACTGAAGCCAAAGCGCTACTTGCCGCGGGTCTAGTTCTATTCATTATGACGCTGTTAGTAAATATGGGTGCAAACTCAATAGTAACCCGCACAATTAAGTCAGGTCGCTAATTATGACGAATCTTGAAGCAAGTGCTGTAACACCACTTACCCCGTGGAAAGCCACACTTAACCAGCGTTTATTTACTGTTCTTCTCCTGGCTGTCGCCATCGCACTTTCATACATCGTTGTTGCAGTTACCCCGATGAAGGGCAAACTTGCATATGCATTTTTGTTTATGCTTTTTAGCGTTGGTTTTCAAGCTACTCATGCTGGAATCAAGCGAGGTCGAACGGCAGCCGTAGATGCAATTGCTGGATCGATTGCGGTTGCAGGTGCCGTTCTTGTTTTCACTCCGGTAATTAGTTTAATTTTCACAACCATCATTCGTGGATCTAAGGGATTGCGCGTAAATACATTTACGCAAACGATGGAGCATGCCGCGATGACAGATCCAATTAGCCAAGGTGGCTTGCTTCATTCACTTATTGGAACTCTGTACTTAATTTTGATTGCAACCGTAATTAGTCTTCCGCTTGCATTATTAACGGCGCTGTATTTAACTGAAATCAAAGGTCGTGCTGCAGGATTTATTCAATTCTTGGTTCAAGCAATGTCGGGTGTTCCATCAATTGTTGCAGGTGTATTTATTTACGCTGCACTTTTGCTAACTACGTCACTTCATGGTTCAACCATCATGGGTGCGCTCCCACTTGCTATCCTTATGATTCCTACCGTCACCCGTACGGCTCAAGAAGTCTTGCTACTTGTTCCTCAAGACCTTCGTGAAGCCGGCGTGGCACTCGGAGCAACTCAATGGAAGACAGTTGCAACAATTGTTGTTCCTGCTGCCAGAAGTGGTCTCATCACCGCAGTCATCCTCGGAATCGCGCGTATTGCAGGAGAAACTGCTCCACTCCTATTCACACTTGGCGTAAGCGATAAAATTAACTGGAACCCATTAAATGGCGGACAGTCTGCGCTCCCCTATTACGTGTGGAGCGGGCTAGGTCTTGGAAGTCCTGAAGCCATTCAACGGGCATGGACCGGAATTCTTGTTCTTCTCATGATCGTACTAGTTCTATTTACTGCAGCCCGCATACTCGGAAGAGAGAAGAAGTAGTGAACGACGAAAATACAAATAGCCAAGGGGATGATATGTCGACTTCGACGCCATCAGTACTTTCCAGCGTTGCTCAAAATCGAGCAGCGCACCACGAAGCAAATTCTGCTCCAATGGGGTCGGGACTCGAAGCTCGGGGTGTCCACGCCTGGTTTGGAAAACATCATGCACTCGAAAACGTATCACTCGACTTTAACCCTGGAACCGTAACGGCTCTAATCGGACCATCAGGTTGTGGCAAGTCAACATTTATTCGCACGCTCAACCGCATGCATGAATTCATACCTTCGGCGGCGATGGCCGGCGAAGTTCTTCTAGACGGTAAAGATATTTACTCATCCGGTATCGACGTCACTCAGATTCGATTGAAAATCGGCATGGTTTTCCAAAAGCCAAATCCATTTCCATCAATGACAATTGGGCAAAACGTTCTTGCGGGTTTAAAACTTGCTCAACTCAAGCACGACAACAAAGAAGAACTCCTTGAGCAAAGCCTTACCCGTGCGGGTCTTTGGAACGAAGTAAAAGATCGTCTTGGCGTAAGTGCTGGTGGCTTGTCCGGCGGACAGCAACAGCGCCTTTGCATTGCGCGCTCTTTGGCTGTGAATCCAAAAGTTCTCCTTATGGATGAGCCTTGTTCTGCTCTAGATCCAGGATCAACCCTTCGCATTGAAGACACAATTTCGGAACTGTCCAAGACCATGACAATTGTCATTGTGACTCACAACATGCAGCAAGCTGCACGCGTGAGTGATTACACGGCATTCTTCTTGTCTGATGGTGGCCCAGGACAAATGATTGAAGTTGGACCAACGAGTGAAATGTTCTCGCGACCACGTGACCAGCGCACAGAAAACTACGTTTCTGGACGTTTTGGTTAATAGACAGGTTTACCTGTTGTTCACCTTGAATACCTCGACTATTAACTCCTTGGAAATTCGCCGTTTATCCAAATAGTTAGTGTTCCACTAGTACTACTTACTCCATCTAGGAAAGGCTTTACATGAAACTATCTCGTCCATTAGCACTTGTAGTTGCAGGCGCAGCCTCATTTGCGTTGGCAATCGTTCCATCAGCACATGCTGCAACAACACTTTTGGTAAGTGGAGCTTCATCAGTTGCTGGCATCGTTGGAGATTGCAAAACCGACTATACAAAGACAACCGGTGATTCATTCACATATGCTTCTTCTTCTTCAGGTGGAGGAAAGGGCGATCTCGAAACTAAGAAAGTAGATTTCGCATTCTCTGATTCTGCATACACAGCACCACAAGTTGGCGGAACCATTCCTGCTTCACTTCTTCACATCCCAACTTTCGTATGGCCTGTTGGCGTTATGTATAACCTAAACACAACAAAGCAAATTTCACTTTCACCAGTAACAGTTGCGAAGATCTTCTCTGGCGTAATTTCATACTGGGATGACCCGATTATCAAGGCAGACAATGACAAGACATACAAGACTGTTGTTTACCGCAAGAACGCAAAGGGCGAGACAGTTAAGGATGCAACTGGTAACCCAGTAATTCTTGCTACACACACAATTAATCGTCCAGTAACTTTGCCTCACCAGAAGATTCGCGTTATCTACCGTGCTGATGATTCAGGTACATCTGGAAACTTCTCAGCTGCTCTCAAGGCGTGGGATCCAACAGATTTCCCAACAAACAACAACTCAATCTTCAACGTGTCAACAATGAAGGCTGCGATTGCTGCAGAACCAACTCGCTTCATCGGCAAGAACAAGTCTGCTGGCGTTGCACAACAAGCTGGTTTGACTAAGTACTCAATCACCTACGCAGAAGTTAACTACGCAGCTCTTAACAAGCTGTCTCTTGCTAACATCACAAATGCAAACGGTGACCTTGTTACTCCTAACGCTGACTCTGCTGGTTCCTTCGCGGCTACCCTCAAGATGGATGACACAACAGGAATCGTTACATACGATTACAAGAACACTTCAGCTGGCGTTTACCCATTCACCGTTGTTACATATGCGTTAGTTCTAAAGAGCTACGGCGATGCAACAAAGGCAAAGGCAGTTAAGGATGCAGTTCAGTACCACGCATTCAATTGCTCAGTTAACTCTCCAAACTTTGGCTTCATTCAAATCGGCAAGACGACTCCTCTCGGAGTAAAGATTGCTGCTTTGATCGGAAAGCTCGGAGCATAATTACTAAATCTTCAGGTTTAGTATTGAAGTAAAAAACCCGGCCGCTTGAGGGAGTGGCCGGGTTTTTTTGCGCCCAAAATAGTTCGAAAAGAGAATATAAGACGAGAAGTGCGCCCGGCTGGAATCGAACCAGCGACCTACCGCTTAGAAGGCGGTTGCTCTATCCGACTGAGCTACGGGCGCGAATTTGTACGGGTGAAGTCTACCTAAGCAAGGAACGATAGAATCTCGCCTTATGGCTGAGTTTATTTACACAATGAAGAAGACGCGCAAAGCGCACGGCGACAAGGTCATCCTTGACGACGTAACACTGATGTTCCTACCAGGGGCAAAGATTGGTGTTGTCGGGCCAAATGGCGCTGGTAAGTCCACCGTCCTTCAGATTATGGCAGGACTCCAACAGCCATCAAATGGTGAAGCATTTCTCTCGCCGGGCTACACCGTCGGAATTTTGTTACAAGAACCAAAATTGGATGAGACAAAGACTGTCCTTGAAAACGTTCAAGAGGGCGTTGCAGAAACAATGGCAATGATGAATCGCTTTAATGCGATTTCAGAAGAGATGGGCCAACCTGACGCTGATTACGACACCCTCTTGGCTGAGATGGGAAACCTTCAGGAAAAACTTGATCACCGAAATGCCTGGGATCTTGATTCACAACTTGAGCAAGCAATGGATGCACTTCGTTGTCCACCACCAGATGCTGATGTAAGCGTTCTTTCCGGCGGAGAAAAACGCCGCGTAGCCCTTTGCAAACTTCTTCTCGAAGCACCGGATCTTCTTCTCCTTGATGAACCCACTAACCACTTGGATGCTGAATCAGTGTTGTGGCTCGAACAACATCTTTCAAAATATCCTGGCACCGTCGTAGCGATAACCCACGATAGGTACTTCCTGGATAACGTTGCTGATTGGATTTTGGAACTCGACCGCGGTCGGGCTTATCCATATGAAGGTAACTACACAACATATTTGGAGACAAAATCTGCTCGTTTAAAAATTGAAGGCCAAAAAGATGCCAAGCGTGCAAAGCGTTTGACCGAAGAACTCGAGTGGGTTCGGATGAATGCCAAGGGACGCCAAGTTAAATCAAAGGCTCGTCTTGCTCGCTATGAAGAGATGGCAACCGAAGCTGAAAAAACTCGCAAGTTGGATTTCGAAGAAATTCAAATCCCACCTGGGCCACGCCTAGGAAATATCGTGGTCGAGGTGTCACACCTTAAAAAAGGTTTTGGAGATCGTCTTTTGATTGATGATCTTTCATTTAGTTTGCCTCGAAATGGAATCGTTGGAGTTATTGGACCTAACGGCGCCGGTAAGACGACACTCTTTAAAACAATTCTTGGACTTGAACCAGCTGATGAAGGAAACGTCAAAGTTGGAGAGACAGTCAAGATTTCCTACGTTGATCAGTCTCGTGAAGGTATCGACCCAAAGAAATCTTTGTGGGAAGTTGTTTCAGATGGATTAGATTTTATGAAGGTTGGAAATGTGGAAATTCCTTCACGTGCGTACGTCTCCACATTCGGTTTTAAAGGCCCAGATCAACAAAAGCCTGCAGGGATTCTTTCCGGTGGAGAGCGAAACCGGTTGAATCTTGCGCTGACCTTGAAAATGGGTGGCAACTTGTTGCTTCTCGATGAGCCTACAAACGACCTAGATGTTGAAACACTTGGTTCACTTGAAAACGCGTTGCTTGAATTTCCTGGTTGCGCCGTTGTGATTTCTCACGATCGCTGGTTCCTAGACCGCATCGCGACTCACATCTTGGCTTACGAAGGTGATTCACAATGGTTCTGGTTTGAAGGAAACTTCGAGTCTTATGAAGCAAACAAGATTCAAAGACTTGGAGCAGATGCCGCGCGCCCTCACCGAGTTACATATAGAAAACTCACTCGTTAATGCGTCACCATTCAAAGCAGATGATTCGGTGGGATGACCTTGATGCTTTTGGTCATCTCAACAATGCTGCCTACCTCACCATAATTCAAGAAGCTCGTGCGAACTGGACTTGGTATTCCCGTCGACCTCTTGGCTTGGAAGCGATGTTTCCTTTAATGGTTGTAGCTCGCGCAGAAGTCGATTATTTAGCACCAATTTACGAGGGAAGCTTTGAAGTTGATGTTACAATATGGGTTTCCAGAATTGGGAATTCTTCTTTTGATCTCTCATATGAAGTTTCAAGCAGCCTTGGTCTTCATGCAAAAGCAAAAACTGTACAAGTTGCAGTAACTGAAAACACTTACAAGGCACGACGCATCAATGATGATGAAAAGTTATTTCTCAATGAATATCTCGAGGAGTCAAAATAATGTCACTAGTCCCACGCGCCGAACGTCCATGGTGGAGAGATGCTGTCACCTACCAAATTTATATTCGTTCTTATGCTGATTCAAATGGCGACGGAAAAGGCGATGTCGAAGGTATACGTTCACGACTCCCATATTTGCAGGCGCTAGGTATCAATGCAATTTGGATTACTCCTTGGTATCCATCTCCACAAAATGATCATGGTTACGATGTTGCAAATTACATGGATATCGAACCAGATTATGGAACTTTGGATCACGCGCAGGAGCTAATCAATGAAGCGCACTCACTTGGTATTAGATTCATTGTCGATATCGTTCCAAACCACTCATCCGATCAGCACGCCTGGTTCCAAGAAGCACTTCGTTCCGCTCCTGGATCTGCTGCTCGAAACCGTTATGTCTTTAGAGATGGAAAAGGCGATAACGGAGATATTCCACCAAATGATTGGGAGGCTGTCTTTGGCGGATCGGCATGGCAGAGAATTGTTGAAGCCGATGGCAAATTAGGTCAGTGGTACTTACATTTATTTGCAGAATCCCAACCTGATTTCAATTGGGAGAATCCAGAAGTCCGCGCGCACTTCGCAGAAGTTTTGCGATTCTGGCTAGACCGCGGAGTAGATGGATTCCGCATCGATGTTGCACATGGAATGGTGAAAGAAGCAGGCCTTCCGGATGTCAAAGCTAAATCCAAAATGTTGGATAAAGATGCTCGCCCATATTGGAATCAACCAGGTGTCCACGAGATTTATCGTGAATGGCGGAAGATATTCGATTCATATCCTGGTGATCGCATGGGTGTTGCCGAAGCGTGGGTTCCAGCAGAATCCCTTCCTCTTTATTTACGTCCAGATGAATTAGCAAACTCATTTAATTTCCAATTCTTAGATTCAAAGTGGGATGCAAAGATTCTTAAAAAGAACATAAAAGAAACTTTCAAGAATCTAGAGGGTACTGGCGCTCCTGCTTCATGGGTCTATGAAAACCATGATGTCACTCGTAAAGTAAATCGCTTTGATCGCAATCTCGGCGGCGGTGGAGTAAGTAATCCAAAAGAACGTTATGGAAATATAAAGAATTTCTCTATTGCTCGAGGAACACAACGGGCAGCAGCAGGTGCGCTCTTAATGTTGGCGCTCCCAGGTGGTGCATACATTTACCAAGGTGAAGAACTAGGTTTGCCCGAAGTCACTAATATTCCAAAAGATCGTTTGGAAGATCCACGTTGGCGCATGAGCGGTTTTACAGATCCGGGTCGTGATGGTTGCCGTGTTCCAATTCCTTGGACGGAATCCTCAGATGGCGCACATGGTTTCTCAACTCGAGGCTCACTTTCCACCGATGATGCGTGGCTGCCACAACCAAAGGGCTGGGGAAGTTTTGCCGTTGATAAGCAAGAGAAGAATCCAAATTCGATGTTATGGCTTTATCGAAAAGCTTTAAAGATTCGTCAGAATGAGGAAGGCCTCGGTGATGGAGATTTGGAATGGATCAAGGCGGGAAAGAAAGTTATCGCTTTCTCTCGTCCCGGAGATTTCCAGTGCTGGGTTAATTTTGGAAAGACTGTAAAGATTCCTAAGGGCTCCAAAGTTATTCTCTCCTCACAGCCACTCAAGGGTCGCAAGCTTCCTAAAGACACCGCTGTCTGGTTTAGAGCGTAAATGAGCTTGAAGAGCGCAAGGCGGTTACATCCTGCTTGGATTGCAGCCGCTGTCACGTTCTTCACACTTGCTGCAACAGCAGGCTTTAGAGCTGCACCATCTGTTTTACTGATTCCTCTTCAGGAGGCATTTGGATGGTCGCGCAACTCTATTTCAACTGCAATTAGCGTAAACATTTTGGTTTATGGACTTTTTTCACCATTTGCCGCTGCGCTCATGGAGCGATTTACCATTCGAAAAGTTGTTCTCGTTGCTCTCACTGTTGTTGGTAGCGGAGCATTCTCTACAATTTTTATTCATTCGCCATGGCAATTAATCGCGTTATGGGGTTTTGTTGTCGGCGCGGGAACTGGATCAATGGCTCTTGTTTTTGCAGCATCCATTGCTAACCGTTGGTTTATTGAACGTAAAGGAACTGTGCTTGGAGCACTAACGGCGGCTGCAGCAACTGGACAGTTAATTTTCCTTCCCGGACTTTCGTGGCTTGCAACGCATCATGGTTGGAAGTCGGTTTCCATCACTGTGGCTTGTGCCGCGTGGGTGATGGTTCCACTCATCGCAATTTTCCTTAAAGAAAGCCCTGCCGAAATGGGGCTTACTCCATATGGCGCGCCCGAAGGTTATGTCGCACCCGTTCAGGTGAAAAGGAATGCTGCGAAAGAGGCACTCGGTGCTCTTAAAGATGCATCTAAAATTCGTGATTTTTGGTATCTAGCTGGTTCATTTTTTGTTTGCGGGCTTTCAACTAATGGTTTAGTTGGAACACATTTTATTGCAGCAGCGCACGATCATGGAATGTCGCAAGTAACTGCAGGTAGCTTGCTCGCACTTGTTGGAATATTCGATGTAGCAGGCACAATGGCATCTGGATTTCTCACGGACAAGATCGACCCACGTAAATTACTCTTTTTGTATTATTTATTTCGCGGACTCTCTCTCTTTTTATTGCCAGCAATTCTCTTCCAAACGGTTCATCCCTCAACTCTCGTTTTCGTAATTTTCTACGGATTGGACTGGGTTGCCACGGTTCCGCCCACAATCGTGCTGTGCCGAGCAATTCTTGGACCGCAACGCGGGACTGTTATTTATGGGTGGGTTTTCGCTTCTCATCAATTAGGGGCCTCTACTGCCGCACTTGGCGCTGCCCTTTTGCGCACAAAATTTGGGAACTATTCCATTGCGTTCTATATCTCAGGCCTTCTTTGTATCGTGACGTGTTACTTCGTGCTACAAATTGCTAAGGACAAAGAGTTCGTAACTCGATAGGCGGGCAGTAATGACAGAGCAGGAAGTTAGTTTTTATGACCGTATCGGTGGTCATCAAGTATTTGAAGATCTTGCATCACATTTTTATGCCTTGATTACCGTAGATCCGATTCTGCGTCCAATGTATCCTGATGAAGATTTAAAGGGCTCGGCAAGACGATTGATGTTGTTCTTGGAACAATACTGGGGCGGACCAAAGACTTATGGCGAGGAACGCGGCCACCCACGACTTCGCATGCGCCATGCAGAATTCCATATCGATGAAGCGGCACGAGATGCTTGGCTTCGTTGTATGAAATCAGCAGTAGATGAGATCGAATGCGATGCAGCGCTTAAAGAAGAAATGTGGAGCTATATGGAAGGCGCAGCGCAATTCTTGGTGAATCAACCAAACTAAAGTTTTTACTTATCGTTTTGGTTGGGATTTATTTCCAACTTTAAGAATTTCACCATTTCGAACATACCAAAGCGTTCCGTCAGTGGCGCGCAAAGTGGTTATACGAAGACCCACGCTCTCCACTAGGCCGTTTACTTCCAGTGCTTCAATTTCATCGCCAACACCATATTGATCTTCAACAAGCATGAAGATTCCTGCCAAAATATCGCGAACGATTGTTTGTGCTCCAAGTCCAAGTGCAACGCCAATCACTCCAGCCGACGCAATTATCGGGCCAAGATTTAATCCAAATTCACTTAGCAACATTGCCGAGGCAATCACCCAAACCGTGCCGTTAAGTGTGGATTTAAGAATCGACCCAAGTGTCCGAGCCCGCTCTTTTTGTCTGGCAACTGTGCGTTGTGGACCAGGGACGAAATCAGCAGTTGCGATTCGATCCATCGCGCGCATGACCGCCCGGCCGCCAAAGGTCTGGATAACAAAGGCGACGACGAGGATGACGACGATATGTAGGGGAGCCCCGCTGAACCAGTTATAGGCGTCCTGGAGGTGCTGATTTACCTTCATGGGTTGGACTTTACTCAATCTTTACAAGTTGTTTCCAACAAAATACCCAGAAATGGCAGGTTAATAGTGCAGTATTTACCAATCAGCACGAGCCATGTGCTGGACACAAGGGAGTTCATTAGTGCCACAAACTTTGGTCCTGAACGCCACCTACGAGCCACTAGGTGTCGTTACAGATAGACGAGCGCTTATTCTCGTCTTAAATCAACGAGCCACGATGGTGGAAGAGTCCAACACGATTCTTCATTATGCAGGTGGTCAAGTCACTTTGCCTGCAGTTATTCGACTTACAAAATTTGTACGTATCCCTTATCGCCACGCGGTACCACTTTCACGTCGCGCGATTTTTGCACGAGACGGTGGTCGATGCGCGTATTGCACAGCAGCGGCGACCTCAATCGATCATGTGATCCCTCGCAGTCGTGGAGGCGGACACAACTGGGAAAACGTCGTATCTGCCTGTACAAAGTGCAACCATCAAAAAGCTGATCGGACTCTCAAGGAAATTGGTTGGCGGTTGCGCTCGCTTCCGCGCGAACCTGTTGGAGCCGCATGGAGAATTCTAGGAACTGGGCGCACTCATGAAAGTTGGCTTACCTACTTGAAGCCTTACGGCATCGAAGCATTAGGTATTGCCGCAGCTTCTGCTTAAACTTCTACCATGTTGCATTCTTTGATTTATTTCGTCGGTCTACCGATTGCTTTATTCGTTGGAATTTCCGTAGTGGTCCTATTTTCAACTACGGATCGAAAAAAGTTCAAGGTCGCAAGCGACCTCACTCGTATCGAATAGTTAAGCATCGATGGCTTGAACGCGCAGAGCGCGAGCAAGTCCATCTCTTCCCTCTGCAACTAGACGTCGCAAAGTTTCAGGAGCGTCTTTCCCAATACCGTTTAGCCATGAATCTGTTTTATCCAATGTAGATTCTTTTGCAATGAAACTTGGATATAGACCTTCAACAATGGTTTCACCGATTTCGAAAGACTTCTTCCCCCAGATATCGCGAAGGATTGCGAAGTAGTCATCAACATATTCTTCGAGAATTTCGCGTTGGCGATAGGAAACAAATCCACTAATTTTGGCACGGCGAATTTCCGTTGGTAAGTCATCATGAATAATGGAATTCCAAATAGCTCTCTTGGAAGATGGGTCATACATCTCGGCCAAGCAGGTTTCATAGGCTAGGCGCCCTGTAAAAGTGTTGTCCCGTGCAAGTTCTGCATCAATCTCTTCCTTGGATAGAACTTGGTTCTCGCCAAGGAACTTAAGGAAAGACCAGCGCAGATCAACGTCGACGGTCAGTCCAACGAGTTTTCCATCAAGCAACTCTCGAATGTATCCAACCTGTTCAGATGTGTGAGCCACGGTGATATAAATTCGTGCATATTGCAGTTGGAAGTCACTGCCAGGTTTGGCGGAAATTAAAAGCTTCTTGATGAAGTCTGCGAGTTGTTCTCGCTTTTGATCTCGCTTTGTTGGGTGAACGTAATTTTCGATTACGCTATAAATTTGATTGCCAAGTGTTGTGACGGTGATGATGTCATCTTCGCCTGCGAGTCCTGACATTGCGATGTCGAGGAAATCGGAGGCAGAAAGTTCAGCGTCGCGAAGCATGTCCCAGACGGCGCTCCAACACACAGTTCTTGTCAGCCCGTCTTGAATCTTTCCAAGGTGAGTCTTGAGAGTAGCAATCGATCGGTCATCAAGGCGAACTTTTCCATACGAAAGATCTTGGTCATTTACCAGCAGCAGGTCGGCAACAGACTCACCCGATAGTTCTGAAACTAGGGTGGATGGCCCTTCCAAATCGAAATTCACACTCTTTCGCAAGACAACATCTTCACCCTTGATGTCATACAAACCAACAGCAAGTCGGTGTATTCGCAGCTCTTTTGAATTAGCTGGCATTAAAGGAACTTCTTGCAGGATTTCAACGGACTTGTACGTGCCATTTTCAATTTCTGTTCTGGGGCGAAGGGTGTTTACGCCAGCAGTTTGTAGCCATGTTGCAACCCAGGGCTTGAGGTCGCGTCCACTTTGAGCCTCAAGTTCAACGAGCAAGTCGTTCAATGTGGTGTTTTTAAATGCGTGCTTAGCAAAGTATTTTTGAAGTCCGGTAATGAAGTTTTCGCGGCCGACATATGCAGCAAGTTGGTGAAGGACAGATGCGCCCTTCGCATATGAGATTCCATCGAAATTAGCATTTACCGCTTCAATATCAACCATATCGGTGACGATTGGGTGGGTAGAAATGAGTTGATCTTGGCGATAAGCCCAATTCTTTCGCTCGCTGCTAAAAGCGCTCCATGCAGTTTTGTACCTCGTTGCTTCAAACATTGCCAGGTATGAGGACCATTCGGCGAAGGATTCATTTAGCCACAAGTCATCCCACCACGACATGGTGACCATATTTCCAAACCACATATGTGCCATTTCGTGCAGGATTGTGTTTGCGCGATTCAAGTACATTCGATCGGTTACTTTGCTTCGGAAGATAAAGAGGGTTTCCTTAAAAGTAACAGCCCCCACATTTTCCATAGCGCCCCAATTGAAATCGACCACTGCAATCTGGTCATATTTATCAAACGGGTAACTCAATCCAAAAACACTTTCAAAATATGCAAAACCCTGCTTTGTAACTTCAAAGATATTCTCAGCATCTAAATGTTCAAGGAGTGATTTACGAAGGAAAATTCCAAGCGGTACTGTTTTCTTGCCTACATAGGTATCGTGAACATATGCGTACGGGCCTGCTACAACAGCTGTGACATAAGTAGAAATTCGCGGAGTCTTTGTAAAGGACCAATGCGTCTTTCCTTCCGCTTCAACTTTCGTAGAGACAGGATTATTTGAAATAACTTCCCAATGCGCAGGTGCGGTTACATGAAAGGTGAATTCAGCTTTCAAACTTGGTTGGTCAAAGCAGGCATACATTTTGCGGATGTAAGCAGTTTCGCCTTGAGAATAAAGGTAGACCTCGTTATCTGCCGGATCAACGGAGCGCTGCAAGCCCTCTCCGGTGTTTGAGTACAAACCCTCCATAACAATTACGAGTTCATTCTGAGCGGCAAGTCCACTTACGTGAAGGGTTTCTCCGTCATAACGTGAGATGTCTACTGGTTCTCCATTGAGAAGGGCTGACTTGATGCTCTTTCCTACCGCGTCAACAAAAGTGTCGTATCCGGCCTTATTGCAAGAAAAAAGGATGCGAGAAGTTGATAGAAACACATCGCTTCCAACAGTGAGGTCAAGTGAAATGTCGTACGACTCAATTGTTAGATATTTGGCGCGTTCAGCGGCTTCAGAACGAGCGATATTAACTCCAGGCACAGAGGCTCCTTTAAGAGAATTTCATTATTTGGTTTAGGCTATCTGAGATGGAACGTCCGGACAATCGTAGTTATAAGTTACGTGGAGCACGTGCCACGCCTGCACAAGAGGCAGCTTACGTCAGGCTTTGGGATGTATACGGAATTGTTCCCGATGGAGTGCTCAATCTGAAGGATTATTTTCCAAATGAGAAACGCATCATTATGGAGATTGGCACCGGTATGGGTGAGGCGACTGCCCAAATAGTTAAAGAGGATCCCCAAACCGGTTTTCTTGCCATTGAAGTACACAAACCAGGTATTGGTGCTTTGATGAATATGGCCGCGAAAAATGAATCGACAAATCTTCGTATTATCGAAGAGGACGCGCATATGGTCTTGCACCATTGGATTGCCGACGATTCTTTAGATGCCATTCATCTTTTCTTCCCAGACCCCTGGCCAAAAAATCCTCATAAGAAAAGAAGAATTGTTCAAAATCCATTTCTCGAGCTAATTGCCCCCAAAATAAAAGCAGGCGGATACATTCATGTCGCCACCGATTGGGTTGAGTATGCGACATGGATTGCCGGAGTATTTGAAAAATCGCCATTATTTAGTGGGGGAGTTATTGACCGTCCAACATTTAGACCGATTTCAAAATTTGAAGGACAAGGATTAAAAAAAGGTCATCTAGTAAATGACTTTCGATTCTTTAAGAATTAAATCTTTCCTTCATTTTCGTACTTTGAAATTAGCCCGATTCGGCGAGAGTGGCGTTGATCGCCTGGGAATGGCGTACGAATAAAGAGATCAACTAATTCAAGGGCGAATTCCTCGGTGTGCATCCGTCCGCCAATTGCGATGACATTTGCGTTGTTATGTTCGCGAGCAAGAATTGCGGTGTCGTGACTCCACACAAGGGCGGCCCGAATGCCCTTCACCTTGTTTGCAACGATTTGTTCCCCGTTACCAGAGCCGCCGAGAACAATTCCAAGTGAAGTTGAGTCGGCTGCTACTGCTTCTGCAGTGGGAATACAAAAGACGGGATAGTCATCCAATGGATCAAAACTGTGTGGGCCGTGGTCAGTGACGTTATGGCCTTGCTTTGTCAGGTGATCGGCGATGCGATTCTTAAATTCAAGTCCTGCGTGGTCGCTGCCAATGTGGATGTTCACAGTGACATCCTCTCAAAAGATTGACGAGATAAAAAACAAGACCCGCACGGATGAGGCGCGGGTCTTGTGAGCTTCGAGTTAGTTATGGACGACCGGGACCGTGTCCTTTGCCCATTCCCATTCCGCCAACTGGGCGAACTGGGCCAACTTGGTTGACCTCGGCCGTGACGTGAGCGGTTAAACCAGCCTTAAGTGTTACGGCTTGCGCTGCAGTCATCTTTCCAGCTGTCACAGCAGCATCGATGGCAGTTGTTTCAGCGTTCACCAAAGCAGTAATTAGCGCACCAGTCTTCGCACCTGCGATAGTTGCAAGTGACTTTCCAGATTGAAGAGCTGCTTGAAGTGTTGGAGTGTCAATACTTAATGTTGAAAGAATGATTGATTGCTTATTGATCGGAGGCAATCCTGGATTGACTGGACGATTCGCATTCGCTGCAGTGCGAGCGGCGGTTAGTGCTGCGCTAATCGCATCAGATTGTGCTTGAGTGATTGTGCCCTTTGTGACCAAACCTGCAAGGACTGATGAAAGTTGAACGTTTGCACCGTTTCCTTCGTCGCCACCCATTCCACCGATCATTGGGCGAACTGAATTCGATACAGATGTTGTCTTTACAACAGCCTTCTTGGTTGCGGCTTCTGCTGCACCAATTCCAGCAACTGAAACAGTTGTTGCAACTACAATCATTGCAATTGTCTTTTTACTCATGTGACTCCCTTAGTAGTGATCAAATGCCTAAGCTTCTGATCGATCCCCCGAATACCCTCATACCCGGATATGAGTAGATAACTCTGCAACTCTCAAAAAGGTCAGCGATAAGACTGGGAGCACGCTTAGAGTGTGGAGTGGTGGCACACTTATAGTTTGCTTTTGCGACGGTGATACTGATTTCACACGCTTTCCTCAGGAAAGCAATCAACCCCATGAAGGGTCCAATGAAAAACTCTCGGGGGAGAGCAAAACTATTTAAATTTGCAGTCCTTCCCTATGTTTTAGTTTCATCTTTTGTATTTTCACAAAGTGCACTTGGTGCAACCACGCCTAAAAAGGCAGCAGTAACGAACACGGTATTGAAAAAAGCAGGGCGAGTCACCGATATTACAAACACCATCATGAGTGGAAAAGGTGCTCCATCTGCTTCGCTGGGCTTAGCTGGAGATTTCTATATTGATACTGTGTCAATGAATTTCTATGGCCCCAAAACATCTTCGAAATGGCCAACACCATTAAGCCTTAAAGGTCCCGCCGGTCCAACAGGGCCTTCAGGTTTAGATGGAAAAATCGGTTCCACGCAATCTGGTTTGCGAGGAGAAACTGGCGCAACCGGTGCGACCGGTGCAAAAGGTTTAACGGGAGAAACTGGCGCAGTTGGTGCCGCAGGTCCTGCAGGTCCCGGCGGATCGGGTTCTGCTGGTGCAACTGGCCCTGCTGGCGCTGTTGGATTAACTGGCGCAGCAGGTTCCGCTGGAGCAACGGGAGCAACGGGTGCGAGCGGATCCACTGGTGCTAGAGGTGACACGGGATTAACTGGTTCCACCGGAAACAATGGATCAACGGGATCTGTTGGTAATACCGGTGCAAAGGGCGACACGGGTTTAACTGGAAGTACTGGCAGCGACGGTGCAACGGGTGCAGCTGGAATATCTTCTGCGTCCCTCGGCTCAATCACTTTTGGAGCATTGAACTCGGTTGCTGATACAGAATTATCGTCATCTTCCTTCGGAACTTTTCTGTCTGGAAAAATTTATGTGATTGACGTTCAAATTCGGGGCACTTTTGCAATCAGTTCTGGTGAGGGTGCTATTAGTTTAGTGAGCATTACTTCTCCTGGATTTTCGCCAATCGTTTCATTTACTTACTTAGTAAGTAGTGGAGCATCAACTCGGACCTTAGGCACTTCCGTAATCGAAAACTGCATCACCGCTAAAGTTCTCGTAGACGGATCGACAGTCTTGAGTGATTTTAAGTTGCAGGTTGCTATTAGAGTCCACACGGTAACTTCAGTGAATACATTCAATGCATCTGGCGGTTTCTTAGCCCAACAAGTTGGATCTGCGGTGACCATGTAAATGAAGCCACTAAAGGGCAAAAGACACTAAATGTTGGAGCGGGTGACCGGGATCGAACCGGCACAACCAGCTTGGAAGGCTGGAGTTCTACCATTGAACTACACCCGCATTTAGGCGTTTTATCTTCGGGACGGGAACCTCAATTACGGGGTTTCCGCTCCAGTGGCATAAGGTACCGGTTCTGGTTAGGAGAAGGTAATTTCATACCTTAGACTCCTGCCTTACGCCGCCGGGGCGTAGCGTAGTGGCTAGCGCGCCTGCTTTGGGAGCAGGAGACCGCGAGTTCGAATCTCGCCGCCCCGAC
>CAIKKN010000012.1 GCA_903827945.1 uncultured Actinomycetes bacterium | reverse complement strand
TTTTGGCGTGAACTTGTCGAGCTTTTCAAAGGCTTTGGATTTGGTCTCTGGACTCATCCAATTGAGTGCCGCGATATCGATTCGATAGGCCTCAATCAGATTTGCTACTAGGCCAACCATTCGCTCCTTTGCGGCTGGCGGGAAATGCTTTTCAACATAGATCTGCCCTACCGCTTCTCCGAGTGAGCCTTCAACTAATCCAACGCCACGCTTCCAACGTGCCTTTAATTCTGGGGTACCAGAGAGAGTGGTTCCATAAAAAGCAAAGCTCTCATTTACAAATTCGCTGCTCAAGTAGGAAGCGACGCCAGATAGCAGATGCCAAGCGAGCCAGGAGCTCCAAGCCGCGGCATCAAAGTTTTGCAAGAGTTTGCCCACACCGGTGAAGAAAGTTGGT
The DNA here is from genome assembly GCA_903827945.1 of uncultured Actinomycetes bacterium. Lineage (GTDB taxonomy): Bacteria > Actinomycetota > Actinomycetes > Nanopelagicales > Nanopelagicaceae > PALSA-747. The sequence continues at coordinate 1,632 of CAIKKN010000012.1, read as the reverse complement.
TGGCGAACGATTATGGAATTGAAGGACGCAGCCGGTGCACCAGAAGTGGCTAGCCACAAATCCCAGTCCAAGCCGGTTGATGCATCCTTTAATTCTTGGATCGTCATTTTGTTGTAAGTCAGGGTCGCATCGCGATCGCGCACCTGGTCCCAGTGATTAGATGCAATTTGGGTTTCTAGATCAAAGATGCGCTTGGCATGATCTGCTGGGTTTGCAATCTTTGCCAAGGCAAACATTTTTTCAATGTGGGCAAGAAGAGCGAGGCGGATTTCGGCGAATTCTTTCTCGCGGTAGTAGGCCTCATCCGGAAGGCTCAAGCCAGATTGGCCAACATAAATAATGTTGGAATTGGAATCCATATTGTCAGTGGTTATGTACTGATAGAAGAGGCCGCCAAAACCGAGGCTTTCAAATTCGCCTAAGGTTTGATGAAATTGCGTCACGTCTTTAACGGCCAGCGCTTTGGTCAAATAGTTGGCAACTGGTTCCAGGCCGAGGGTGTTGGCGCGGGCCTCATCCATGAAGGAGCGGTAGAGATCGCCAATTTTTTGGGGGATTGAATTGGGGGTACTAGCCCCAGCCGAAAGGTCTTCAATAATCTGACGGACGTGCAATTCGGCTTGCTCGTAGAGCTGGTAGAAGGCGCCGTCGGAGGAGCGGTCTGCTGGGATTTGTGCGCTATCAATCCAAGTTCCATTTACGTGGCGATACAAGTCGTCCTGGGGGCGCACGCTTGGTTTGATATGTTTTAGGTCGATTCCGCTTCTCATATGAGCGAGCCTATTACAACGAGGCAAAAAATGATTTCTAATGTAAGTAATTCAACTTTCAACTAAATCATTATTGAACTAACCTTCTCTTATGGCCGGAAAAATATCCACTTATTCTGGGGAGCCAAAATGGCTAAATCCCAGAGAAATGGCCGCATGGCGTTCCTACATTGTTGCCTCGCGCAGATTGCTAGAAGCAATGGAACTAGACCTGGAAAATCATGACTTATCAATGGCCGACTATGAAGTCCTTGCTCTATTGAGTGATGCACCGGGTCGCCGGCTTCGGATGAGCGAGCTCGCCGAGATCGCCATGATTTCAAAGAGCCGCCTCTCCCACCGAATGAAAGTAATGGAAGCCGCAGGCTGGGTCCGCCGCGAAGAATGCGCCGAGGATAAACGGGGCTACTTTGCAGTGATGACCGATAAGGGTTGGAAAGCGATAGTCAAAGCTGCCCCTGACCATGTGAATAGTGTTCGCAACCGATTGGTCGATCATCTGACTTCTAAAGACCAGGAAGATTTGTCAAAGATATTTAATCGAGTAACCGAAAAACTGCGAGATCAATTTATTAAAGAAGGCGCCTCAATAAAGAAATAGTTAGTTATCAAATAAAAATTAAAAAAGCCCCGCTGCTTTCGCAACGGGGCTTTCAAGCTAATAAATTACTTAGCAGCTGCCTTCTTGCGACGGCGCTTCTTTGGAGCAGCAGCCTTAGCAGCTGCCTTCTTGCGACGCTTTGGAGCTGCTTTCTTAGCAGCTGCCTTCTTGCGACGCTTTGGAGCTGCTTTCTTAGCAGCTGCCTTCTTGCGACGCTTCTTTGGAGCTACTGCCTTAGCAGCGGCGGCCTTCTTACGACGA
>CAIKKN010000011.1 GCA_903827945.1 uncultured Actinomycetes bacterium | reverse complement strand
GTCAGATGGATGAGCCACCTGGCACGCGTCTTCGCGTTGCTCTTTCAGCTCTCACAATGGCTGAATACTTCCGCGATGTGCAGAAGCAAGATGTGCTTCTTTTCATCGACAACATTTTCCGCTTTACTCAAGCAGGTTCTGAAGTATCAACACTTCTAGGACGTATGCCATCGGCTGTGGGCTACCAGCCAACACTTGCTGATGAAATGGGTCAATTGCAGGAGCGCATTACTTCAACTCGTGGTCACTCGATTACATCTATGCAGGCAATTTATGTTCCTGCCGATGACATCACCGACCCAGCTCCTCACACAACCTTTGCCCACTTGGATGCAACAACAGTGCTATCTCGTCCAATTTCTGAACTTGGAATTTATCCAGCTGTGGATCCGCTTGACTCAACATCACGCATCTTGGATCCTCGCTACATCGGTGAGCACCACTTCCGAGTTGCAAACCGCGTAAAGCAAATCTTGCAGCGCTATAAAGATCTACAGGACATCATCGCTATCTTGGGTATCGATGAATTGTCAGAAGAAGATCGCATCTTGGTTGGTCGCGCACGTCGTATCCAGCGCTTCCTGTCACAGAACACATTCGTTGCTAAGGTCTTTACAGGTATCGAAGGTTCATTCGTTCCTCTATCAGAGACCATCGAAGCATTCGAAGCACTTGCAGATGGAAAGTATGACCATGTTCCAGAACAAGCGTTCTTCATGTGTGGTGGCCTAGAAGATGTAGAACGCCGAGCTGCTGAATTGGCTAAGGCTTAAACTTAATGACCACGTCAAGTTTGACCGTTGAAGTTGTATCACCAGACAAGCGCGTCTGGTCTGGTGAAGCAACAATGGTTTCAGCACGTACCCTCGAAGGTGATATCGGTATTTTGCCTGGCCATGCGCCACTTGTTGGCGTCTTGGTAGATGGAAAAGTTGATATCAAGGTAGTCGGCGGCGAGAGCCTTCAATTCACAATAAACGGTGGCTTTCTTTCGGTCTCGCAAAATCGTGTTTCAGTCTTAGGCCAGTCCGCCGAATAAAGAAACCCCCGGACCTACATACGGGGCAGATGGGCTCGATTTTTTGGTTTTTGAGCGTTAATTCAGGGGGATTTCCCCAACTTTTTTAAGAAAAGCCTCGGAGATGCTTCCCTTTAGACCCTTAGTTTAGGACAATTTTACTAGCAATTTTGTGCCAGGTAGCAGACCTGACCACACAAAATTCTTACTCACGGAGGATCAAAAATATGCTTCAACTTTCAAACGGCCAATGGAGTTCGTTATTTAACATCTTCTCCTTTGGTCTCATCTCAATGTTGGCATGTACTGTCTTTACGCTAGTTGGGCAGTCTCGTGTGCTTCCTAAATATCGTAATGCTCTTGTTATGTCATCGATGGTTACCTTTATTGCTGGTTACCACTATTTCCGAATCTTCAACTCATTTAATGAAGCTTCAAAAGCAAATGCTGTAACAATTGGAACTCAACAAGGTGCTTTCAACGAGGCATACCGTTATGTGGATTGGATTCTTACAGTCCCACTACTTCTAGTTGAAGTAATTGCAGTGCTTGCAATTGCAAAAGAAGCATCAAAGTCTTTGATTTCTCGCCTTGTTCCAGCTTCAGCCGCCATGATTATCCTCGGATACCCTGGCGAGATTTCATCAAACAACGGAACAAAGGTTCTATGGGGAATTCTTTCAACAATTCCATTCCTCTACATTCTTTATGTTCTATTTGTTGAACTTGGCAAGTCATTGGATCGCCAACCTGAGGGCGTTGCTGCAACAGTCGGCCGTCTTCGTTTGCTACTCATTGCTACATGGGGTGTGTATCCAATCTCTTACCTCATTCCAATCTTGGTTAAGAACCCAAGTGCAAACCAAATGGCAAGTCTCTTCACTGATCGTCAAATTGGCTACACGGTTGCAGACGTACTCGCAAAGTGCGTATTCGGCCTAACAATTTACAAGATCGCTCGTATGAAGTCTGCTGCTGAAGGCATGGCTGATTCACATTAAGTAAATTGAAAAATGGGGGCAGTTAATACTGCCCCCATTTTTTATTTAGGCAAAACTTATTTATTACAGGAGGAAATTGCATTGAATAATTTTCGTATGTGGGCTTATTCCCTTATCGCAATTGGTCTGCTTAATTGGGATTACCAAAGAGCACAGCCGCATGTGGTCTTTTACAGCCTATTGATAATAACCCCCGGGATTATTTTGTTGTTATTGACATTGATTTCTGCTGGACGTAGGCAATTAGCTAAGTCTTATTCGGCAAGGCTTTGGGCTGGCATTGGTTTGGCTGCAATTATTATCGCGTTCCTCAATCACTAATATTTTTTTAGATTCTTGCAACCTGCGCGCCTAAGGCCCGGAGGTTTTCTGCAAAGTGGGTGTATCCACGATCAACGTGATAGCCATCTTCGACAATGGTAATTCCCTCGCTTACGAGACCTGCTAAAACTAGTCCAGCGCCAGCACGAATGTCCGTTGCAACTACAGGCGCCCCAGACAATAGGGGAATTCCATTAATTGCAGCGTGATGACCATCAACAGTGATATTTGCGCCTAAACGTTTTAATTCATTAACAAACATGAAGCGACCTTCAAAGACATTCTCTGTAACCATCGAATGTCCTTCTGCAATAGCGTTCATGCAAATTGCCATGGGTTGTAAATCTGTCGGAAAGCCTGGATACGGAAGAGTGACAATATCGATGGCCTTTGGACGCTGATCCATTTTGACTCGAAAGCCATCGGAGGTAGTTGTTATGACTGCCCCTGCTTGCACCAATTTATCTAAAGGAATTTCTAGATGATCTTCCCGTCCACCAACGATTGTTATATCGCCTTGTGTCATAGCCGCCGCGAATGCCCATGTTCCTGCAACTATACGATCAGGCAAAGTTGCGTGGGTTGTAGGATGTAGTTTCGAAACCCCAGAAATTGTGATGAGCGAAGAACCAAGTCCTTCAATCTTTGCTCCCATCGCAATGAGAAATTCTCCGAGGTCTACAACATCTGGTTCGCGCGCCGCGTTGTCTATTGTTGTGACACCTTTTGCTAGTACAGCCGCTGTCATAATATTTTCGGTCGCACCAACGCTTGGGAAGCTTAAGGAAATAGGTGCACCTTTTAGCCCGTCCGTCGCGGTTGCAATTACATATCCATGTTCTGAATGCGCCTCTGCGCCTAAGTCCGTCAAACCTTTGATGTGAAAATCCAAACCTCTTGATCCAATGGCATCTCCACCAGGAAGTGCCACTTCTGCGCTACCAAGTCGAGTGAGAAGCGGGCCAAGTACGTTAATCGATGCGCGCAATTTACGAACGAGATTGTATTCAGCGCGATGACCGGGAATCTCGGGAACATCAATAGTGAGGGTTTGGCTTGAACTCTCGTAATCAACCACGCAGCCCAGGCTTCGTAGAAGGTCTGCCATTATCTCTACGTCAGCTATAGCTGGGACATTTTGAAGGGTTGTCTTGCCTGCGGCCAGAAGCGCCGCAGCCATCAATTTGAGGGCTGAATTCTTCGCACCAGAAAGGGTTACTGAGCCCTGAAGGCGGGCTGGGCCAGTGATCTGAAATGACTTCGAGCCTTCCATTTTTTGATACCCAACCTTTCTCTGTACATCCTATTGAGACTAATCTCGAGTGGTCACATCTTAACGGCTCTATTAGGCTCCACCCCATGGTTAATTTGACGCGTATTTATACAAAAACAGGCGATGACGGCACGACCTCCTTGGGGGACATGAGTCGTACATCGAAGAATGATCCTCGCCTAGAGGCATATGCAACGGTTGATGAAGCAAATTCATCTCTTGGTGTGGTGCTTTCTCTTGGCGGGATTTCAGATGAAGCCATCACTTCACTTCTGGTTCGAATTCAAAATGATCTTTTCGATGTTGGAGCAGACCTTTGCACTCCAGTTATCGATGATCCAAAGATCGAACCTCTACGTGTTTTGGAATCACAAGTAATCTATCTTGAAGAACACATTGATAAATACAACGCTGGCTTAGCTGAACTTCGTTCCTTTGTTCTGCCATCAGGCACTCCTGCTGCGGCTCTTCTTCACACATCCAGAACAGTTGTAAGACGTGCTGAACGTGCAACATGGAGCGCTATTCATTTGTTCGGTGGAGGAGTAAATCCACTCACAGCAAAATATCTCAACAGACTTTCAGATCTGTTATTTGTATTGGCTAGAGTTGCAAATAAGGATCAAGGCGACGTTCTTTGGGTTCCTGGAGCTAACCGCTAGCGACTTAAAGCAGGCGTATAAATAGCGCTGGGAACGCTTTCGACAGGCGAGCTAAGCCAGCATTTCACATTAATTGCGCCGACATTTAGGTTATAGGAAGTTAATTCGTTTGAAACTCGGGCCGGCAACTCATCAAGTTCTGCCAGGGATTGCGCTTCAGAAATTGTATTTGCGGCGAGCCTTGACTCAATATCTTTTCGTTCTGCGCCCGTTATTACACTTACGACTGAGTTAATTTTCGTGCCTGCTATTTGGCGAAGACTTTGACCCGATGCGATGAGACTGTAAAACTTATCTTTTTTTATCCCAATAGTTTGCAGGATCAGATCTTCATTTGGAATCAAAGGTTCGGTGCTTACGAGAAAGACCGGTGTAACAGTGTGGGCAGAAGTACCGCCGAGAAGTATGCGCAGATTTCCAAATGGGATGTATGAAGTGACATCAGCATAACTTGGTCCAAAAACGGTGGCACTTACTTCCCACCAAGCGCAATCAGTAGCCGAGGCTATATACACGGCCCCGCATGCACTGGCTTCGCATGCTGCCACTGTTTTTGCGAGTGTCTTCTTGGAGGATAGAAGCCCCACTAATTCTGCGCCACTTGGTACTCGCGCAAAGACACCGTTATTTTCTTTATATCCTTTAGGTGGCCAAACCGGCTTAGGCGACGGAGTTGGTTTAACTCTCTTACGAACGTAAACCTTTCGTTTTACCACTGGCTTCTTGGCGACTGTCTTCTTAGCGACTGGCTTCTTAGAAACCGTTGCCTTTGCCGTGGCTTTAGGAACTGGCTTTGCCGTCGCGCCGAAGGAAGAAGGCGCCGCTAGCCCAAGAATAACGAGGGCAACTACAAGTTTCTTCACGAATTAGACCATTTAAATTTCTTTATGGAGAAGGCGATACCAATGATGGTCCAGACCACAAGAACTATCGCAGTCCTACCAACTTCCCAGGACTTCGCTACTTCTTGCTGAACGAAACTATCTGGGAGAAAGACTGATCGCATTCCTTGCGTGAGCCATTTCAATGGAAATATTGCGGCAAAATCTTGCATCCATTTTGGAAGCTGCGTGAAGACAAAGAAAACTCCACTAAAGAATTGCAGAATGATGACGATTGGAGAGACGACAGCCGACGCACCACGTCCACTCTTTGGAACTGTAGAGAATGCAATTCCAAGCGCCGTCGTACACGTACTTCCAACAATGATGAGCCAAGCAAAGCGAGCCCATTTTGCAGCGCTCGTCGGCATATCTAGGCCAAACATGGCCGCGCCAAATCCCATCAATAGCGCAATTTGCACGAGCGTGGAAGCGGTAACAAGAATCGCTTTACCGATGAAGTATGAAGCCGGCGACATAGGAGTTCCCCGAAGTCTTTTGAGTGTTCCAAAATCACGTTCCATGGGAATTGTGATTGCCAATTGTTGGAATCCAGAGTTAACAAGACCGGTGGCTATCATGCCAGCAACGAAATATTGACTAAAGGTCACACCGGGAGCAATCGTGTCCTTGAATACGGAACCAAAAATAAAGAGCAGCATGACAGGGAAGAAAATCGTAAAGACAACTGATTCACGCTGGCGAAGGAATTGTTTGATTTCCAATCGACCTCGTAGAAGACCTAAACGAAGAATATTCATTTGGTATGCCCAATCATCTGGAGGTAAATATCTTCAAGACTTGGTCTAATTACTTGTAGTTCTGGAACTTCGCCTCCCATGCGCGCTGCGATGGTTGCCACATCAGAAGTTGGGGTCGAGGTAAGTCGTTCGTGTTGTTTGCCACCTTCTACCCAAGTGATTTTGGCCTGTGCTAAATGTCGACCACCAAGAGTTTCTGGAGGTGAAATCTCAACTATTTTTCCATCCGCAATGACAGCAACTCGATCGGCAAGTGCCTCTGCTTCATCCAGGTAATGAGTTGTCAGCAAAATTGTTGTTCCTTCATCTCGCAAGGTCTTAATTAACTCCCAAAATGCGCGTCTTGCTTCTGGGTCAAATCCTGTAGTGGGTTCATCCAAGAAGAGAAGTTCTGGAGACCCAATAATTCCAAGTGCAACATCGAGTCTGCGACGTTGACCGCCAGAAAGATTACGAATTTTGTCATCAGCCTTCTCAGCAAGGCCAGTCAAAGAGATCACGCTTTCAGGGTCTTTTGGATTTGGGTAATACTTTGCAAAATGATGCACTGTCTCTCTCACCGAGAGATCACCAGCGTCTGCTGAACTTTGCAGGACAATCCCAATGCGCTCACGCCACGTATAGGTCTTATCACCAAGTGCTTGTGGATCATCACCAAGAACGGTTACTTCACCGCTATCACGAAACCGGTACCCTTCAAGAATTTCAACTGTTGTTGTTTTTCCAGCTCCGTTTGGGCCGAGGATTGCAAAAATCTCACCGTAGGCAACCTCAAGGTCAATGCCTGCAACTGCAAACTTGCCGTCATATTTCTTTGTTAGCCCCTTAATGGAAATTGCGGAAGCGCTCATGAGGCAAATCTTGCCGTAAAGAGTGGCGATGGGCGAATCAGGGGCAAAGTAAATGGGAGAATATGAGCGTGAGCCCTCGTAGAAATCCTCCAAAGCGTTCGAAAGGAAATCAGCCAGAACGCGAATTGGGCCAATCCTTTGAAGCAATTGAGGAACACGATGAGGGAATTTATCGAGTCCGTCGAATCACCGGCTCTAGTTCTTCCAAACCATATCGCTGTCCGGGATGTGATCAATTAATACCTACCGCAACGCCACATATCGTTGCATGGATTCATGAAGATCTTGAGACTCGTCGACATTGGCACACGCCCTGCTGGGAAAGAAAAGATAAGCGTCAGCCCAGAGTGCAACGTTCACGAAATGCGCCGCGTTATTAAATTTTAATCTAAAACAAGTTAGCGCCCGTAAAGTGTTTTAATGATTCTTTTTATTACTCCATCTGCGAAGCGAGTCCTCTTAAATGTTGTAAAAGCCAATGGAATTGGGAATCTGGTTGCAACAACTGTTCGTGGGTAAGTGAACTCCAAAAGCCCTTCATTGCCGTGAATGCGACCATATCCGCTATCTTTCACACCACCAAATGGAACTGATGCAACGGCAGCAAACGAGAAGACTGAATTAATTGAAACCATTCCACAATTAAGTTGAGTTGCAATTGAGTTTCCTTGCCTCTTTGAAAAGACGGCAGCAGCCAGACCATACGAAGAAGCATTTGATAGTTGAATCGCTTCTGCGATGCTTTTAACACGATTAATTGCAAGGGTTGGACCAAAGGTTTCCTCAGTCATGGCAGTTGAATCCTCAGGAACATCCAACATAATTGTCGGAGCGACCATTCCGTCATGTACTGCGTTGACTCCACCTACCGCAAATTTTGCGCCTTTCTGTGCAGCGTCATTGATATGTCCTTGAATAACGTTTAGCTGAGAGGGCATTGTTGCGGGGCCGTAGTTCTTTCCTTCATGAATCTTTTCTGCCATTTTTGTGATTGATGTAATGAATTTATCGGCTACAGAATCCATGACGTAGACCCTTTCAGCGCCAATGCACGATTGACCCCCATTTGCCATCGCCGACCAGAGCGCATATTCGGCAGCCAAATCCACATCCGCATCGCCCGCCACTATGACAGGATCTTTTCCTCCGCACTCGAGAACAACCGGAATCATTCTCGCGGCTGCAGAGGCTGCAACCTTTTTGGCCGTGCGAGTGCTTCCAGTAAATGAAATCTTATTCACAGCACTTTCGGTGAGGGCGCGACCCGTGTCAGGCAATCCGGTAACAACTTCAAAAATCCCAGAAAATGGTGCAACTTCAGCAAAGGTTTTGCGTAGCCAAACGCCAACGGCCGGTGTGTATTCACTTGGTTTGAAAACGACTGTGTTGCCGGCAGCCAGTGAATATGCAATCGAACCCATTGGTGTAAACATTGGATAATTCCATGGCCCAATAACACCCACAACCCCATATGGAGACCGCTGAACTTTTGCGCTCATGTTAAACATCAAAAGACCTGAAGGGCGCTTTTGATCGGCCAGAATTATTGGTGCTTTAGACGCCGCCCAAGATAGTTGCTCAATTGCCAGACTTGCTTCCAATGTCGCATCGCTCAAAGGCTTTCCAGTTTCATTCGCGATGAGCTGTCCAACCTCATCAAGACGTTGTGAAATTAGCGCAGCCCAAGCTTTCAATACTTTCTTTCGTCCGCTATATCCGAGGGCAACCCATGCAGGCGCGGCGCGGTGGGCAGCTCCGACAAGTGAATTTACTTCTTCGGCTGAAGTATTTGGAAATCGACCAATCTCATTTCCGGTAACTGGATTGACGCTGGCAAAGTCTGAAGTACTCATAAGGAAAGACTAAACTGCTTCCATGTCAGAGTTAATACGCCCGAGCACAATTTTGCCTTCGCGTCGCACACCTTTTACTCTGCTGACCCAAGATGGCCTTCGTTTAGTGGGGGAAGTCGCCTCACCGCTCGGAGAAAGAACTGGCTCTATTCTGGCGCTGCATCCCAATCCAACTGGGGGAGGCATGATGGATAGCCATATCTTCAAGAAGGCGGCAAATCGCCTGCCAGAATTGGCAGGAATTGAGATTATTCGATTTAACACCCGCGGAACTGAAAGTGAAGCTGGAAAATCTGAAGGCGAATATGATCATGGAGATTCAGAGAGATTTGATGTTGAAGCAGCAATCAATTACGCATTTGATTTCTGCAAAGTTGAAAAACTTTGGGTGATGGGTTGGTCATTTGGTACGGATTTAGCTTTGCGTCACGCACATGATTCACGCATACAAGGATTGATCTTATTGAGCCCACCGCTGAAGTATTCCAAGCCAGAAGCTCTGAAATTTTGGGCAGAAGATGGGCGGCCTATAACCGCTCTCATTCCAGAATTTGATGATTACTTAAAGCCTGCCGAAGCCGCGATTGCCTTCGCGTCAATTGCGCAGATGCAACTTATTAATGTTGATGAAGGCAAACATCTTTGGGTTGGTGAACCTCAGGTGTATCGCGTTCTCTCTGAAATAACTAAAATCATTGCGCCACAAAGACTTCCACTTCCCGTGGAGTATTAGGCGAGATTTTGTTTTGGAAAAACAACCTCTTCAAGAATTAACATCACTGCTGCCGCAACTGGTACTGCGAGCAGTCCGCCCACAGGCCCAAGCAAGCTCGTTCCTAGCATCGCCGCAAGGATGGTTACCAAACCAGGCATTGAAAGTGACTTCTTCATAATTTTTGGCATCAAAACATAATTTTCCACTTGTACATAAATTACATAGGCAACAAAGACAATTACCGCAGTAAGCGGTGATTTCGTGAGAGAAACCAAAGTAAAAACAGTGCAGCCGAGGAAATGACCGACAAGAGGGACAAGGCCGCAGAGAAATACAAGAACAGCAACTGGAGTCGTGTAAGGAACACGCAAAATACTGCCAAGAATGAGGGCAAATATTCCTGCGATTACAGCAACGGTTGCTTGGCTTGCCACGAATGCACCCACACGCGCAATAATCGCGTCACTGAGTCCAGCAACTCTCGCACGACGTGAAATTGGCACAAGGCGGTATGCCACGTTCGTGACCTGAGGTAGCGATGCAGTGAAATATAGGGTCAATACTAAAAGTGTTAGGAGCGCAAAAGCTCCAGACAGTACAGCCTTTCCAACTCCTACAACCCCGCCGAAGGCACTTACAACAAACTGCCCGTCATGGATGCTTGAATTAATCTTTTTCTGCAGAGCATCAACAATTCCGAAATGCTGATTGAGATTGTTAATGGTCGCATTATTTTTCAAGCTCGAAACTAATTCAGGTGCATTCTTTACAAAGAGATTAATCTGATCAATCATCGGCGGAATCACTATCCAGGAGAAAAGTCCGACCACTGTAAGAACGATTGCGACAATAGCTCCAACCGCAGCACCGCGCTTCATCCCACGTCGTTGGAAAAACTCAACCGCAGGGTTTAAACCTGCCGCAAAAAAGAGTGAGATGACGATCAAAACAAATACTTGGCTGGCACCAGCGAGGGCTCGGAGAAATGTCAGAGAGATGAGGGCTCCTGCAGTGGCCAGGAATCCAAAGTAGAAAGGGTGTCCATGATCTAGAGGAGCGCCTGCAGTGCCCAAGTCGACCGGCTTCTTGGGGGCTGCGGCCTTCTTTATAATATTTAAATTAGGTTTACGAATGGCCATACAGCGAGTTTACGCTGATAAGGTGGAATTTCTCACTCAATAGCGCTCGAAATGTGCGCGAGTAGGCAACGCGAGTAAGAGAGAATAGGCAAATGAGCGAACTAAAAATCACCGGAGCTGGCGGTGACATATTCGCGCTCTACAACTTGCCTTGGCAAAAGCCCCTTGAGGATTGGCCAGAAGATCCGCACCTCACAGATATGCGTGGTATTTCGCGACATATTGTCAGGTTGGTTCGGACAGGTTCTGCAGATGAGGATATTTTTGCAGTCAAGGAGACGGTTTCAGAATTTGCTAATCGCGAGTACACGGCGCTTCGAGAGTTAGCCCATCGTGGTGCCCCAACTGTTGAACCGGCTGCCGTAGTTGAGGGGCGACTAGACGTAAGAGGTAATGAGCTGCCACCAACGCTAGTAACTAGGTATCTTCCTTACTCGCTTCCGTATCGCGTCATTCTTTCTCGTTCAGTCACGGCACACGAAGTGAATCAAATGGCCAGTGCGCTGGCGCTCTTGTTAGTGCGCCTGCACCTGCTTGGTTTTTGGTGGGGCGACTGTTCGTTGTCCAACACACTTTTCCGCCGAGATGCGACTGAATATGTTGCATATCTAGTGGATGCAGAAACTGGGGAGTTTCATGACCGCCTCACTGATGGCCAACGTGAGCATGATTTAGAGCTCGTTCATTTCAATGTTGCTGCCGAACTTGAAGACATCATTAGCTCCGGGATAGAACTGCCCGGGGTAGACCCCATTCGTTCAAGTGAAGCAGTAATAAGGCGCTATCGCCGACTTTGGGCGATGTTGAAAGAACCTCAAATTCTTGACCCGAGTGATCGACATGCGGTTGAGCGCGCAATGCGTAATTTACAAGACCTTGGCTTTGCCGTCGAAGAAGTTGAAATTGCAGTAGATGGAGAAAAGGGTATTTTGAAGTTTTCTCCAAAACTTGTTGCAGCGGGATATCACACAAATAGATTGAAAGAGCTCTTGGGAATCGATGCTGAGGAATTCCAAGCCAAAAGACTCCTTGCATCCTTTGATCGATATCGCGGTAGGCAAAAACCACCTCGTTCAGAATTGGAAGCGGCGAGAGTTTGGCTTACTGACGTTTACCAACACGTTTTAAGTTTCATTCCAGAAACCCTTCGCGGACGGGTTGAGCCAGCTCAGATGTTCCACGAAATACTTGAGCATCGTTGGTATTTAGGCGAAAAAAATGGCGTTGATCTAGGTCTTGAGAATGCAGCCCAAGATTACATCGAAACAATTCTGCCGAGCCGTACAGATTCTGGTTCAACAGCGCTCGAACCCCTTGAGTTGGTGGAATCAACTAACATACCCTCATGAGTCGTAGTCCATTTGGGGAACTCCCTAAGAATCTCGCGCAAGCAGTGGATTTAAGCTCGCTAGGAAAGCCTGCTACGCCACCTCCTGAGGTGGGAATTGAAATTACACAAACAAATCTTGTATCCCAAATACTTCCAGCATCTAATACACAAGTCGTAATTGTTCTTTGTTGGTCACCACGTAGTGCGCAGTCTAAGGAGATATTAAATATTCTAGGGGACTTCTATAACGCTGACGCAGCTGGTCCCAATCCATGGGTGCTTGGGACCGTCAATGTGGATACTGAAGCCGCAGTTGCACAAGCACTTCAGGTTCAATCTGTGCCATTGGCAATCGCAATAATTCAAGAACAGGTTGTTCCACTTTTTGAATCAGTTCCTCCTAGAGAGCAAGTTCGGTTAGTTATTGACAAAGTAATTTCACTTGCTGCAGAGCGCGGAATTGGCAATCCAAATTCCCGAGAGGAAGAGGTCGCCGCTGAACCTCCAATGGAGCCAGAAGAAGGGCTTGCACTTGATGCGCTCGAAAAGAATGATCTTCCCACAGCAAAAAACGCATATAAGGCGTGGCTAGAACGCTCTCCAGGGAATTCTTATGCCGAGTTAGGTTTGGCACAAGTTGAACTCATGTTAAGGATTGAAGGATGTATCCCTGCCGAAATTTTTGCAATCGCAGCTACCCAACCAACAAATATTGAGATTCAATTGAAAGCAGCAGATATCGAAGTTGCTCAAGGAAACTTTGAGCCAGCCTTTGGCCGTTTAATTGAACTCGTCAAGCAATCCTCAGGGGATGAGAAGAAAGTTGTGCGCGACCACTTATTGGGGCTCTTCAAATTAGTTGATCCAGCCGATCCACAACTTATCAAAGCAAGACAAGCGTTAGCGAGTGCGTTATTTTGAGTAAATCAGTTTCACGTCATGAACGTTTAAGCCTTCAATTTCTTTTTGCCCTCTTCGGACTTGGCTTGATGGCACTTTCTGCGCGTTCACCAGATCTGAAACACAATCTTCAGGTCAGCAACGGAATTTATGGATTAATAGTGAGTATTGGTGCCGTTGGTTCTGTAGTCAGCCTTCTTTTCTTAGGTCAACTTGTACACAAAATTGGAATTCTCCAAACGCTGGTTATCAGCGCAACAGGTCAATACGCAGTTATGGCGGCCATTCCTCATATTCACTCTGCTCAAATTTATGCAGTTTCGAATATTTTTCTAGCGATGTGCTTTTCCGCGCACATGATTGCTCTTCACACACAAGTATTACGTCGCCAGGATGAAAGCGGAGAAATTCTGCTCCCACGCATGCATGGATCGTGGAGCTTGGGCGTTCTGGTAACTGTCATAGCGGCACTCCTTATTACTTCACGAATTTCATTTGCATGGCATCTAGATTTTCTTATGGCATTCACCTGGATTGCAACCATGGCGCTCTTGCGTTCAATGAAATCCAATTTCCCAGAACGCTCTAAAGATGGGGCCGCATTCGAGCGCATCACTCTTGAGAGTTTGAAATCAATCTTTACATTCGACAAATCAATCGTTGTGGCATTCGCCATGGGACTACTCATTGAGTTTTCAAGTGGAGATTGGTCCACGCTTGTGACGAATCAAGAAATTGGAGCAGGCAAAAGCGCGAGCGTTCTAGCGTATTTGGCTCTTATCGTCGGAATGATTCTTGGACGTATGTATATCGTGAAATTGATTCGCTATCGGTCTGAGAGATTTTGGATCCGTTTTGCCGCAATTGGCGGTGGAGGCGGATTTATCTTCTTTTCTCAGCTCGCGTGGTTCTTAGCCGGCAAGGGATCTTCATATGCACTCACGTGCGAGGTAATCGCCTTCTTCTTTGCAGGCCTTGGAACCTCCTTCATGGCGCCAATATTCACAACCATTGCAAATCGTAGAAGCTCACTTAAGCCTAGCGAGGTAGTTTCAAAGTTAAACCTGGCAAATACAATTATTGCATTTGGAGCAAAGTCTATTATTTCTTGGTTGGCGCAAACGACTTCAATCACTATTGCACTTCTAGTGCCTGGAATTTTGTTGATGCTGGTTGCGAAATTTGCCTATTTAGGGAGCCCCAATCGCGTGGGACAGAAGGGCAACTAGCTTCTTTTTAACCAGATTGTTGCAAGAGGCGGCACGCGAAGAGTCGTAGGAACACCTTCGATGGAGTTAATTTCCACGTTAGAAATACCACTTCCGCCAAACTCCATTGAATCAGTATTAAATATCTCATTCCATTTTCCTGCGCGTGGAAGAGGAACTGAATAATTTTCGTGTGGCACGGGGGAGAAGTTTGTGATGGAAACTAGGCAATCACCATTGTCAGACCAACGCGCAAATGCCATGGTGTTTGCGGCACCATCATTGCCGACCAACCAAGTGAAACCTTCTGGAGAAGTGTCTTTCTCCCAAAGGGCTGATTCAGAACGATAGATTTTATTCATAGTTTTTACAGATTCTTGCACCCCGCGATGCTCGGAAAATTCAGTTAAATGCCAATCGAGTGAACGAGATTCACTCCACTCATCATTTTGAGCAAATTCGCAACCCATGAAGAGCAACTTCTTTCCAGGATGGGCCCACATAAATCCGTAAAGAGCTCGTAAGGTAGCAAGCTTCTGCCAGCGATCTCCAGGAATTCTATTTATCAGGGATCCCTTTCCATGGACAACTTCATCATGTGAAAGCGGGAGCATGAAATTTTCTGACCATGCATACAAAATGGAGAATGTTATTTCATCATGGTGATACATCCGATGAATTGGCTCGTGCTGGATGTATTCGAGGGTGTCGTGCATCCAACCCATATTCCACTTGAATCCGAACCCGAGTCCATTTTCGCTAGTCGGCTTAGTGACTCCGCCCCACGCTGTTGATTCTTCTGCAATCATCATAATCCCGGGGGCTTCACGATATGCCGTAGCTGTCGTTTCTTGAAGTAATGAGACTGCTTCTAGATTTTCTCTACCGCCAATTTTGTTGGGCAGCCATTCTCCGTCTTTGCGTGAGTAATCTAAGTAGAGCATCGAAGCCACCGCGTCGACTCGAATACCGTCGATGTGATATTCAAGCAACCAGAACAGAGCACTTGCTACGAGGAAGTTTCGAACTTCATTTCTTCCGTAATTAAAAATCAGCGTACCCCAGTCGGGATGCTCACCTAAACGGGGGTCCTCGTGCTCGTACAACGCAGTTCCATCAAATTTGGCCAGAGCCCATTCATCCTTGGGGAAGTGGGCAGGTACCCAATCCAAAATGATGCCGATACCGGCTTGGTGGAGTGAGTCAACAAAGAACTTGAAATCATCGGGTGATCCAAATCGCGAGGTTGGCGCGAAGAGAGAAGTAACTTGGTAACCCCATGAACCGCCGAATGGGTGCTCCATTACTGGCAAGAGTTCTATGTGCGTAAATCCTTCTTCAAGTACGTAGGCAGCAAGTTCGACGGCAAGTTCTCTGTAGGAGAGACCTGGTCGCCAAGATCCCAAATGAATTTCATAAACGCTTACGGGAGCGCGCCACGATTGGAACTCACTTCGCCTCTTCATCCATTCTGAGTCATTCCATAGATGGTCACTTTCGTGAACAATTGAAGCGGTCAAGGGAGGAATCTCGGTTGCTTGTGCCATGGGATCGGCATGGTCAACCCAACGCCAGTCCGGGCCTTGTATTGCAAACTTATATTTTGTATTTGGACCGAGCGATGGAAGAAAAACTTCCCAAATTCCATTGGCCCCGAGTGGAATCATTGGGTTTGCTGCCTTGTCCCAGAAGTTGTGATCGCCAATGAGGGAAACTGCTCGAGCATTTGGCGCCCAGACGGAAAATGCAGTTCCGACGAGTTCACCCTGTTCATCGCGACGTACGTGGGCACCCAGAACTTCCCACAGCCTTTCATGGCGGCCTTCACCTATGAGGTATAAATCCATTTCGCCCAGAGTTGAATTGGGATTCAAATATCCTGCCGGTGGAGATTGGAATTTAGTTTCCGAATCTTTTTTCTTCGAAAAGAATTTTTTGATCATTAAATTACCACCTGGACAATATGTGCAACTTTGCCATCAGGACGACCCGGATTTAAGCGAACAAAAGTATGTGGGTGCCAGGTGTGTTTCTTGCCGTCGAGGAGATCTTTTACTTCAAAAGTATCTGCTTCAAATCCGAGGAACCACATATCCCAATGAACCATCGTCTCTTGTGGACGCGCAGGATCGAGATTTACCACAACAAGGATTAGGTCTTTTCCTTCTCGTTTGGAATACGCGATGACATTTTCATTATCAGTCTTATGAAACTCAAGATTTCGAAGGCGCTGGAGAGCGGTGTGCTCTTTTCGTATTGAATTTAGCTGTGCAATAAATGGTTCTAAGGTCAGCCCAGCTTTGCGTGCACCTTGCCAATCGCGAACTTTGATTTCATATTTCTCTGAATCCCGGTATTCCTCGCCGCCATCTTTGAACGGTATATGTTCATAGAGTTCATACCCGGCATACATTCCCCATGATGGAGACATGGTTGAAGCAAGAACGGCTCGTAGCGCGAACATTGCAGGATTTCCAGATTGGAGGTGGAAAGGCAGAATATCTGGAGTATTTACCCAGAAATTCGGGCGGAAAAAAGGAGAGGTCTCTTTGGAAAGCTCGCGACCGTAGTCGGCTAATTCTTGCTTTGTGACACGCCATGTGAAGTAAGTGTAGGACTGCTGAAATCCAGCCTTGCCGAGCGCGTGCATCATCGTTGGAGTTGTGAAGGCCTCTGCAAGAAAAACAATATCTGGGTATTCGGCATTTATAGTGGAAATGAGATGTTGCCAAAAATTAACTGGTTTTGTATGTGGGTTATCGACTCTGAAAATTCTTATATCTTGCGCAATCCAATATTTCACAACTCTCAAAATCTCAGCAAATAAGACTTTGTAATTATTATCAAAATTAATGGGGTAGATGTCCTGATATTTCTTCGGAGGATTCTCGGCGTAAGCGATCGTTCCATCAGCGCGCTTTGTAAAGAAATCCTCGTTCGTTTTCACCCACGGATGATCCGGAGAGCATTGAAGAGCCAGATCAAGTGCAACATCAATTTTAAGCTTCTTGGCTGCAGCGACAAACTCGTTAAAATCTTGAAGTGTTCCCAGCTCTGGGTTTACGGCATCGTGTCCGCCATCTTTGCCACCAATTCCCCATGGAACTCCAGGGTCGCCAGGTTCTGCTGTTGTGGAATTGTTCTTGCCTTTTCGAAATTGAATACCAATGGGATGAATGGGCGGTAGGTAAAGAACGTCGAAACCCATGTCGCTAACACGTTTAAGAGATGCTTGAGCTGTCTTGAAAGTTCCAGAAGTTATTGAACCATCTTTATTCTTGACCGCCCCTTCACTGCGCGGAAAGAATTCATACCAAGCTCCGATAAGTGCGCGTGGAGTTTCGGCCAGAATAGGAAATTTTTCGGACTGATCCTTAATGCCCTTTTCATCCTGAACTTCGATTGCAAAGTGCCACAAACCTAGAGAGGTTGGGGTTATCCAAGCTTCATAGTTTTGCGAATTTGGCCACACTTCTCGCATGGAAGTGCGTTGAACTAATTTTCCAGCGGGATCGAAGAGGAGTGCGTTGGCAGAAAAAGTATCGTGACCTTCTCGAAAAATGGTTGCAGAAACAGGTAAAGATTCGCCAGGGATTGCCTTGGCTGGAACAAACTCACCACCGAAGTAGGTTGCAGGTGCAATATCTACTATTGGAAAGCGAGTGATCATCCAGATCCTTCCGTGTTGCCTGGGTCAGCAGCTTTCACATCGTTAATCTGATAACGATCGATTGCTTCTTGAACTACCTTTGACTTCAGTTCACCTTCGTCAGCGAGCTGTGAAAGTGCTGCAATGGTAATCGAGGCAGCATCAACTTTGAAGTGGCGGCGAAGAGCACCGCGCGTATCAGACAAACCAAATCCATCAGTTCCAAGAGAGATAAATGGATTCTTCACCCATGGCGCGATTTGATCCTGTACGGCCTTCATGAAATCGCTGACTGCGACAACTGGACCTTCATAGCCAGCTAATTTCTTAGTTACGAAAGCGCTCTTTTTGTCATGAGGGCTAACCAAGTTATGGCTATCAACGGCAAGACCATCGCGGCGCATTTCATTCCATGATGTAACTGACCAGACGTTTGCTGCTACACCCCAATGCTCGTCTAGCAATTTCTGCGCTTCAAGGGCCCAATTGACGCCAACGCCAGATGCAAGAAGTTGAACCTTTCGCTTGTGCTTTGTAGGTGCCGGCGCGTAAAGATACATGCCCTTAAGAAGTCCATCGACATCAAGGCCAGCAGGTTCTGCTGGTTGAGGGTATGGCTCGTTATAGACGGTGAGGTAGTAGAAAACATTTTCGCTATTTTCTCCGTACATGCGGCGCAAACCATCGCGAACAATGTGTCCAAGTTCGAAACCAAAAGCTGGGTCATACGCAACAACTGCAGGGTTTGTAGAAGCAAGGAGAAGTGAATGTCCATCTTCGTGCTGCAAACCTTCGCCATTTAGCGTTGTTCGGCCTGCTGTTGCACCTACAACAAAACCTCTCACTAACTGGTCTGTTGCAGCCCAAAATGCGTCGCCGGTACGTTGGAAGCCAAACATCGAGTAAAAGATATAAATTGGAATCATTGGCTCGTTATGAGTTGAGTAGGCAGAACCAACTGCGGTGAATGACGCCACTGATCCTGCTTCGTTAATTCCTTCGTGAAGGATTACTCCCGAGGTCGACTCCTTATAGGAGAGCATCAATTCACGATCAACGGCCGTATAGGTCTGACCGTGAGGAGAATAAATCTTGAGGCTTGGGAAAAGTGAATCCATTCCGAAAGTACGCGCCTCGTCAGGAATAATTGGCACAAAGCGCTTTCCGATTTCTGGATCCTTGATTAAGTCTTTCAGAAGTCGAACAAAGGCCATTGTCGTTGCAATTCCTTGATTACCCGAACCACGCGAAACAGATTCATATGCAGTCGCTGGAGGTTGGGGGAGAGGTTGTGAAACTTTGCGACGTGATGGAATTGATCCGCCAAGTGCCTGGCGCCGCTCCATCAAATATTTGTACTCAGGTGAATCTTCAGCCGGGCGATAATAAGGAGGTAGATATTTATCAACCGCTTCATCTGCAATTGGAAGACCCAAACGATTCTTAAACTCAATTAAATCTTCTTGTGTCATTTTCTTCATTTGGTGAGTTGAGTTTCTACCCTCAAATGTCGAACCAAGGGTCCAGCCCTTAATGGTTTTGGCGAGAATTACTGTTGGGCGACCTTTGTGCTCAGTTGCTGCCTTGTATGCGGCGTACATCTTGCGATAATCGTGGCCTCCACGGCGCAGGGCCCAAATCTTTTCATCGCTCCAGTCTTTAACTAAAGCGGCAGTGCGTGGATCGCGGCCAAAGAAATGCTCACGAACATATGCGCCATCTTCGGTCTTGAATGTTTGGAAATCTCCGTCTGGAGTCTTGTTCATCAAATCGACAAGTGCGCCTTCGCGGTCGTTTGCAAGGAGCTCATCCCATTCACGACCCCAAACAACTTTGATTACATTCCAGCCAGCGCCACCAAAGATTGATTCAAGCTCTTGCATGATCTTGCCATTTCCGCGGACGGGTCCATCAAGACGTTGCAAGTTACAGTTGATAACAAAAGTCAGATTATCCAAGCCTTCACGAGCTGCGAGAGAAAGAGCGCCAAGACTTTCTGGTTCATCAGTTTCGCCATCTCCAAGAAATGCCCAAACGCGTTGTTCACTCGTATCTTTAATACCGCGACCTTGTAAATAGCGATTAAATCTTGCTTGGTAAATCGCGTTGATTGGACCAAGTCCCATCGACACAGTTGGAAACTGCCAAAACTCTGGCATAAGTCGTGGGTGAGGATATGAAGAGAGTCCGCCGGCCTCGTGAGAAAGTTCTTGTCTAAAACCATCCATCTGATCTTCAGAGAACCGGCCTTCTACAAATGCGCGTGCATACATTCCTGGGCTTGCATGCCCCTGAAAATAAATTTGGTCTCCGCCACCTGGATGATCCTGGCCGCGGAAGAAGTGATTGAATCCAACTTCATAAAGCGTTGCAGATGAAGCAAAGGAAGAAATATGTCCACCGACTCCAACGCCTGGACGTTGTGCACGGTGCACCATGACGGCTGCGTTCCAACGAATGATTCGACGAATTCGCCGTTCCATATCTTCATCACCTGGGAAAGAGGGTTCTTCACCTGGTGCAATCGTGTTGATGTAATTAGTTGAGCGAACACTTGAAATGCCAACATTTTTTTCACGCGCCTGTTGCAACATCGACAACATGAGGTATCTCGCGCGAACAGGTCCCGCGTTCTTGAGGACTGCGTCCAGTGAGTCCTTCCACTCAGCCGTCTCCGCAGGATCGGTATCAACGAGCTGTCCAAGGAGGTGGTCTGGAGCTTGACTATTTTCACTGGTGTTGGTCATGGGGCTATCTTTCCCCCTCGGGGGGTCTCTCGTCACATCCAGATGCGCCATCTGCTCACGTTTTGGGATGCAATTGTGACCAATTGGGGCTTGCGGGATGGCTCAAGGTTCGGTGGACTACTCCTGTGATAAACGCTGCCGGGGGCCGAGCTTGAACCCACAAGTAACTTCGGCTGTAGAACGTATGGGCATTAAACATGGGGAACTTATTCTAGAAGTTGGATTCGACTCTACAGATTGCGATGCAGAACTGCGTGAGGCAATTGCCGATAAGTCAGGCAACGCACTCCTCGATAGCGATTCTCAAGAAGTCGTTGACGGCGTGCTCCTGTGGTGGAGAGAGGATGATGGAGATCTTGTCGATGAACTGGTCGACGCCCTCACATCCCTTACAGAGGCTGGACACATTTGGCTGATGAATCCAAAAGTAGGACTACCAGGTCACACAACCCCGAGCGAGATTCAAGATGCTGTTCCAACAGCAGGACTCACGCAGACCACATCTTTCGTGGCAACGCCTCAGTGGACAGCCACTAGATTAGTGCCACGCAAATCCAAGAAATAGGAACGGATATACAAAATGGCAATTCAAATAGGCGAAGTAGCACCAGATTTCACACTTAAGAATCAGCACGGAGAGCCTGTCACGCTTTCTTCTTTTAAGGGCTCGAAAAACGTTGTAGTACTTTTCTATCCATTCGCATTTACCGGAACTTGCACAGGAGAACTTTGCGGACTTCGCGATGACATCGGGGCATTCCAGAATGATGACGTAGAACTTCTCGCCATTTCTTGCGACTCACAATTCACTCAGCGCGTCTTTGCTGATCAAGAGAGCTACAAGTTCCCACTTCTTTCAGATTTCCACCCACATGGCGATGCAGCAAAGGCATACGGAGTTTTTGATGAGACTCGTGGTTGCGCTGTACGCGGAACATTCATTATTGATAAAGAAGGCATCGTTCGCTGGACCATCGTGAATGGCCTTGGCGATGCTCGAAATATCGCTGAATATAAAGCTGCGCTCGCGACTCTCGCTTAATTACTCCTTCTTAAAAGTTTTCACAACGGTAGGAGAAGAGCTAGCAATAAGAAGTGCCATAGCTGCAAGTACTGAATTTGCTCCGAAAGGAGCAGCCAATGCGCCTGCAGCTAACGGCAAAGTAAATTGTCCGAATCTATTACCCGCAAGACGCACTGAAATAGCAAGTGATCGCTCATCTTTCTTCGAAATTCTAGATACCCAAGCCATCGTCATTGGTTGACCAACGCCGAGGGCAAGACCTGCGACTCCAATAACAATTGCAAGAAGCACAACCGAATTTGCAAAGATTGCGACTAGAAGCGAAAGTGATGAAAGAATCATGCTTCCCAAGAGAAGCGTTCTGAATCCCAGTTTCCTTGTTGCTTCTCCTAAATAGACTCGTGAAGCCATACTCGTGAGGGCTCGGACAGCCAAGATAGTTGCAATAGAACTTGCAGAAAATCCTCTCTCTTTTCCAAGAACAGGCAAGAAGACAACCAAAATATCTACGACTGATGAAATCGCAAGACTCGCAAGCATTGCTGAGCGCATCGATGGATTTCCAAGCATTCTTAAGACGCCCGAAGTTTGTTGCGGAACGAAAGCTTGATGACTAGAACTCTTTACCCAACCAAGAATTGGAATCAAGCCAACGAATGCGAGCACTGCTGCCGCAAAGAAAGCATGTCCAATGAAACGGGGGATTAACCCGGAAGAATGTGAAGTGGCTGAACCGATAAGTGGGCCGATGAGTTGACCTAGCGCTGCGCTGAAGGTGTAGTAGCCAAAGAATTTCTCATAGTGAAAATCCTCGCTTCGATTAGCAAACATTGCTTGCGCGCCAACCATGCATAGGAACTGCGCGCTTCCCATTAGGGCAACCCAGAAAATCATCACAGAAACTGAATTCGCAGCAGAGAGACCGAGTGCTGCGACAGAAATTAAGAGGGTTCCAAGAAGTATCAATCTAGCTTCACCATATTTATTGATGACGCTTCCAATTGGAATTGCAAGAAGCAGAGGCACAAGTGCATACAGCCCACCGAATGTTCCAATAATGAAGGATGAGGCATGAAGTTCAATCAACTTATAAGAAATCATTGGACGAGCGAGGTAGGTGCTTGCCTGAATAAAAACTGAATTGAAAAGAGCTAGATAGATCCACGTTTTATTTCCAGATTGCCTAGCCACCGCCACACCATTCTCCAATTTGCTGCCTATTTCAAGCGAGCGAAGACCCAATTTCCACTCCCGCCAGAGTCCTAGTAGAGTACGCAGGCTTGCTCGACCTCCACGTTGAGCAGGTATTGGGTGGTTAGCTCAGTGGTAGAGCGCCTCGTTTACACCGAGGATGTCGGGGGTTCGAAACCCTCACCGCCCACCATGGTTCTCTGATTCGCTGAGAAAAGTACACTTATCAAATGAGCGGACTCGCGTTATTTCTTTCAGTGTTTTTTGCCTGCGCCGTCGAAGCCGTTGAAGCCACAACTATTGTTCTAGCGGCTGGAACGGCTCGAGATTGGAAATCTGCGCTACTTGGAACCAGTGCAGGACTTGGTCTTCTCGCAGTCATTATCGTTTCAATTGGTCCATCAATCTCTAATTTACCAATAAATAGTCTTCGCCTTTTTGTAGGAACTCTTTTGTTGGTCTTTGGTCTGCAATGGGTGCGCAAGGCGATCTTGCGAAGCTCTGGCTACAAAGAGCTGCATGATGAAGAAGAAATCTTCCAAGAGGAAATCGCCTTGGCGCGCAAAGCAAAAGAAGGTAAACGCTTCGGAGTTGCAGATTGGTATGCCTTCACTCTTTCATTTAAAGGTGTTTTACTTGAAGGGCTCGAAGTTGCCTTTATAGTTTTAACATTTGGAACCATTCAACATCAAGTGACACTTGCCTCACTGGCTGCGCTTCTTGCAGTTCTTATTGTTGCCGCTTCGGGATTTGCCCTTCGTAAACCACTTGCTCAAGTCCCTGAAAATACTATGAAGTTTGCAGTTGGAATCATGCTTACATCCTTTGGAATTTTTTGGGGTGCTGAAGGAGCAGGAGCTATTTGGCCGCATACGGATGCATCCTTGCTGGCGATCATTCCATTTATTTCGCTAACTTCATTTATTCTCGTGCAAATTTTAAAGTCAAAAAAGGCAAAGAGCCCAGCGAACATTAACGTTTCAACAATATCTGAGCTTGACGAGCTTGATGCAGAGAGTATTTTGGAAGACCACGGCTTTATCAAGATTGCTAAGGATTTCGCTTTCTTTTGGTATGACTTCCTTATTGGAGATGATTTGGTTGGATTTGCCATAGTTGTTGTGGCGATGGAGGCGACCAATATCTTGGTTCATGGAGGTAATAATGCGTGGTGGCTATTACCCGCGGCAGTCGTAGCGTTGTTGCCAATTAATTTGTTCCGTGTGACTCGAGAGTAATTGCCCCGGTCCGCTTACATCGGATAAGATTTAGGTTAAGAATCAGTCACAAATACATAGTTTCGATCGGAGCCAAGAAATGAAGGCGACCCCTGCCCACCAAGGACTCCTGATGCAACTGCAGAAGCTAGATACCGAAATTAATCAACTAAATTTTAAATTGAAATCGATACCGGAGCATGAGCAAATTGCTGCTATCCACTCTCGTTTAGAGCACTCTGCGGTAGAGCTCCAGGTCGTTGAGACTGAACTTGAAGATGTCACCATTGATTTGCGACGAAGTGAGGTCGATGTCGAGGCCGTGACCATGCGTATGGAAAAGGATGAAAAACGTCTAAACGCTGGCCTTGGAACACCTAAAGAGTTAGAGCAAACGCAACACGAATTAGCCACTCTTGCCAAGCGAAAAGCAGATCTTGAAGATAGCGAACTCGAAATAATGCTTCGTCACGAAAGCGTTAAGAAGCGCGCTGATGAATTGAAGAGTGATGAAGAAGGTTTGAGAAAATTAGAACTTGAACTAAACGTGCGTATCGAAAACGCTCGAACCGAACTGGATGCGCTAATTGCGACGGCAGCAAATGATCGAATGAAGCTTGCGCCGCAAATAGATTCTGCGTTGTTAGAAGTTTACGAAAAGGTTCGTGCAAGCCAGGGTGGCGTGGGCGCTGCTCTATTAATTGGCAACAAGTGCGATGGGTGTCACCTCCAGATTAATGCCGTGGAACTCGAAAGAATTAAGACTCTTGCAGACGATGAAGTTTTGCGCTGTGAAGAGTGCCGTCGAATCTTGGTGCGCATCTAAATGGGCCGCGTACTCAACATAACGGCAGATGGAGGATCACGAGGTAATCCGGGACCTGCTGCATACGGCGCAGTTGTTTCAGAAAATGGGCAGATCCTTAAGGAACTTTTCGCACCCCTTGGAATCGCTTCGAATAACGTCGCTGAGTACAGCGGTCTGATTGCCGGCCTGAAGGCCGCACATGAAATTGATCCTGAAGCCACAATCCATGTGAAAATGGATTCCAAGTTAGTGATTGAGCAGATGTCGGGGCGTTGGCAGATTAAGCATCCAGATATGCGCGATCTTGCAAAGCAAGCACGCGATATACATCCGATGAGCCTTATTACATTTACGTGGATTCCTCGCGATGAGAATTCACATGCTGACCGACTTGCAAATAAAGCACTTGATGGTGAAGTTGCAGAGACCCCTTATATACAGAGAAATTTTCTGCACGGGCGTTTGCTTTCAGGTGAAGTTCCAACAACTATTTATTTAATTCGCCATGGCGAGACTCCGCTTACACCTGAACGTCGTTTTTCCGGTTCTGGTGGTTCGAATCCTTCTTTGACTGAGAAGGGGCGCGAGCAGGCTCGTTCGGTTGCTGCTGAATTAAAGAAACGTAGCCCAAAGCATTTATTGGTGTCACCACTTCAGAGAACTATAGAAACTGCCGAAGAGATTTCAAAAGTTACAGGTTTGGAAGCGATTATTGATGACGATTGGATTGAGGCATCCTTTGGAAAGTGGGATGGACTTACACCTTTTGAGGTTGATGAACAATTTCCTGAGGAGTACAAAGCGTGGGTCGCTGATCCTTGGTATGAGCAAGGCGGGGGAGAGTCTTATGCCGCCACAGCAGAGCGTGCTGGAAGTGCAATTCGCAGACTTGCAGCCCAGTATCCTGGGGAAACCGTAGCTGTTGTAACGCATAACGTTGTGGTTAAAGGTTCGGCAACCGTTGCTCTATCGGCGCCAATTGACTCAATTTTTCACGTTGATGTTGCACCTTGCAGCATTACGACAATCAAGATTTGGCCGTCGGATGGATTGATGGCGCTCATGTCATTGAGCGAGCGAGCTTTCTAACGTAAGAAAAGTGGACGGCGATCAGCATCGTCGTAGTAATGCCAATCGATGTTCATAACTATTGCAGGATGTTCATCGTCATTAAGATTTACAATTTTCTTCTCTAATTCATGTTTGTGATTGCGAAGAACATTGTGGTGTGAACTTCCATCTTCGAAGTACCACTCTTCCCAAACCACCTGTTCTCCTTCACCAATCTCTTTAGGTGCGGCGTGAACAACGCCCGATGAAAGTCGCGCAAATTGAAAGACAGACCACTCGTGATTGGCGTAAGGGTCTTTCTCACCCTTGTAATCGATGATCGCCTGCACAAAGGATTCTTGAAAGTTCATTCCAGCTCGTTCGAAGACACCGGCCGCGCCAATTTCTTCCCATTTCGCAAGGAGTGAGCTCTTCCATGCAGGTATTTCAGCGTTCATTCAAGGCTCCTCATAAAAATCGCCATTCGCAACATTCTGATTCCACATTATACTTAGCCACAGAAGAGTCGCCTGGATCACCGCGTTGTAGCGATACACCGAGGAAAGTCCGGACTCCGCAGAGCAAAGTGGTGGCTAACAGCCACTCGGAGCAATCCGCAGGACAGTGCCACAGAAAATTACCGCCTCACTTTCTTTCGGGAAGGTGAGGTAAGGGTGAAACGGCGGTGTAAGAGACCACCGCATCTGCAGTGATGCAGATGGCAAGGTAAACCC
>CAIKKN010000010.1 GCA_903827945.1 uncultured Actinomycetes bacterium | reverse complement strand
GGATCATGGTCAGGCCCCGAGCCGCTTGTTGGTCTTTCATCAGGTTCAAAAGTTGCGCTTGGATCGAGACGTCGAGCGCAGACACCGGCTCGTCAGCGATAAGGAGGCGAGGTCCAAGCGCCAGTGCCCGAGCAAAACCGATGCGTTGGCGTTGCCCCCCAGAGAATTCGTGCGGATAGCGCTGCACGGCCGACGGGGATAATCCAACATCGTCTAAGAGGGAAAGAACACGAGCCCGTTGCTCTGCATCGCTGCCGATCCGTTGGACCTTGAGTGGTTCACGCAAAATAGAACCCACTCGCATCCGTGGATCGAGCGAGGCATAGGGATCTTGGAACATCAACTGAATATCTTTGCGCTGTCGCCGCAGTTCGCTACTTCCAAGGCTGAGCAGGTCAGTCCCCTCAAAGGTGATGCTCCCTGACGTCGGGGTCTCAAGAAGGGTCAGGAGCTTGGCCACTGTTGTCTTGCCACACCCTGATTCACCGACAAGGCCTAAGGTCTCACCCTTCTTTAGTTCCAGGTTTACTCCATCAATTGCCGGAACATTAAAAACTTGCCTTTTCCTTAGCCGATCAGCCACAGATTGATGTTTTCCAAAATGCTTGACAAGGTCCTTCGTTGCGATCATTGCTTGATCCATTACTTGCCTCCACTTTTCGAATCAGATGCAGCCCAAGTGTTGTGATTCTCAGACTTAAAACACGCACTTGAAGATTGCCCTATCTTGAGTAGTGGTGGCTCCGCACCTAGGCAATCTGCTTCAACCGCAAAACAACGCGGCGCAAAAGGACATCCGATAACTGGAGCCGTTAGGTTAGGCGCTTCGCCAGTAATGAAGAAGAGTCGATGCACTGCTTCATCGGGATCTGGAGCGGCTTTGAGAAGGGAATACGTGTACGGATGAGTTGGGGAATTAAAAGTGGCGCGCACGCCTCCCGCTTCCACAAATCGACCGGCATACATGACTTTAATTGAGTCGCATATTTCATTAGTAACTGCCAAGTCATGAGTGACAAAGACAATTCCTAAACCTGAGTTCTTTCGTAGCTCCAGAAGTAACCGCAGAACTTGGGCTTGTATCGTTACGTCAAGAGCGGTCGTTGGTTCATCACAAAACAATATTTTAGGCTTGCCTGAAAGCGCTATTGCAATGGCGATTCTCTGGCGCAGACCTCCCGAAAGTTGGTGTGGATATAGCGAGAACCGAGATTCTGCGTCGGAGATTCCAACTTGCTCCATAAGACTTAGCGCGGATTGTCGTGCCTCGCTCTTGCTCTGCCCCAATCTAAAACGTGGAACCTCAGCAATTTGATCTCCAACAGAGATAACTGGATTTAGCGCCGCGATGGCATCTTGAAATATCATGCCTGCCGTATCGCATAGAAGTCCACGCCGAGCCCTTTTATCGAGAGACGAAATATCTTTCCCGTCAATAAATATCTTTCCAGAGGAAACCCTTGCATTATTTGGGAGCAAGCCAAGGATTGCTTTCAGTGTGATTGATTTTCCGCTTCCTGATTCCCCGACGATACCGATCGAATCACCCGCGTCAATATCAAATGAGACTCCACGAACAGCTTTTAAGAGTCCCCGATTGGTCTTTATCTCAACATTGAGATCTTGAACTGAAATCAGTGGTGTACTCAATTAGCGCTCCAAACGTGCGACGAGACCATCGCCAATAAGCGAAAGAGCAAAGCCAACAATTACCACCATAAAGCCCGGAATGGTTGCAAGCCACCACTGCTGCAAAATATACGGTTGTCCCTCTTGAATCATGGATCCCCACTCGGCAGTAGGAATTGGCACACCAAGCCCTAGATAACCAAGGGAAACGATGGCCAAGATACTTAGGACTATGTCACTCATGGAAAAGACAATCGCCTGAGAAATAACATTAGGTAACAAGTGACGACGCAAAATGCGGTTAGTTGGCAAACCTGTAAGTCGAGCAGCGTGAACATAGTCAAGTTCTTTAGCCACCAAAACATTTGCTCGGACGATTCGACAATAGGCCACCCATCCAACAAGCGTGATCGCCACGATGATGCTCTTGACTCCTGGTCCAAAGATGAATACGAGAGCGATGGCTAAAACATAAAACGGAAATGCAATCACGGTGTCCACAACGCGCATTACCGATGAATCAAATTTCCCACCAAACCAACCTGTCATGAGCCCCAGTGACACACCAATAATGAAAGGAAGCAATACCGCTAAAACACCGATTGT